>DASWNZ010000210.1:0-10519 GCA_036398975.1 Longimicrobium sp.
GCGGGGGGGGGCGGCGCACATGGCGCCGCCCCCGGTTTCGATCCGTCCATGGCGCAGGTCAGCCGTTGCCGAAGCCGTCGCCCTGGTCGTACTCGCCGCGCGGGCGGTAGTCGGTGGAGGACTCGTAGCCGCCATCCTCCAGGCCGCTGTCGTAGTGGGCGCCCTGGCTGAAGCCGCGCTGCGGGTAGTCGTCGCCGCCGTACGGGGGGCCGCTCGAGTAGCCGGTGCCGCCGTACTCGCTCTCGCTGTACCCGGTGCCGTAACGGCGCGGGTAGGCGCCCGACTCGTACGAGGTGGACGGCGAGTAGCTGTCGTACGATCCGCCGGTGGCGCGCACCTCCACCTCCACGTCGTACTCCTCCTCCTCTTCGTCGCGGCCGCGAATCTGGCCCAGGAGGCCGCCAAAGATCCCCCCGATGGCGCTACCGAGCGAGCTGCGCCATCCGCCGCCACGTTCCTGGCGCTCCTGGTCGCGCGCGGCGCGGCGCTCGGCCTCCTCCAGGCGGGCGCGGAGGCGGCGAAGCTCCTCCTCCTGCTCGCTGTTCTGCCGCATCAGCCGGCGCGACTGCTCTTCCCAACGGCGGGCGCGCACGTCCGTGCCGCCGTCGTACTCCGCGTCGCCACCGGAGCGGCGCGGCCGGTCGTCGTCGTCGCCGCCGGTGAGGTAGCCCAGGAGGAGCCCCGTGCCGAAGACGCCGCCGAATACCAGGAGGGGCCGGCGGTGCACCTCTTCCTGGATGGGCGCCAGCCGCTCGCGCACGGGGGCGAGGCGCTCGCGCACCTGCGCCTTCACGTCCAGCTTCTCCTCCAGCGTCTGCTTGCGGCGGAGAAGCTGCTCCTCGATCTCGTCGATCGTCTCCGACATGCGGGCGCGCGTCTGCTCGATCTCGGCGCGCGTGGCGTCCGGGTCGGCGGGGGCGGCACCCGTGGCTCCGCCCGTCGCACCGGCACCGACCTCGGTGCCGGTGTTGTATACGGTCGAGTCCCCGACGCGCACGTCGGCGCCGGGAAGGGCGTGCCCCGCGGGAAGGCGGTCCGCATCGTTCATCGTCCGGTCTTCCCCGAACGGATCACGAGTCTCATCCATGGATCGTTGCTCCTATCGAAGTAGACGTCCGACGACGAATCCAGCCACCCCCGCCATGAGCAGCGTCTGCACCGGCTTGTCGCGGATGCGTGCTTCCAGCGTGGATGTCGCGTCCACCGCGCCCTGGCGGGCGGTTCCCACTCCGCCGCGCACCCGGCCCACCGGCGCGGCGAGCGGCCCTTCTTCCATGTCCAGCAGCCCGGAGATGCGGTTGCCGGCCCCCGTGGTCCCGTCCGCGACGCCGCCGCGCACGGTCTCCGCCAGGCCACTGACGCGCTCGCGTGTGGTGCCCGCCAGCTCGGTCGCCCGCTCGCGCGCCGTGCCTGCCAACTCCGCCGCCCGTTCGCGCGCAGTGCCGGCGAGCTCGGTGGCACGCTCCCGCGCCGTTCCCGCCACGTCGGCCAGCCGCTCGCGCGCGGTGCCGGCCGCGTCCACGATGCGCTCCCTCGCCACCCCGGCCACTTCCACGATCGTCTCGACGGCGTTCTCCACGGTGGTGCCCGTCACCAGCGCCTTCTCGCGCGCGGCGGTGGCGGCGTCGATCTCGGGGCCTTCACCCATCCCCACGCCCATCGCCTGCATCGCGTCGGCTACCCAGCGGTAGTGCCGCTCTTCGTCCAGCGCGTTGCGGTCGATGGCGCGCTTCAGGTTCTGCGGCCAGTGGTTGGCCTTGGCGGCGTACAGCTCGTACTTGCTGCGCACCTGCAGCTCGTTCTGCCGGAATGCGGCGAGCACCCCGCGGTCGCCGCCCACTGCGCCGAGGCTCTGGAGCGCCTGCTTGAACGGCCCGGTGAGATGGGGCTGGTTCTTCGCCTCGCCGCCCAGCGACGCGATCAGCTCGTTCAGCTCCTGGATGTGGCGCTCGTGGTCGCGCCGGAAGCCCAGGATCTGGTTGGCGTGATCGCGGTCCGCCAGCTTCTCGATGGCGACGTCGTACGCGCCGATCGCGTCATGGTCGAGCTGGAGCAGGTCGTTGAGCCCGTCGATGATGTCCGACACCGGCACCGGCGGTACCCCGCCTCCGGGCTGCGTCATGTCCGTGTCCACCGCTCCCTCCTCGTGATGTCCGTTCGCCTGTAGCCGCGTCGTGCGGCGCCGCCCGTCCCCCGTCGTGTCCGTCCCCCGGATTCGCCGCCGACTGTCCCCTGCGGCGGGCGCCCCCCGGTTTCGGGACCCGCGTCCCCATGCACCTTCCATTCCAGCCGGAACGCCCCCGATACGTGCAGCCGCGCCGCTTTTCCGCGCCTCAAGGCGGGATGCAGACGAGTGGGGCTCCGCTCTTGCAAAGGTGGTGGCGCGTGTGGCCGCCGTGGCGGCCCCGAGGTGGCGCATCTCCATGAGGCGAAAGAAGATGTATACGCGACGCACGATCCCGTTCCGGCGCCAGGCGCTGCTCCTGCCGTTCCTGGCGGTGCTTTCCGGCTGCGCATCGATGGGCAACCTGGGCGCCTTTCTGAGCGCGCCGACCTTCCAGGTGGACCAGAACCAGCAGGCGCAGCTCCGCCTCCTGCCGCCGGGCCCCGGGCGTCCCGCCGGCGGCGCGGCGATCCGCCTCTACGCGCGCGTCACCAACCCCAATCCGCTGGCGCTCACGCTGAGCACGTTGGCCGGGCAGCTGGAGCTGGAGGGGCGGCAGGCGGCGGAGGTGAACTTCCCGCTCGGCGTCCCCCTCGCCGCCGGCGGCCAGACGGTGGTGCCGCTCGACATCGCGATCAGCTTCAGCGACGTTCCCTCGCTCGGGGGCGTGATCATGAACGCCCTCACCGGCCGCTCGATCGCCTATCGGCTGAACGGCACGGTCGGTGTGGATGCCGGCCCGCTCGGCCGCCCCACCTTTGGGCCGATGGCGCTGCTTTCCGGGAGCACGCGCGTCACGAGGTAGAGATCTCGGTTTGGAAGGTAGCGGGGGCGCGGCTTCATCGGCCGCGCCGCCGCTTTTCGTGTGCCCCACGGCGTCTAACTACGGGCCTCACGCGGAGGCGCGGAGAGCGCGGAGGAATACGGTGCAGGGGGCGTAGGGCGGGGCGGGGGAGGGCACGGGCAGCCACGTGGGGCGGCCCCTACGGGATTTGTGCCCGTCGGGCGGGTGTCGAGGAAGGTAGAGGGAGGGCAGACACGCAGGTCTGCCCCTACGGAGATTGGTGCGCGGCGACAGGGGCGGAGCAGCGCGTGGCACGGGTGCGATGAATCGCGGCCGTACCCGATCTGTGCGCCACACACGGAGTTCTCCCCCTCACCCGCCCTGCGCCCCCGCAGGCGGGGGAGGGGGTCGGGGGGAGGGGGCCTTACAAACAGAAGCGGAGCGCACGTGGTGCGCTCCGCTCCGGGGACCCTTCGATGGGAAGATCAGCGTGTCTGGTGCCCCATGCGGGAGGGGCGCGGGATCACCCTTCTTCGCGCCCGACGCCGGCCAGGATGCCTACGGCGCGGAAGCACTTGTGGCAGTAGAGCGCGGCGGCGTACTCGCCCTCCGGGTCCGTGACCGAGGCGAAGCCGTTCGGGTCGATCTGCGGCTCGATGAAGGCGAGGACCTCGATGTTCCCCGGGCCGCACATGGGGCAGGGGACGTTGGAGGGATCCTTTCGGTACGCCATCAGGAGCTCCAGCGCTTCGGCGTCCGTGAACGGGCCCTTGGGCTGCGGAAGCGCGTCGGAAAGCTCACGGTCGATGCGGTTCATGGGTCCCTCCTGGGTGTCTGCGTCGCGCCGGCCCTCCGTCGCTCCGCCTGCATGCTGACCTGTCCCCGTGGCTCCTCAAATGCAACGCACGTGCCGAACCGTATCACAGACAAACGCTTACGAATGTGCTCGCTCCGGCGGGTGGTGAATGGGCAAGGTCCGGGCCGAAACATTGGGGAACGGGGAACAATCTTGTCTCCCCCTCGCCCGCCCTGCGCCCCCGCAGGCGGGGGAGGGGGTCGGGGGAGGGGGCCCTCACCTCAACGTGCGCTCGAACAGCTCGTAGATGCGCCGGTACTCGTCCGCCCACGACTCGGGGCGGGTGAAAGCGTGGTCCTCCACGGGGTACACGGCCAGCTCCCAGTTCGTCTTCCCCAGCTCGATCAGGCGCTGACTGAGGCGCACGATGTCCTGGAAGTGCACGTTGGTGTCCACCATGCCGTGCGCCATCAGCAGGTCGCCGCGCAGGCCCTCGGCGAAGTAGATGGGCGACGAGCGGCGGTAGGCGAGCGTGTCGTCCTGCGGCTGGTTGAGGATGCGCGCGGTGTACGGATGGTTGTAGTGCGCCCAGTCCGTAACCGAGCGCAGCGCGGCGCCGGAGCGGAAGACGTCCGGCTCCGTGAACAGCCCCATCAGCGTGATGAAGCCGCCGTACGAGCCGCCGTACAGCCCCACGCGCTTCGCGTCGACACCCTCGTTGGCCACCATCCAGCGCGCGGCGTCCACGTGGTCCGAGAGGTCCTTGCCGCCCATGTGGCGGTAGATCCCCGTCCGCCACGCGCCGCCGTACCCCGCCGAGCCGCGGTAGTCCACGTCCATCACCGTGTACCCGCGCGAGGCGAGCAGGTGGTTGAACATGTACTCGCGATAGTACGTGCTCCATCCGCGGTGCGCGTTCTGGAGGTACCCCGCGCCGTGCACGAAGAGGACGCCCGCACCGTTGGACGCGGCGCCCAGGTCGCGCGGACGATAGATGCGCGCGTACACCGTGGCCCCGTCCTGCGCCTTGAAGGTCACCACCTGGGGCTTGATCCAGGGCCCGCGCCGGAACTCCGCCGTGGTCGAGGTCGTCACGCGGCGGGGCGCGGCGCCGCGGCCAACGGGCATCAGGTACAGCTCCGCCGGTGCGTCGGCGGCGGAGTGGAGGAGCGCGGCCCAGCGCCCGTCCGGCGACACGCGCGCATCGGTCCACCCCTCCAGCGACGTGAGGCGGGTGCGCGGGCCGCCGTCGATGCTCACGGCGTACAGGCTGCGCTCGCCGGGGTGCGTCTCGCTGGTGGTGATGTGGAAGCGGCGCCCGTCCGCGGAGGGCTGCACCTCCGTCACCTCCCAGTCGCCCTGCGTCAGCGCGGTGATGGCGCCGCCCGTGGCGGGGGCGGTGTAGAGGTGCGAGTAGCCCGTTTTCTCCGAGATGAACCAGACGCGGTCGTCGCCCGTCCAGCCGCCGGAGAAGAAGGCGGGGCCGCCCACCCACGCGTCGTTGTGCAGGTGCTCGATGAGCGTGGTGCGCGCATCCGGCGTGGCCACGTAGATCCAGCGGTCCTTGAAGTTCTCGGGCACGGCCATGAGGAGCGCCCGGTCCGCGCGCGGCGCCCACCCCAGCGCGGCGATGGACGGGCGGCGCTCCTTCTCCGCCTCCACCCACGACACCTTCCCCGTCGCCAGCTCCAGGATGCCGACCCGGCCGCCCGCCTGCGCGTCGCCGACCTTGGTGCGGGAGGCGATGTCCTCGGTGAAGCCGCTTTCCGTGATGTAGTTGGGGACGATGGTCGTCTTCTGCCCATCGACGCGCGCGTTCGTGGTCAGCAGCAGGTAGCGGCCCGATGGCGACACCTCCGCGCCCTGCAGCGTTACGTCCTTGCCCAGGTAGACGGGCGGGACGCTGGCGCGCAGCGAGTCCAGGCGGGCGCGGTGGAGGCGCTCCTCGCGGCGGTCGCGCACGGCGTCCAGGAGCTCGCGCTGCTGGTTTTCCAGGAAGCGGCGCTGGCCCCTGGCCGTGTCGCGGGCCGGCGCGGCCTCCATGCGCAGGTCGGTGATCTGGCGCAGGAGGCCGCCATCCACCTCCATCGCGAAGACGTTGTTGCCCGATAGGAAGTAGGCCGTGCGCCCGTCCGCGGAGAGATGCGGCGACCGCTCGCGCTGTGGGGTGTCGGTGATGCGGCGCTCGCGGCCGGTGGCGTCCACCACGAAGACGTCGCCGCCGCGCTCCGACGCCCGGCGGGTGCGCTCCGGGTTCCAGTCGCCCTGCTGCGCGGGGGCGATGCGGTACGCGAGGCTGTCCGGCACCATCTCCGGCGCGCCGCCCGCCGCGCGGACGCGGTAGACGTGCGTGGCCGTGTCGCGTGACTCCGGGTCGCGCCAGCGGAAATAGACGGTGCGCGAGTCCTCCGACCACCGCACCTCGTCCGGCGAGCGGCCCACCAGCCCCTCGCCGCGCATGATGTTGCGCACGCTCAGGTCGAAACTGGGATCGCGGCGCACGGGCGCGGTCGTCTGGGCGGCGGCGGGGGCGTACACGGCCTGCACGGCCGCGACGAGGAGAGGCGCCGCGAAGGCGCGGATCGGGTTGGTCATGGCTGCGATTGTTGAAGTCTTCGGCGCGCCCGCTCCACCCGCGGGCGCAGCATGGCGTCATACAGCTACACGAAGCGCCAGTAGTGCGCGACGGCTTCGGCGGGGCGGCCCCGGCGGTCCAAGCATCTCGGCGGTGCGGTGACGGCGGGAATGTATAGTGTTGCACGACTCCACGTCAGATCCCCTCCAGCACACGACCAGCGGGACCATCCGTCGCATCATCTGCATTCGTGCCTGGCCGCGCGAACAGCATGTCTCACGCGGAGGCGCGGAGACGCAGAGAGAGGTCGCGCCGAAGACAGGAGCTTGTTTGAGACGAATAGAATCGGAGGCGGTTCGGGGGATGGACAGGATCTCCACGGCTGCTCATCCTTCAGGAGGTCGCTCGTGGTGGCGAACACGATCAATCGAGGTACGTATGGAACGGGGCAACTTCCGACTGCGCCTACCGCCCTCGCTGCTGGAGGAAGCGCGCCGGCTGGCGAAAGAGGAAGGGGTGGCGCTCAACCAGCTGATCAACGTGGCGGTGGCGGAAAAGCTCTCCGCTCTGCGCACGGAGAGCTACTTCCGGGAGCGAGCCGAGCGCGCGAACCTCCCCGCCGCGCTGGAGGTGCTTCGGCGCGCGGGAGGCAACCGCCAGCCGGTACCCGGTGACGAGCTCCCCGAATGACATGCAAACGGCCCCGGTCCAACACGGACCAGGGCCGATCTACTGCGCAGAGTCGCCAGCTACGGCGCTGAGGGCGAGGCGGTGGTGGAGACGTTCTCGTCGACGGTCAGGGTGACGCCGGCCCAGGTGCGCGGGGCGGGGAGGCCCTGCCAGACCGCGGCGAAGTCGATGCCGCTCTCGCGCGGGGTGCGCTCCAGGGAGAAGCTCTGGCCGCCCGCGACCCAGAACGGGACCGCCTCGCCAGCCGTTCCCTGAACCGCGACTCCTCTCAGCGCCACGGCGTTGTCCCGGTGGGCGTAGATGGCCGGACGGAAGCGGCCATCGCGGCGCAGCTCGCTCGTCCAGGCGCCGACGTAGGCGGACATCTCCGGCGTGAGGGTCGAGACGCGCTCCACGTCCAGGAAGATGGCCGTTCCGGTTGGGAAGCCCTCCGACGCGGTGCGTGCGATGGCATCGGCGCCGTCGGTGCGGCCCCGCTCGGCGGTGAGGAGGGTGCGCGAGCAGATGATCGGCGCGCCGGGGGCCGCGGTGGCGGTGTCGCCCTCGAACTGCTGCTGGCCGACGTAGATCACCGCGAAGCCGTAGCCCATCGCCTGGAGCGCCGCACGCTTGCCGCTCCACGATGCATCGCGGTGGCACGGCGCGGGAAGGTAGTAGCCGACCCACTCGTACGGCGCGGCGCCGCGCCACGCCCGCAGCGCATCGTCGCCAGGGTAGCGGCCGATGTCGAAGCCCGGGTGGTTGGGCGACGGCGTGCGCGGGGCCGCGGGCGCCGGGCCCGTGCCGGGCGCGGCGGACGGCGGGGAGGCGCAGGCGCCCGCGAGGATCAGCAGGACGGGAGCAAGGTAGTTTCGCATGCGGCCCGGCGGCGCAAAAACGGCGCCCGTCTTTCAGACCCAGCGCTTGCGGCGGAAGTACAGGAAGATGAGGGTGCCGAGCGCCACCATCGTCCCCAGCGCCCACCAGTAGCCGTAGCGCCACTGGAGCTCGGGCATCACGCGGAAGTTCATCCCGTACACGCCCGCCACCCACGCCATCGCCATCAGGATGATGGACCAGGCGGCCATCAGCCGCATCGTCTGGTTGAGCTGGTTGGAAGAGACGGTCATCTGCGCCTCGATCGCCATCCCCAGGCGGTCGCGCAGCGCCTCCGTCTCTTCAACCACGCGGATGGAGTGGTCGTACACGTCCTGGAAGTACAGCATCAGGTCGGGGGAGAGGAAGGGAAGCTCGCGCCTCACCAGCGTCCCCAGCACCTCGCGCCCGGGGCCGAGCACGCGGCGCAGGGTGGTGAGCTCGCGGCGCATCCCCAGCACCTCCTCCAGCGACGCGATCTGCCCCGCGTTGGCGCTGGTGTAGATGCGGCTCTCCATCTCGTCCACCCGGTCCGCGAAGTGGTCGAGCACGGGAAAGTAGCCGTCGACGATGGTGTCCACGATTGCGTGCGCCAGCGCCCCCACGTTGCGGAAGCCGGCCTCGTTGGCGCGCCACCGCACCAGCACCTCGCTCAGCGGCGAGATGTCGTGGTCGTGCACCGTCACGATGAAGCGGCGCCCGATGAAGACGTGCACCTCGTGCAGCGCCATCCTCCCCCGCTCCGCGTTGATGGCGGCGGAGTAGAAGACGAGGAAGAAGTAGCCCGGGTAGCGGTCCAGCTTGGGGCGCTGGCGGCCGCGGACGGTGTCCTCCACCGCCAGCGGGTGGAAGTGCAGCGTGTCGCGGAGGAAGCGGGCCTCGTCCTCGCCGGGGGCGGCCACGTCGATCCACACGAGCGGCGTGCTCTCGTCGGTGGGCGACGCGGCGGCCTGGCAGCGCGCGTAGAGCTCGACGCCGCGGTCCATCCGCACCGCGTGCACCCCATCGCCCTCGTCCGCGTAGATCATGATGCGGGAGCGGGCGCGGACCTCCTCCACGTCCATCCCGTACAGGTCCAGCCCGGACTCGCCGGGCTCAGCGGGCGCGTCGGCGCTCATAGGCGGGGATGGTGTTGGTGAAGAAGGCGGTGACCACCTCCAGCGCCCCCGCGGCCACGTGGGGGATCCACACCTTTTCGTCGAAGCCCAGCACCCACGGCGACGCGATCAGCGCCACACCCGCGATCCCGTCCAGCAGCAGGTGCATGGGCACCTGGATGCGCTTCACCACGCCCAGCTCGTAGTCGGTGAAGAGGGAGTACAGGATGGCGCCGGCGCCCACGCCCACCGGCACCCACTGCTCCGGCCCGCCCGTGGCGAAGCCCAGCAGCCAGGGCGCCGCGATGAGTAGTGCGCCCATCAGGTAGTCCAGCACCCCGTGTACGCGGGTGGGGATGCGCATGGCACGGCCTCCGGCGGTGGTTTCGTTGGATGATGCCCGTCACTGCGTTCGCGCGGTGTGCAAGCGGCGCGCCCTACGCCCACCGCTCCAGCCGCCCCTCGGCGGCGCTTGCGGGCAGCGCGCCGGGGTGGAGCCACGCGGCGAGCGCCTCGATGCCGCCCACCACCCTCGGGCCGGAGCGGCTGAAGAAGGCGCTGTGCCCGATCGCCGCGCGCCCCTCCGCAAGCGCGAGGGAGGCGAGCGCCTCCAGCCTGGGCCGCGCGCGCTCCGCATCCGCCCGTGTGGCTTCGAGGTCGTAGCCGCACGGGATCAGGAGGAGGTGCTCGGGGTCCAGCCCCTCGGCCTGCGCCCACGGGATCTCCACCGAGTGCCCGCCCGCCGTCCCCAGCAGCGATTCTGCGCCCGCGTGCTCGATCATCTCCGGGATCCAGTGCCCCGGCGCGAACGGCGGATCGAGCCACTCCAGCGCCAGCGTGCGCGGCCGGGGCCTCCCCGCGACTGCCTCCGCCACCCGGTCCAGCCGCCCGCGCAGCCTCGCCACCGTCTCCTCGCCACGCCGCGCATCGCCCGCCGCCTCCGCCACCTGCGCCACCGTCTCGAGGATCTCCTCGAGCGTGTGCGCATCCAGCGACAGCACGGTGGGGCGCGACGGCAGCGCGTCCACGGCCTCGTGCACGGAGGCGGTGGGTACGGCGCACACCTCGCAGACGGCCTGGGTGAGGATGAGGTCGGGCTTCGCATCGCGGAGGGTGTCCACGTCGATGGCGTACACGCTGCCGAACTCCATCATGCAGCGCCGCACCTCGGCATCGATCTCGCCGCTGGTGAGCCCCGCCGGCTCGAAGCGCACGCGGCTGGCCCTGGGGAGCCGCAGCGCCTCGGGCGGGTAGTCGCACTCGTGCGAGATGGCGACCAGGTGCTCCTGGAGCCCCAGCTCGTACACGATCTCGGTCGCGCTGGAAAGAAGGGAGGCGATTCGCATGGCGGAAAGGTAAGGCCCTCACCCCCGCTCGTCACCTCGCTGCCCCCTCTCCCGATAACAGGAGAGGGCTGCTGGGGTGCCCCCCCGGAATGGGGCCAGTTAGAATGGGAGTCCACGAGGCCGGGAGGCCGAGGAGGACTTCACGATGCGGCAGAAGCACTTTACGGTGGAGCAGATCCTGGGGATGCTGCGGGAGGCGGAGGCGCTCCTCT
>DASWNZ010000211.1:0-3149 GCA_036398975.1 Longimicrobium sp.
ATCAATGCTGGTACGGTGGACCGCGGCGGCGGCCATCCTGGTGGGGGCGGCGGTACCCGCGGTGGCCGGTTCGGGGGACGGTGCGTCCGCCCGAAAGGACGCAGCGGACTTCTCCCTCGCCATCGACCTTTCCGACCGCAAGCTGTACGTGATGGAGGGCGAGGAGGTGGTGGACAGCTACTCCGTGGCGGTGGGGCAGCCGCGGCACCCCACACCGCGCGGCACGTTCACGGCGCGGCGCATCGTCTGGAACCCGCGCTGGGTTCCGCCCAACGAGCGCTGGGCCCGCAACCGGCGCCCGCGCGCTCCGGGCGATCCGCGCAACCCGATGGGGCGCGTGAAGATCTTCTTCAGCGAGCCGGACTACTACATCCACGGCACGCGCGACGTGGACTCGCTCGGCGAGGCGGAGTCGCACGGATGTGTGCGGATGAGCAACCCGGAGGTCATCGCGCTGGCCAAGCGGGTGATGGAGCACGGCGGCGCGCGGCGCGATCCGGGCTGGTTCCGGCGCGTTCTCAACCGGGTCACCTCCACCCAGGAAGTACGCCTCTCCGATCCGGTGACGGTGCGGGTCCGCGCCTGACAGGACAGGAATGAGATGCAAACTGGGGCGCCGCGCGAATCTGCGCGGCGCCCCAGTTATCCGTGCGGTCCGCCGTGCTCAGGGAGCGACGGCGATGCCCCGGATCGGGCTCGAAGTCCCGATCTGTCCCACGCGCGTCGCGGCGCCGGTTGTCAGGTTGATGGTGTACAGCTCGGAGCGCGATCCCACCGTCAGCGTGGCGTACACCTCCCGCGCCGCGTCGGCGCCGAAGATGTCGAAGCCGACATCGTCGCCCGTGTTGACGCCCAGCGCACCGACCGTCGTCATCCGCCCGCCGTTGGGCGCGCCCACCAGCGTCAGCACGTCGCGATTGCTGTCGATGCCAAAGAGCAGCGTCGTGGTCGCGCCGGCCACACTGTTGGTGTAGGCCGTGCCCACGATGCGCGGCGTGGTGCCGGCGCCCGCATCGCCCGTGAGGTAGGTGAGCGCCGTGTCGCTGGCAGCCACCGTCCCCAGGTCGGGGTGGAGCCGCAGGTTCTGCCCCGCGCTCCCGTGCGTGCGGATGCGGTCGACCGTCGGGTTGAAGTCGAACCCGAACGCCGTACCGGCGAGCGCCGGAGTGAACGGCGCGCTGCCGATCACCGTCGCGGCGGCGGTGAGCGTGTCCACCCGGTAGATGCGGCTGGAGCTCCCCGCCGCGACCAGCATTCCGTTGCTGGGCCGGAAGTCGAGCCCCACCAGCGTCTCGCCGGGCTGCAGGCCGCTGAGCGGAGTGCTGCGCACGCTTCCCGGATTCTGGCTTCCAAAGGTGACCAGGTTGCCCGCGCCATCCAGCGCGAAGATGCGCCGCCCCTGCGGCTCGAACGACGACGAGCCCGTGGAATCGTCGCACGCCGCGAGGGTGAGCGCGAGCGCCGCGACGGCGAACAGCGGGCGGAACGGAGTGGAACGAGGCATCGGTTCTCCCTTGCGTGTGTACGTCCGGAGCGGCTCCGGTGTGCGGAGCCGTTTCCTGGAGTACGCACGCCGAGCGGCCGCGGATCTCTCCGCGGCCGGGCAGGGGCCTGCCTCAATCTGACGGTCGTTCCGTCTGCCCCGGTGGCACCGCGATGGAGCGGATCGGGGTGCGGGTGGCGAGGCGCCCGATCAGCGTCGGCGTGCCGGTCGCGAGGTCGATGCGATACAGCCTCGACACGCGCGCCTCGGAAAGCACCGCGAAGGCGATCGGCCCGTCGCGCGTCACCACGATGTCGAACCCCACGTCGTCCGAGGTGTTGAGCCCCAGCGGCCCCACCGTCCTCACGACCCCCGCGTCGGGGTTGGGAAAGGTGACCAGCACGTCGCGGTTGCTGTCGATGCCGTACAGCAGCGTCGGAGCAGCGGTGGTGTAGGCGGTGCCCGCGATGCGCGGCGTGGTGATCGCACCCGGATCGCCCGGCGCGTACGCCAGCGGCGGGTCGGTGGCGGAGACGGTGCCGGCGGGGTCCAGGCGTAGGTTCTGCCCGCCGCTCCCGTGTACGCGCAGCCGGTCCGCGCCCGGGTGGAAGTCGGTGCCGAACGCCTCCCCCTCCAGCGCCGGGACGAACGGCCCCGCGACCGGCCTGGCGATTACGTCGTCGTCGTCGCCTTCATCGCCCGTCTCGATGATGTACAGCCGGCTCGTGTTCCCCACGGCGTAGAGGCTCGGGCTGCCGGCGCGGTAGTCGATCCCCACCAGGATCTCCCCCGGCTGCAGCCCGGTGATCTCCCTGCGCCGCACGGCGTCCTCGCTGCGGCTTCCGAACTCCACCAGGTTGTTCGCCCCGTCCAGCCCGTAGATCCGCACCCCGTCCACGTCGAATTCGGTGGAGCTCTTACAGGCGGTCACGAGCAGGAGCGCGCAGAGGGTAGCCTTCCAGCGGATCATGGTTCTCCCGGACGGTGCACGTGTGGACCCGGCCAGGTCCACGGATTGCCTCCCCCACACGCGAGATGCACGCCCCGTGCTCCCGCACCCCCGACGAGCCCCATGCACCTGGTCCAGATCCTCCTTCCCCTGCGCGACAACGACGACCGCCCCTTCCCCCGCGCCGCCTTCGACCGCGTGAACCAGGAGCTGACCGACCGCTTCGGCGGCGTCACGGCCTACCTGCGCTCCCCCGCCTCCGGCGCCTGGCGCGAAGAAGGCGGCGAGGTCGCCCGCGACGACGTCGCCATCGTCGAGGTCATGGACGAATCCCTGGACCGCGCCTGGTGGACCGCCTACCGCCACGACCTCGAGCACCGCTTCCGCCAGGACGAGGTCCTCATCCGCGCCAATGAAGTCGAGCGGCTGTAGATGGTCGGGCGAGTGAACTCGCTGCAACAACAGCACAAAGTCCGCCTTCGCGGACTCGGGGATCAGTGCCGGCCTACACGAGACGGCTTCAGCCGTCTTCCCGTCGTTCCAGCCGGGGGCTTTAGCCCCCGGTGATGCGGCGGCGGTGCCCGGTGCCCCACACCCAACCCGCCCCCACAACCTGCGAAGGCAGGTTTCCCGCGTGTGTTGCAGCGGTTTCAAACGCCGGATCTCGGGCTCACCCAACCCCCCAAACGCAAAAGAGGGGCGCTCCCGGCCGGGAGC
>DASWNZ010000212.1:0-6232 GCA_036398975.1 Longimicrobium sp.
AAGCCAGATAATCTCACGCATAGGGCTGGTCTCCTGTCCGAATGCGGCCTCGGCCGCATGTGGCTCTGATGCTCCTGCGTTCGCACGGGGATCATTAATCCACGCTGAACCAGGGGGCCAGCCCTTCCATTTATTCTACGAAAGATCCGCGACCCACGCCCCCTCTCTTGATAACGGCGAGGGCGCAGCCCTCTCCTGTTATCGGGAGAGGGGGCAGCGAGGAACGAGCGGGGGTGAGGGCCCTCCCTACCCCAGCACCCGCCGCGCGGCGCGCTCCAGCACGTCCACCGCCACGGGGAGGGCGTCCTCGCAGAGGTCGAAACGGGGGGAGTGGTGCGGGTGGATGGCGCCGCGTGCTTCGTTGCGGGCGCCGACGAAGAAGTAGCAGCCAGGAACGCGCAGCAGGAACTCGCCGAAGTCCTCGGAGGCCATCGTGCGCACGTCCGGGTCGGTGCGCACGCGCCCGGCGCCGACCGCTTCCACGGCGGCGAGGCGGACGGCTTCGGCGAGGGCGGGGTCGTTGATGGTGGGCGGGGTGTCCTGCACGTAGTCGAAGCTGTACTCGGCGCCCAGCGCGGAGCACACGCCGGCCACCACGCGCTCGATGCGGCGCGGAAGCTCGTCGCAGGCGTCCACGTCGAAGGCGCGCACCGTGCCGGTGAGTCGCGCCGCGTCCGCGATCACGTTCTGCGCGGTGCCGGCCTGGAAGGTACCCACCGACACCACCGCCGAATCGAGCGGCGACACGTTGCGCGAGACGATGCTCTGCAGCGCGACGACCACCTGGCTGCCGACCAGCACGGCATCGATCGTCTCGTGCGGAAGGGCGCCGTGCCCGCCGCGCCCGCGCAGCGTGATCTCGAACGACCCCGCCGACGCCATGAACGGCCCTGGCACCACGCCCACCACGCCGCTCTCGATCCCCAGCCACACGTGCAGCCCCAGCGCGGCGTCCACCCCCTTCAGCACCCCCTCCTCCACCATCCGCAGCGCGCCGCCGCCGCCTTCCTCCGCGGGCTGGAAGACGTAGCGCACGGTGCCGCCCCACTCGCCGCGCGTGCGTGCCAGCCGCTCCGCCACCGCCAGCGCGATGGCGACGTGCGCGTCGTGCCCGCAGGCGTGCATCACCCCCGCGTGCGTGGAGGTGAAGTCGTGCGCGCACTCCTCCTCGATGGGGAGCGCGTCCATGTCCGCGCGCAGGAGGAGCGTCGGCCCCTCGCCCGCGCCGCCGCGCAACGTGCCGACCACGCCCGTCTCGGCGATGCCGGTCTGCACCTCGTAGCCGGCGGCGCGCAGACGCTCCGCCACGATGCCGGCGGTGCGGTGCTCCTGGAAGCCGAGCTCCGGGTGCCGGTGGAGGTCGCGGCGGGTGTGGATGAGGAGGTCGTGCTCGGCGGTTGCCATCAAGAAAGTGCGTGAGTGCGTTAGTGCGTGAGTGCGTTGGCGCGGCGGAGGATAGCGGCGTGGCGCTCGCGCGGTCAATCCGCCGCGGGCCGCACCCGGAATCCGAGCGCTCCCCCGCGGACCGAAGTCCGAGTTGATAACGGCGGGTAAGATGGGTGGCGATTGAACCGCAATTCAGAATCGAATTAAATGGTCGCTCGTAATGCGCCATCGCGAAAACACACATTAGTGGCCTGTGTGGATGTAGCCGAACGTAACCATCCCATAACTTGACATTATACAACACAGGCTGTATCGGTTGAGCAGACGATTAGGGCAGAACAATGTGGGCTGTTGATGTACTTCGTTGACTCCGTTTTTGCCTTCCCCGGCCGACCGAACTGCGTCGGGATGTCGCGCCCCCTCCACCCAATCATCGGGCGATGCCCCAAAACCCGGATATCGCCGCGGCGCTCCAGCGCTTCCGGCTCGCGAACGCGCCCGCCACGAACGGAGTCTCATGGCACGTCCGCGCCCTCATGGCCGAGATCAACGAGTCCCTTTTCGATCAACGGCTGACCGTGAACACGCTGAAGGCGCGCTGCCGGATACGGGACAACAACATAGCGTACCACTTCAAGGACGAGACCGGCGTCTCCATCAAGGAGTACATCGAGCGGCTCCGCATCGCGGCTGCCGGAGAGCTCCTGCGCAGCGGCAACTTCAACGCGTGGGAAGTGGCACACGCCGTCGGCTACTCACACCTCCAGACCTTCTACCGCGCGTTCCGGCGCCGCTTCGGCTGCACGCCGGGCGACTTCCGCGTGCGCGTGAAGGCGCCGCACGAAGCCGTGCGCGAGGCGTGGTGACCGCCGCGCAGCGCGCAACGCTGGCCGCGGCGATGGACCGTATCCTCCCGGGCGCCAGGGGCGCCGGGGCCACGGCAGCGGACGCCGTCAGCTACACCGACTGGCTCTTCGCCAACGACGCCTTCGCCGGCGCCGAAGCAAAGGTGGCGTCCGGGGTGTCGCTCCTGGACTCGCTCGCGCGCGGGATGTGGGAGAGCGATTTCGCCGCGTGCGGACCGGGCGAGCGAGACGCGGTGCTCGCCCGGCTCACCGAGGTGCCGCACCGCACGGCGCAGCGCTTCTTCACCGACCTGGTGCTCCTCTCCCTCACCGGCTTCCTGTGCGCGCCGCGCTACGGCGGCAACGCGGGCGGAATCGGGTGGAAGTCGATCGGCTTCGTGCCGCACCCGAACACCGAGGGTGCGCCGTGAGAGACGTCGTCATCATCGGCAGCGGCGCCGGCGGCTCCGCGCTCGCGCTGCGGCTGAGCCAGGCGGGGTGCGACGTGCTGGTGCTGGAGAAGGGGCCGCGCTACACCCGGGCGGACTACCGGCACGACGAGCTCCTCTTCGCCGACCGGCCCGGCTTCTGGACCCCTGCCCTGGAAGACGATCCGCACGTCGTGATGGACCACACCGCGGGGGCGGGGCAGCCCACCCTCTCCACGCTGGGATGGATCGCCCGCTGCGTGGGCGGGGGAACGGAGCACATGGGCGGCACGCTGTACCGCTTCCACCCCGACGACTTCCGCATGAAGCGGCGGTTCGGACCGTACCTGGAGGTGGAGGACTGGCCCTACGGCTACGACGAGATCGAGGAGTACTACTCCGCCGCCGAGTGGGAGGTGGGGATCTCCGGGACGGGCGGAGCCAACCCCTTCGAGGGACACCGCTCCCGTCCCTACCCGATGCCCCCGGTCTCCACCCACCCCCTCGCCGCCTGGATCGACGCCGCCGCGCGGCGCCTGGGAGCGCACCCCTTTCCCACTCCGCGCGCCGTGAACTCGGTGCCCTTCGGCGGCCGGCCGGCCTGCAGCGACTGCGACTTCTGCGCGGGGTACGGGTGCCCCACCGGCGCGCGAGGGAGCGGCCAGTCGGCGCTTCTGCCGCGCGCCGAAGCTACCGGCCGGTGCGAGGTGCGGCCGGACGTGATGGTGCGCGAAGTCACCGTAGGGCCGGACGGACGGGCCACGGGGTGCATCTACCTGGACGCGCACGGGGTGGAGCACCGCGAGAGCGCGCGGGTCGTATGCGTCTGTGCCTCGGCGGTGGAGAGCGCGCGGCTCCTCCTCCTCTCCACCTCGCCGCTCTTCCCCGACGGGCTCGCCAACGGCTCGGGCCGGGTGGGGCGCCACCTGCAGCTTCACGCGGGGTCGGCGGGCCGGGGACGGTTCCGCCGCGAGCTGCATCCCGAGAAGGGGCTGCACCACCGCGGCTCCTTCCTGGGGCGCTCGGTGATGGACTACTACTTCCTCCCTCCAGGCGTCTCCGACTTTCCCAAGGGCGGGCTGCTGCGGTTCGACATGGAGCGCGTCAACCCGATCGTGGCCGCGCAGCGTGCCGCCGTCGGCGCCGACGGGCGCCTGCTGTGGGGACGCGCGCTGGAGGAGCGGCTCCACGAGCACTTCCACGAATTCCGCGAAGCGGAGTTCGAGGTGTTCCAGGAATTCCTCCCCAACGAAGCCACCCGCGTGGAGCTCGACCCGGCGGTCAGGGACCGGTGGGGGCTCGCCGCCGCCCGCCTCAATCTGTACGAGCCGCCCCACCACCGCGCCGCCGGTGCGTGGGTGGCGCAGCGGGGGCTCGACATTCTGGAAGCGGCCGGGGCGGACGAGCTCGTCGGCCGCGGCACGGGCTTCACGGTGAAGGTGATGGCGCACGGCACCTGCCGCGCCGGCACCGACCCGGCGACCTCCGTCCTCGACGGGTTCTGCCGGGCCCACGAGGTGGCGAACCTGTTCGTGGTCGACGGGAGCTTCATGCCCGTGGCCGCCGGCGCCCCGTCCACGCTCACCATCGTGGCGAACGCCTTCCGGACCGCGGACTACATCGTCGACCGCGCCCGCAGCGGCGACCTCGAGCCACGGCGGCGCGCGCGGAGCGCCGTGGCGGCGGCCGTGCCGGGGAGCGCCCGATGAGCGCGCGCGACGGCGCGCCGGGATGGCGCGAACGGGGCCAGGCGCTGCGCGCGCTGCCGCCCTTCCTCCGCCTGGTGTGGGAGACCCATCCGCTCCTGGCCACGGCGATGCTCGCGCTGCGGCTGGTGCGTTCGGTGGTGCCCGTGGCCGCGCTCTGGGTGGCGAAGCTGATCCTGGACGCAGTGGTCGCCGCCGCCCGCGACGGGCAGGACGGAAGCGTGGTATGGCGCCTCGTCGCGCTGGAGGCCGCCATCGTCGTGTCGGGAGACCTCCTGGCCCGCGCTTCGGCGCTGGTGGACAGCCTGTTGGCCGACCTCTTCGCCACACACGTGGGCGCCCGCCTCCTGGACCACGCCGCCACCCTGGACCTCCAGCAGTTCGAGGACCCGGCGATCCAGGACCAGCTCGAGCGGGCGCGCAGCCAGACGATCAACCAGCTCAGCCTCCTGGCCCATCTCACCGGGCTGATCCAGGACGTGGTGACGCTGGCCACGCTGGCGGGCGCCGTGCTGGCGTACGACGTCTGGCTGGGTGTACTGCTCCTGGCCTCCGTGCTTCCCAGCTTCATGGGCCAGACCCACTTCGCCGGGCTGGAGTACTCGCTCCTGTTCCGCTGGACGCCACAGCGGCGGCGGCTGGCCTACCTGAGCGCCCTCGGCTCCAGCAGCAACTCGGCGAAGGAAGTGAAGATGTTCGGCCTTTCGCGGTGGATCGCGCAGCGCTACCGCACGCTTTCGAGCCGCTTCAATGCCGAGAACCGCCGGCTGGCCGTGCGGCGCACGCTGGGGTCCGCGCTCCTCTCGCTGCTGGGCACGGCCGGCTACTATGGCGGATACCTATCGGTGCTGCGCGCGGCGGTGCAGGGCGCGGTGTCGGTGGGACAGCTCACCTTCCTGGCCGCGTCGTTCGCGCGGAGCCGCGAGCTGGTGGAGCGGGTGCTCCAGGCCGTCGCCAAGATCTCTGAGCAGAGCCTGTACGCCCGCGACCTCACCCTCTTCTTCGCGATCCGGCCGCGGATGGTGACGGGGGCCGGGGCGCTGCCCTTTCCGGAGCCGCTCCGCGAAGGGTTCGTCTTCGAAGACGTGGGGTTCCGCTATCCGGACCGCGAGCGGTGGGCGGTGCGCCACGTGAGCTTCCGTATGCGGCCGGGCGAATGCCTCGCGCTGGTGGGCGAGAACGGCGCTGGCAAGACGACGCTCATCAAGCTCCTGTGCCGGCTCTACGAGCCAACCGAGGGGCGGATCATGCTGGACGGGATCGACCTGCGCGAATACGACGTGGCCTCGTTGCGCACCGCCATCAGCGTGGTGTTCCAGGACTACGTGCGGTACGACTTTCCCTTCGACGAGAACATCGGGGTGGGGGGGATCGACGACGCGGCCGCGTACCTGGACGAGGCCGAGCGATCCGACGGCGGCGCGCCGCCCCCTCCGCACCCGGCGATCGTCCGCGCGGCCGAGCAGTCGCTGGCCGCGACGTTCCTACACCGCCTTCCGGATGGATACCGGCAGATGCTGGGGCGGCTCTTCGACGGCGGGGTGGAGCTTTCCGGAGGCGAGTGGCAGAAGATCGCGCTTGCCCGCACGTACATGCGCAACGGGCCCATGCGCATCCTGGACGAGCCCACCGCCTCGCTCGATCCGCGGGCCGAGTACGAGATCTTCAAGCGCTTCCGGGCGCTCACGACGGGGTGCATGTCGCTGGTGATCTCGCACCGCTTCTCCACCGTGAGGATGGCGGACCGCATCCTGGTGCTCGCCGGCGGGGAGCTGATCGAAGACGGCTCGCACGCGGAGCTGCTGGCGGCACCGGGGCTGTACGCGGAGCTCTTCACCCTGCAGGCGGAAGGCTATCGCTGATCCGG
>DASWNZ010000213.1:0-37964 GCA_036398975.1 Longimicrobium sp.
CGTGCCCCGCTGCGGGCGACCACGCTCGCCGACCTCCTCGATCCGCACGCACCAGAGCTCGAAGCCGGCGCGCTCGCCGGCATTCACGGCCGGGCCGCACGCGCGGCCTGACCCCATCACAGGAGTCACCTCCATGCCCACGCTCCTCGAGCAGGAACCGATCGTCGCCGAGCCCCCGCGGCGCCAGGCCCCGCCCCGGCGGTCCGCTCCCCCGCCCGCGCCGCCCACCGGCCCCACGCGTCCCGCGTTCGCCCTCACCGCCGTGGTGGTGACGATGGTGGTGGCGATGGCGCTCGTGATCGCCTTCATCGGCGTGCGCCGCCTCGCGGCGGGCGAGGCCGGCGCGGCGCCCTTCTCCGCGCCGATCCCGGTGCGCGCCGCGCCCGAGGTGCGCG
Organism: Longimicrobium sp.; assembly: GCA_036398975.1. Taxonomy (GTDB): domain Bacteria; phylum Gemmatimonadota; class Gemmatimonadetes; order Longimicrobiales; family Longimicrobiaceae; genus Longimicrobium. Next base: position 396 of record DASWNZ010000213.1, read on the forward strand.
GGGAGATGGTGGCGCGGCTCGCCTCGCCCCCCAACGTGCCGGCGCGGATCACCCGCAACTACGCGACGAAGGTGATCGTGAACCTCGACGTGATCGAGAAGACGATGCGCCTGGCCGACGGCGTGGACTACACCTTCTGGACCTTCGGCGGCACGGTGCCGGGGAGCTTCATCCGCGTCCGCGAGGGCGACCAGGTGGAGTTCCACCTGAAGAACCACCCCGGCAGCACGGTGCCGCACAACATCGACCTGCACGCGGTGACCGGCCCCGGCGGCGGCGCCGAGGCCAGCCTGGCGGTGCCGGGGCAGGAGGCGACGTTCCGCTTCACCGCGCTCAACCCCGGGCTCTACGTCTACCACTGCGCCTTCGCCCCGGCGTCGCTGCACGTGGCCAACGGCATGTACGGGCTGATCCTGGTGGAGCCGAAGGAGGGGATGCCCGCGGTGGACCGCGAGTACTACGTGATGCAGGGCGACTTCTACACGAAGGGTGCGCACGGCGCGCCCGGGCTGCAGCCCTTCGACATGCAGAAGGCGATCGCCGAGCAGCCGGACTACGTGGTGTTCAACGGCTCGGTCGGCGCGCTCACCGGCGACAACGCGCTCAAGGCGCGCACGGGCGAGACGGTGCGGCTCTTCGTGGGCAACGGCGGGCCGAACCTGACCTCCTCGTTCCACGTGATCGGCGAGGTGTTCGACAACGTGTTCACCGAGGGCGGCTCCCTGGCGCAGCACAACGTGCAGACCACCAGCATCCCGCCGGGCGGCGCCGCGATCGTGGAGTTCCGCACCGAGACGCCGGGCAAGCTGGTGCTGGTGGACCACGCCCTCTTCCGCGCCTTCAACAAAGGCACCGTCGGGCTGATGATGGTGGAGGGCGAGCAGGTGCCCGGCATCTTCGGCGGGCAGACGGTGACGCGGCAGTACGCGCCGCGACCCACGGGCAGGTAGTCGGAACCTGGGCGGGGCCGCACCGAGCGGCTCCGCCTCGCTGCTTCAGACGAGGTGAACTTCCATGCGCGCCACGCTCTGCACTCTGGCCCTCCTCCTCTGCGCCACCTCCGCCGCCGCGGCGGGGACGTCACCGGAGATGGCGCGCATCCCGGGCGGGCGCTACGAGCCGCTCTTCGTGAACGGCGCGGCGGCGGTGAGGGTGGCGGCGTTCGAGCTGGACCGGAACCTCGTGACGCGCGGCGAGTTCCTGGAGTTCGTGCGCGCCAACCCGCGGTGGCGGCGCGGGCGCGCACCCGCCGCGCTGGTGGGGCGGTCGTACCTGAGGTCGTGGCCGGGAGTGCTGGACTCGGGTGCGGGGCCGCGCCGGCCCGCGACCGAGCTGTCGTGGTTCGCGGCCCGGGCATACTGCGCCTGGCGGGACAAGCGGCTTCCCACCACCGACGAGTGGGAGTACGCCGCCCGCGCCGACGAGACGCGGGTGGATGCATCGCGGCAAAAGAGCTTCGTGGCCCGCCTGCTGGCCCTGTACACCTCCCGCGCCCCCGGCGCGGAGGTGGGCTCCACATTCGTGAACCTCTACGGTTTGGCGGACATGCACGGTCTGGTGTGGGAGTGGACCGAGGACTTCAACTCGCTCCTCGTGTCCGATGACTCGCGGGCCACCGCCGGGCGCGACCACCAGCTCTTCTGCGCGGCGGGCGTGATCGGCGCGACGGACACGAGCAACTATCCGGCGTTCCTGCGCTACGGGATGCGCGCCGCGCTGGACGGACGATCCACCACCGACGGGATAGGGTTCCGATGCGCACGCTGAAACTCCACCCGCGCCTTCTCCTCGCGGCCGCGGCCATGCTCGGCATCGCCGCGTGCGCCGGACCGGCGCCGCGCGACGCCGAGGCGCGCCCGCCCGCCGCCGAGGACTTCTCCGTGTACGAGCTCGATGCACGCTTCCGCGATCAGACCGGGCGAGAGAGGACGCTGTCGTCGCTCGGCGGGCGGGTGCAGGTGGTGGCGATGGTCTACACCCACTGCGCCCACACCTGTCCGCGCATCCTGATGGAGCTGAAGCGCATCGAGGGGGCGCTGGAGGGCGACCCCCGCGTCGGCTTCACGCTCCTCTCGCTGGACCCGGAGCGCGACACCCCCGCGCGCCTGGCGGAGTTCGCCGCCAGCACCCGCCTCGACTCCGCACGGTGGACGCTCCTGACCTCGGACGAGAACACCGTGCGCGAGACCGCCGCGCTGCTGGGAATCCGCTACCGAAAGGAAGCCTCCGCCGAGTACTCGCACTCCAACAGCTACCTGGTGCTGGACTCGGAGGGAAGGATCGTGCACCGGCAGTCGGGGCTGGACCAGGACGCTGAACAGGTACTGGCGGCCATCCGCGCCGCACGCCCGGAGAACGGCAACCCGAACCATTCACGGCCATGAGCCTCCGCATCCCGCTCGCCATCGCCCTCGTGGCGCTTTCCAGCGCAGGCGCGTCCGCGCAGGCCGCGGCACCCCCTCCGATCCTGTCCAGCCGCGTCGGCATCGCGAAGCCGACCGGGATCGTGGCGCCCGGGAAGCTGCAGGTGGAAGCCGGCTACAGTCTCAGCCACACCGAAGCGCGCACGCGGCACGTCCTGGGCGAAACGACGCTGCGCCTGGGCCTGGGCCGCGAGACCGAGCTGCGCCTGGGGCTCCCGTCGTATCAGCGCACCATCACGACGTCGCTGACCACCGCCGGGGTGGCGGATGCCTCGTTCGCGCTCAAGCACCGGGTGCGCACCGCGCACGGCCTGCTGCCGGCGCTCGCCGTCTCGGCGGGAGCGACACTCCCCACTGGAGAGAGGCAGGTGAGCAGCGGCGCGGCCCAGCCGGAGGCCGCCCTCGCCGCGGAGTGGACGATCTCGCCGGCGATCCGCGGCGGCGCGCTCATCGCGCACCGCTCCAGCGTGCTGCAGGACGATCGATTCGGAGTCACTACCGCCGCGCTCGCCGGCCGCGCGGTGTTGGGGCCGCGGACGCTCTTCCAGCTCGACGCCGCCCGGGTACACTCCACCCGCGCCGGCGGAACCGCGACCACCCGCGGCAGGGCGACCCTCGCTCTGCGCCTCACCAGCAACCTGCAGCTGGATGCGTGGGCCGAGCGCGCGTCCACCGCCGGCACGGCCGAGCACCTGGTGGGGCTCGGCGTGGCCCGCCGGTGGTAGCTCCACACGATGTTCCGAAAACCGGCGAGACCGGTAACGGGAGTCTCACGCAGAGGCGCAGAGACGCAGAAGAGGAAAACGGCGAGGGAAAGCATCATACGGATACGGAAGCGAGGCGAGGTCACAACAACGAACCTTTCGCTGTTCTTTCACTTCCCTCTGTGGCTCCGTGTGGGGCCATCCGTTCTCTGTTCTCTCCTGCGTCTCTGCGCCTCTGCGTGAGACAAGCCGGTCGGAATGCCCCCGGTGTCCACTACAATGGTATGAGAACCCCCATGAACTACACGCGCATCGTCGCCCTCGCGGCCGTGGCGCTCAATCTCACCGCCTGCGATGGCGACAAACCTGCGGCCGGAGCTGAACGCGGCAACGTCGTCGAGATCAGGATGGTTTCCGACGAGAGCGGGAACCGCTTCGAGCCGGACAGCGTCGCGGCGAGGCGCGGTGACGTGCTCCGCTTCACGCTGGTGAGCGGCATCCACAACGCCAGCTTCCCCGCGGACCGGAACCCCGGGAAGACCGGACTTCCCGCTCCCACCGAGCTCCTCCAGAGCGCCGGACAGACTAAGGACGTGCCGCTGAACCTGGCCCCTGGCGAGTACACCTACCAGTGCGATCCGCACGTGGCGATGGGGATGGTCGGAAAGGTGGTGGTGAAGGATTGACCCGGAGCAGACGCTGGGTCCCGCAAACGCAAAGGGGGAATGTGATCACGTCACATTCCCCCTCGCGTTGAATAAACGGGCCGCTGGTCACATCGCGGCTCCAAAGAGCGACTGGACCATGTCGAATGGCGTCACCACGCCCAGCAGCATCCCGTTCTCCATCACCAGCGCCCTGTGCACGCGCCCCTGGCGAAAGAAGCGGGCGAGGTCGGAGAGGCTCTCCTCCGGGTGCACGGTGAACACCACCGGCGTCATGATGTCCGCGACGCATCGCTCGGGAAGGCTCCCGGAATCCGCGAACGCGCCGTACGCCGCCGCGTCCGCAAGCCGGGCGGAGGGCTTCGACGCCAGCCGCAGCACGTCGGTGCCCGACACCACTCCCAGCACCTTGCCCGTCGGCGCGAGCACGGGCGCACCACTGATCCGCTCCTCCAGCAGCAGGTGGATCAGCTCGCGCACCGTCATCTCCGGCACGACCGCGACGACGTCGGTCTGCATCACGTCACGCACGGTAGCCGGCGCCACCGGGGAAAACACGTTCGCTGTCATGGGGTTGCCGCGTCTCGCCACTCGGGACCATCGTACTTTGGGCATGATTGCGCTCCGGGAGCACCAGTGGGGAACTTCGCTTCCGTGTGGAGGATAGTGTCAGCCGCACCGCGGCGCGTCGGGGAGTTCTGCCTCGTCGCGTGGGGATTTCTCAGACACGAGTCGCGGATCGGCCCCGTGGCGGGTATGTTGGCGAATCTCGAACGGCGCTCCGCGGGGAGCGCCGGGTGACAGGCTTCACGCGCTCAGGTGATCGATGGATGCACGCCCCGGCAACGAACGCACGTCCGCCGTACCCGATCCCGGCGGGCTGATCCGCCTCCTGCAGCGGGTGGCCGTCGCGGCGAACGGGGCCCGCACGGTCTCCGACGCGCTGCAGACGGCCCTGGACCAGATCTGCGCCTTCACCGGCTGGCCGGTGGGGCACGCGTACCTCAGCGAGGCGGGCGGCGAGCTGGTCTCGGCCGGCACCTGGCACCTCGCCGACCCGGAGCGCTACCGCCGCTTCCGCGAAGTCTCCGAGCGGACCCACTTCGCGCCGGGGAAGGGGCTGATCGGCCGCGTGAGCGCGGGCGGCGAGCCCATCTGCCTGGAGGATGCCTCCACCGAGCCGGAGTTCACGCGCGCGGAGGCGGCCGCCGAGGCAGGGCTCCACGCGGCGCTCGCCTTTCCCGTGCAGGTGGGGCGCGAAGTGGCCGGCGTGCTGGAGTTCTACGCGGGGCGGGTGGAGCCTCCGGCTCCCTCCATGCTGGAGGTGATGGCGCAGATCGGCACGCAATTGGGCCGTGTGGTGGAGCGGACGCGGGCGGAGGCGGCGCTGCGGTTTTCGGAGGCCAAGTTCGCCGGCATCATCTCGATCTCCTCGGACGCCATCGTCTCCGTGGACGAGTCGCAGCGGATCATCTTCTACAACACGGGCGCGGAGCAGACCTTCGGCTGGACGGCGGAGGAAGCGGTCGGGCAGCGGCTGGAGATCCTGATCCCCCACGCGTACCGGGGCCCGCACGAGGCGCAGGTGCGGGAGTTCGGGGCCGGGCCCGTGCCGGCGCGGCGCATGGGCGAGCGCGGCCACATCACCGGGCTGCGCAAGAACGGCGCGACCTTTCCGGCCGACGCGTCGATCTCCAGGATCGAGGTGGACGGCTCCACGATCTACACCGCCGTGCTGCGCGACATCACCGAGCGCATCCGGGCGGAGGAGGCGCTGGCACGGCAGGCGGAGGAGCTCTCGCGCTCCAACGCGGAGCTGGAGCAGTTCGCGTACGTCGCGTCGCACGATCTGCAGGAGCCGCTGCGGATGGTCGCCAGCTACACGCAGCTCCTCGCCCGCCGCTACCGCGGAAAGCTGGACGAGGACGCGGACGAGTTCATCGCATACGCGGTGGACGGCGTCACGCGGATGCAGGCGCTGATCAACGACCTGCTCGCCTACTCCCGCGTCGGCACGCGCGAGGTGGCCGCGGAGCCCACGGAGGTGGGGGCCGTGCTGGAGCGCGTGCTCGCGACGCTGGGCCCGGCCATCGAGGAGGCGGGCGCGACGGTCAGCCACGACCCGCTCCCCATCGTGCGGGCCGACGCGGTGCAGATCGGCCAGCTCCTGCAGAACCTGGTGGCGAACGCCATCAAGTTCCACGGGCCGCAGGCGCCGCGCGTGCACGTGGGCGCCGAGCGCGGCGAGGACGAGTGGGTCTTCTCGGTGCGCGACAACGGCATCGGGATCGCGCCGGAGTACCAGGAGCGCATCTTCATCATCTTCCAGCGCCTCCACTCCCGCGCGGAGTACCCCGGCACGGGGATCGGCCTGGCGATCTGCAAGAAGATCGTGGAGCGCCACGGCGGCCACATCTGGCTGGAGTCCGGGCCGGACGCGGGCACCACCTTCTTCTTCACCATCCCCGATCATCTCCCCGCGGGAGGCGGAACCCACCGATGATGTCCAGGCCGATCGAGGTCCTCCTGGTGGAGGACAACCCGGGCGACGTGCGGCTCACCCGCGAGGCGCTCAAGGAAGGGAAGGTCAGCAACAACCTCCACGTGGCGCCGGACGGGGTGGAGGCGCTCGCCTTTCTGCGGCGCGAGGGGCGGTACGCGGCGGCCGTGCGCCCCGACCTGATCCTCCTGGACCTCAACCTTCCACGCAAAGGAGGGCGGGAGGTGCTGGAGGAGATCAAGAACGACCCGGCGCTGCGGCACATCCCCGTGGTGATCCTCACCAGCTCGCAGGCGGAGCAGGACATCGCGCGGGCGTACGACCTGCACGCCAACTGCTACATCTCCAAGCCCGTGGATCTCGACCAGTTCATCCGGGTGGTGAGGTCGATCGAGGAGTTCTGGTTCACCGTCGTCAAGCTGCCCACGCAATGATCGCCGCGGCGCCCGTTTCCATCCTGCTGGTGGAGGACAACCCCGGCGACGCCCGGCTCCTGCGCGAGACGCTGCGCGAGGCGGAGGGCTTTCCCTTCGAGCTGAGCCACGCCCTGCGGCTGGCCGACGCGGCGGCCATGTTCCCGAAGTGCGCCGCGGACGTCGTCCTGCTCGACCTCTCGCTTCCCGATGCCCACGGGCTGGACACCGTGCGCCGCATGCTGGAGGTTGCGCCCGCGACCCCCATCATCGTGCTGACGGGAACGGACGACGAGCGCCTCGCCCTCCAGGCGGTGCACGCGGGGGCGCAGGACTACCTCACCAAGGGCCGGGTGGACGGTCCGCTGCTGGCGCGCTCCATCCGCTACGCCATCGAGCGCAACCGGCTGGAGCAGGAGCGCGCGCACCTACTGCGCAGCGAGCGCGAGGCTCGCGCCACCGCCGAGGCCGCCGCGCAGGCCCGCGACGAGGTGCTCCGCGTGGTCTCGCACGACCTGGGGAACTACCTGAGCGCCGCATCCGTGAACGTGGCCGTGCTCCAGCGCATCCTTCCGGAGGGGAGCGACCCGATGCGCGAGCGCGTGGCGGGGATCCGCGACGCGGTGGCGCAGATGCAGCGCCTGCGGCAGGACCTGCTGGACGTGGCGAGCATCGAGGCTGGGCGCCTCTCGGTGGAGCCGGAGCCGCATGACCCCGCCACCCTCCTGGCCGAGGCGGCGGAGCTGTTCGGCCCCGTAGCGGCGGAGCACGGCATCGAGCTGGTCCTGCGCCCATCGGAGCCGCTCCCCGCCGTCCGCGCGGACCGGTCGCGCGTGCTGCAGGTGCTCGGCAACCTGATCGGCAACGCCGTCAAGTTCACCCCCCGCGGCGGACGCATCACGCTGGCGGCGGATGCGGGCGCGGAAACCGTCCGCCTCTCCGTGCGCGACACCGGCACCGGGATCCCGGCGGAGCACCTCCCCCACGTCTTCGACCGCTTCTGGAAGGTGCGCGAGGGAAACCGCCACGGCGCCGGCCTGGGCCTCGCCATCGCCCGCGGCATCATCGAAGCCCATGGTGGCGAAATTCAAGTGGAGAGCACCCCCGGCGTGGGTACCGCCTTCTCGCTCACCCTGCCGCTCGCCTGACACCCTGAACGGCTGGTCTCACACAGAGCCACAGAGTGAACGGAGAGAAAAAGCAGAAGGGGTTTTCTGTGCCCTTTCCGTTCTCCTCCGTGTCTCTGTGTGATGCTTTTCCGCCGTAGACCAGCTTCTCCCCACACGGCGCTGAGCCCCTCCTGACGGTGGCGGCTCGGCGCCGCGCCTACATTCCTGGGACACTCCAGGCATGAGGCGACCATGTACCGTTCGATCCGCAGGCTCATCCCCGCCGCGCTCGCGATGGCGGCGACGCTCGCCTCGCCACCGCTTCCAGCGGAGCCGGTGGCCGCGCAGGGCACACGCGCACTCCCGTTCGCGCCGGGCGACCAGTGCGTGTACCGGGGGAGCGGAGTGCTGGGGCGCATCGGGACGGGTGTGATGGCGGTGGACGGGCCCGAGCAGGTGGACGGCCGCTCCGTCTTCCTCCTTCGCTTCGACTTCCGGGGGCGTCTGGGACCCGCTTCGGTGGAGGACCACACCCGCTCCTGGTTCGACCCGGCCGAGCTGGCGTCGATCCGCTACACGAAGCGCGAGCGCACCCCCATCTCCTCGCGCGCGCAGGACGTGCGCATGGACTGGGCTGCGCGCCGCTGGAGCTCGGCGCCCGAGGGCGGCGGCGCCATGTCGACGGCTCTGCCCCTGGACGAGCTCTCCTTCCTCTACTTCATCCGCACGCTCCCCCTCAACGACGGCGACGTCTACACGCTGACGCGCCACTACGAAGCGCGGCGCAATCCCATCGTAATCCGCGTTCTGGGACGCGGCCCGATCCGGGTTCCCGCCGGCCAGTTCACCGCCATCGAGGTGCTGATGCGCGTCAAGGACCCCGCCCGCTACGGTGGCGAGGGCGTGATCCAGCTCCACCTGACCGACGACGCGCGCCGCATCCCGCTCCGCATCGAATCTGCCGTGCCCCGCGCCGGGCGGATGGTGCTCTCACTGGAGTCGGGACGCGGCGGATGCGTGGTCAACGGCGGGCGCTGAGGATGTCACGCAAAGGCGCGAAGACGCGAAGGAAAGACACGGAAGTCCCTTTCTTTGCGCCTTCGCGGCTTTGCGTGAGACCACTTCCTTGGATGCAAACGAATTCTTGATGCGCGGGTCGAGCTTCGCCGGACACGATCCACCCACATCCCCCGACTCCCGGCCGAACCTCGGCACGCCACTTTGGATGCAGGACGAAGCTCCGCTCCCGACCGAGTGCACCAGGATGCGATCATGACCACGGCAGCGCTTCACCAGCCCATCGCCCGCTCGGAGGAGTCCGCGAGCGCCTCCGTCCCCGGAGCAGCACGCAGACTGCTCGTCGCCCAGCTCCCCATCCGCGTGGCTCTCCTCGCGCCCGGGGAGACCGACGAGGAGATCGCCGCCGCCGCACGCCGCGCCCTCGCCACGAACCCCTGCATCCCCTGCGAGCGAGTACGTGTGGAGGTGCGCGACGGCCGCATCACGCTGGAGGGCGAGGTCGAGTGGCTCTACCAGTGCTTCGACGCATACGAAGCGGTGTGCCGCGTCAAGGAAGCCGCGGGATGCACCAACCACATCAACGTGGTGCCGCGCTGCGTACGGGGCGGGCAGGCCGGCTGAAGGATGCGCGGTTCCATCCGGCGGCACACGGGAAGGGGAGGGAGCAACGCGCTCCCTCCCCTTCGTCTTGGGCGTCGGGGAAATCTCCATTCGCGGCGTCGAGACATGCCCGCGCCGCACGTGGAGCGGAAGCGCGAAAAGCCGGGCGCGGAATCGACTTCTTCCTGGCAGAGCGGGAGTCCCGAGACGCGTAGCTTGGTTGCAGGCGAAAGGGGAAGTCATCGAGACCCTCTCCGCATCGCCGGATCTCACCGAGATCCACCAAGAACCACGGAGAACTACCATGCGCAAGAAAGTCATCCTGGGCGCCATGCTCGCCGGACCCGCCCTGATCGCCGCCGGAATGCTCCCCACTCTCTCCTTTCAGCCGCAGAGCCGGGTGTGGGTCGAAGGCACCTCCACCGTGCGGAGCTACCGCTGCGAGAGCACGAGCGTGACCGGCAGCGCGCAGGCCTCCTCGGCCGAGCTGGCCGACCTGGCCTCCGTGCCGCGCGCCGAGGTCACCATCCCGGTCGCCTCGCTGGACTGCCGCAACGGGACGATGAACGGCCACATGCGCAGGGCGCTGAAGGCGGAGCAGAGCCCCACCATCCGCCTGCGCGCCAGCAGCGTACGGGTGGCCGCCGGCACCGCCCGGATCAGCGGCGACCTCACCATCGCAGGCCAGACGCGCCCCGTCACCATCAACGGCAGCGTGACCAGCGAGGACGGCAAGGTGCGGGTGCGCGGAACCGAGCGGCTGGTGATGACCGACTTCGGCGTGCAGCCCCCCACCCTGATGATGGGGACGATGAAGGTGGCCGCGCCCGTGACGATCGGCTTCGACGTGGTGCTGAAGCCCTGAACAGCGACGCTGATGATACACGGGGGCGCACTTCCGCGCCCCCGCAGCTGGAAACCCACCCCGGAGACCGGATCATGACCTCCCTGAATCGTGCGCTGCCCCTGGCCGCACTCGCCCTTCTCGCCGCCGCGCCGGTGCTCGCACAGGGCACGCAGGTGGCGATGAACACCGCGCCACGCGCCGCCGCGGCAGTGGACACCACCGCGCCCGCCGAGACCCGCGCCGCCACCGCCGCGGTCACCGCCGGCACCTACGGCCTCAGCGGCTACGGACGCCCGACCTTCGAGCTGCCGAAGCAGGACCTGAGCGAGGGAAGCCTGCAGCTGCAGATCGGCGGCGCCTTCGCGCAGACCTTCCAGGCGCTCGACCACAGCAACGAGGCCACGCCGGCGCCCGCCACCACGCTCGGCAAGATCCGCGGCGGCTTCAACCTGGCCAGCGCGAACCTGTCGCTCGGCGCCCGCCTGGCCCGCGGCGTACGGGTGGACCTGGACAGCTACATGTCGTCGAGGCACCACAACGAGTTCTGGGTCAAGGGCGGCTACGCCACCATCGACGCCTCGCCCATCGACGTGCCGGTGCTGCACCAGATCATGAAGTACACGACGGTTCGCGCGGGGATGTACGAGCCCAACTACGGCGACGCGCACTTCCGCCGCTCGGACAACGGGAACACCATCCGCAACCCGTTCATCGAGAACTACGTCCTGGACGCCTTCACCACCGAGATCGGCGCGGACGTGCTGGTGCGCGTGGGCAACGCCTTCGTGATGGGCGGCGTGACCACGGGGCAGAACAAGGGCGACATCAAGGAAGGGTCGGTCGACGCGAAGCCCGCCTTCCTGGGCAAGATCGGCTACGACCGGCAGGTGAGCGACGCCCTGCGCTTCCGCCTCACGGCCAGCGGGTACAACGCGGCATCGTCACCCTCGGTGACGCTCTTCGCCGGTGACCGCTCGGGCTCGCGCTACTGGGGCGTGCTGGAGGACACGACGCTGCTCAAGGCCGGCACCGCCTTCACCAACGGCCGCGTCAACCCGGGATTCAGCAACGAGATCACGACTTTCCAGGTGAACCCCTTCGTGCAGGTGGGCAACCTGGAGCTCTTCGGGGTGCTGGAGCGTGCGCGCGGCAAGGCCGCGGCCGAGGAGGATCGTCGCGAGGTGCGCCAGCTTGCCGGCGACGTGGTCTACCGCCTGCTGAACGACCGCCTCTACGTGGGCGGCCGCTGGAACCGGGTGGACGGCGACTTCTCGAAGCAGACCGACTTGACGGTTACGCGCCGGGCGCTGTCGGCGGGCTGGTTCATCACGCCCAACATGCTGACCAAGGCGGAGTGGGTGCGCCAGGACTACGACGGCTTCGCCGCCACCGACATCCGCAACGGCGCCCGCTTCAGCGGCCTCCTCATCGAGGGTGTGATCGCCTTCTGAAACCGGCTGGTGGAAAAGAAAGAGGGGCACGGGGAAGAGGTTCTTCTCCGTGCCTCTTCGCGTTCTGGCGCGGGAGGGGCCGGTCCGCTATTGCGGGGTGAGATCCGGCACGTCGTCCAGCGCGAAGTTGCCCGTCACGTGATCGTGTGCAACCGCTGGCGAAGCTTTGCCGCGAGGCCGTATCGCGCAGGCACGCGGCTCGCACGTGCCGGAGACAACACGGATAGATCCGTCGTTGACGGCGCCCTTTCTCCCCATCCGCAGGTATCCACGCCCGTTGGGGTCCACCGCGGGCGGTACACCGTGCTGGATCTCCAGGCTCGAATGGAACCCACTTCGTCTTCAATCCCCGCACAGACCGGAGCTCGTCCAGGAGTCGCGCTCAAGACCGAGATCGTGGTGATCGGGGCGGGGCAGGCGGGGCTCTCCGCCGCGTACCACCTGAAGAAGCGAGGGTTGGCGCCGCACCGCGGCTTCGTGGTCCTGGATCAGTCGCCGGAGCCGGGCGGGGCGTGGCAGTTCCGGTGGCCGTCGCTCACGCTGAGCACCGTGAACCGCGTGCACGACCTGCCGGGGATGCCCTTCTCGGAGGCCCTCGACACGTCGGACCCGGAGGTGCAGGCGAGCGTGGCGGTGCCGCGGTACTTCGCCGCATACGAGAAGGCTTTCGAGCTTCCGGTCTACCGGCCGGTGACGGCGAAGGTGGTGTGCGACCGCGGTGAACGGCTGCGGGTGGAGACGGACCGCATCGAGGTGTCGGCGCGCGGGATCATCAACGCGACGGGGACGTGGGAGACGCCGTACATTCCCGAGTACCCGGGCGCGGAGCGGTTTCGCGGGCGGCAGCTGCACACCAAGGATTACCGCACCGCGGAGGAATTCGCGGGGCGGCACGTGGTGGTGGTGGGCGCCGGCATCTCGGCGATCCAGCTGCTGGACGAGGTCTCGCGCGTCACGACCACCACCTGGGCCACGCGCCGGCCGCCCGAGTTCCGCTCCGGTCCCTTCGACGAGGCAGCAGGCCGCGCCGCCGTGGCGATGGTGGAGGACCGGGTGCGCCGCGGCCTCCCGCCCGCCTCGGTCGTCTCGGTGACGGGCCTCCCCGCCACGCCCGCCGTCGAGGCGATGCGCGCGCGCGGCGTCCTGAACCGCCTCCCGATGTTCAGCGAGATCACCGAGGACGGCGTCCGCTCGCCCGACGGCACCGAGCTGCGCGCGGACGTCATCCTCTGGTGCACCGGCTTCCGCAGCTCGCTCGATCACCTGGCGCCGCTGATGCTGCGCGAGGAGGGCGGCGGGATCACGATGACGGGCCGGCTCGCCACGCAGGTCGCCCTGGACCCGCGCATCCACCTGGTCGGCTACGGCCCCTCCGCCTCCACTATCGGCGCGAATCGCGCCGGACGGGCCGCGGTGGAAGAGCTGACGGCGTTCCTGGGCCTACGCTGAGTGGCGGCGCGTGCGCCGGACCCTACCGCAGCAGCGGATACGGGTTCTGTGCGACGCCGCCCCAGTACTTGGCCGGGTCCTTGGTCGTCGACACTTCGAAATGCAGGTGGTAGTTGCCGGGGCCCGCGTCGCCGGTGTTCCCGACGTAGCCCAACAGCTGGCCGCGGCGCAGGGGACGGCCCTCCGCGATGCCGGCGGCGTAGTGGTCCAGGTGCGCGTAGTAGTAGATGGTGCGGCGGTCCGGCGCCAGCTGGTACAGCGTGATGCCGCCGCGCTCGCTCTGGAACAGCTTCATCACCACGCCGTCGGACACCGCCACGACGGGCGTGCCCTGCGCGGCCATGATGTCGATGGCGTCGTGGCGCCGCCCCTGTCCGCGCGCCTGGTCGTAGGTGTCCACCAGCTTCGCGGCCGGGACGCCCTGAACGGGGATCATGAGCCCCAGCGCCCCCACCGCCGTGGGCGCCACCACGACGGGCAGCTCCACGCCCGGTACCGGCGCGGGCGGGGCGGGCTGCGCGACACCGGGCACCGCGACGGGCGCGGTGGGGGCCGGCGCGGACTCCTTCGGCCCGAGGGCGACCCGCACGCGGTCCAGCGTGCCGGGAGAGGCGCGGTCGACGGCGAGCACGGTCGCAAGCATCGCGACGGCGCCCAGGGTGAAGGTGAGGAGGTACCGTAAGCTTCGCATGGGAGCACCGCCCGCGTGGAAGGCTGCCGGCAACGACGCCCGGCGGGCGGGGGCGTGTTCGCGCCGCAGCCGCCATCAATCTAACGGCGTAGAGCGTTGCAAGCGAATCACTTGTGCGATTCGGGCGGGGATGGGAACGGCCCCGGCGAGGAAACTCGCCGGGGCCGTGCTTACTGTCTCACGGGGTCTCGTTTCAAACTCACCCGGCGGCGTGCCGAGACCACGCCTCCACAGCGGGCGCGCGGGGCGTAGCGGCGCCCCCGCCGAAGCGCGCCTGCCACGCCCGCGCCTGTGCCAGCGCGATGCGCACCATCCTGCCCGGTCCTCGCCAGCGCCATCCCGGCGGCACCGGCTTTTCGAACCGCTCGCCCGCGATCCAGAGCGTCGTGGCCGCCATCGCCGCCAGGTGCCCGTGGGTCACCAGCATGGGCAGCAGCATGAGGGCAGAGCACGATCCGATGCACCACCCCGCATGCGAGAAGCCGAAGCGGAGCACGTCGAGATCCGCCCGCCCGCCGAACGCGGCGAGCGGCGGATGGGCGTGGCAGCGGTTGAGCGAGCGCTGCTTCCACGGCGAACACTGGAAGACCGCCACTGCCCCGACGGCGAGCGCCAGCACGACCGCGGATCCCGCCGCGATCCATCTCGCCACCACGAGCAGCGCCAGCGTGGCCGCCATCCACGGCAGCGCGTAGCCCGCGGCGAACAGCGCGACCGCACGCAGCCGCCTGCGCGCCAGGCTCCGGTCGCGCACGTGGCGGATGGGGGGGCCGGCCATCGGCACCATCATCGCGGCGAACATCAGCGCCGCCTGCGGCACGAGCGTCCAGCCCGCGCCGTGGCCCCCGCCGTGTGCGCCACCGGCCGGCCCCAGGATCAGCGCGAGCCAGGCCGCCGCCCCGATCGCGAGCAGCGGCAGCCAGACCCGCATCCGTGCACGGCCGGCGGGCGACATCCGCCGTTACCGCCCCTGCCGGAAGATGCTGACGCGGCCGACGCGGACCTCCGCTTCCTCCGGCACGTGGTCGAAGGGCACGATCCTGACGTCCAGCCCACCGAGATCGTTCTGCAGGTGCAGGTCGTTGACTACGTGCGTGATCTCAAGCACGAAGGTCAGGCCCGCGCCGCCGTGCTCGCCATCGGTCGCGGTGGCCTGCCGCGCTCCGAACAGGCCCACGCTCCCCGCCAGCCGCTCCGGGAACTCGGCCGGATCCGCGCCTTCCGGGATGTTGACGTACACCTGCAGCACGGTGGCGTCCGACGGGCTGCGCACGTTCTCCAGGTTCAGGAAGACGCGGTCCGGCGCGGCCGTGGGCGCCGCCTCCAGGGGAGACGCGGCCGCGAGGTTCGCCGTCATCCTGCGGAGCGCGGGCTGGTCCATCCGCACCTGTGCGCGCACCTCGTCCTTCCCCGTGATCCGCAGCTCCTGCTCGTGCGCGCCCACCATCTCCACGTTGTCCCGCCTGGTGCTCATCGCAGCCACTCCTTCCGTTGCCCCGCTCATGGCGCGCAGGCTCCCGAGCCGGTTCGCCGTGATGGAGGTCACCCCGGTGGGAGACAGGTTGTCGTAAACGTAATCCAGCCGAGCAAGGGCGGCCACGTCGCCCGGGGTGTAGTACCAGGGGTCGCCGCTGGGGGGCGCGGGCATGACGAACGGGTGCTGGCCGATCTTCGCCGGACCCTCCGTCCAGTCCGGGTCGGTGGGGTTGCCCAGGCTCGCCGGCTCGCGCACCCAGACCTCCCACAGCCGGTCGATGTTCGCGTGATGGAGGTAGAAGATCGGGTCGAGCGCGGCCGTGGGCGGAGACGCCATCAGCCCCGTGAGGGCCGGCTGCAACGGGTTCCTGCCGCCGACGAAGACGTGCACCATGTCGTGCGGCTGGTTCTCCAGCAGGCCGTGCGGGCTCCCGCCGTGCTCGAACCCGGTGTCGACGCCGCCGAAGCCCGGCGATCCGCCGCTCGCCACGCCGGTGAAGTCCGGATCGGCCAGCGCGTCCATGTTCACCTGGTTCAGCGGCACGTACACGGGACCGCCGCTCTTGGGCCCCCAGCGCTGCTCTACGAAGAGCGGGTTGTTCCCCTTGCCGTCCGGCCAATCGCGCGTGGCGAACGCCGGCGGCAACGCGTTCTCATCGGGATGGAAGTAGTTCCAGTAGGGGAGCGCCCAGTCCGACGGTCCGCCCAGCTTGACGACCTCCGCGCGGATGGCGGCCTCGAGGGCGATCAGATACCCGCGATGCCACGGAAGGAAGTACCAGGTGCCGTGCTGGCACTGGTTCCAGAAGAGGTCGATCTGGGACTGCTCCGGCATCTGGTCGGAGGGCGACAGGTAGCCGTAAAGCGTCCACCGCGTCTTGCTGAGGCCGTGGATGGCGGCATAGAAGCGCCAGCTCAGGGGATCGGCGAGCTTCCGCGCCTTCATCGCCGCGACGCCTCGCGCGTACCACAGGATGGTCTGGTTGGAGAAATCGCCGCCGTTTTCGTAGACGTTGGTGCGCGTGTACGTCATGCCGCCTTCCGCTGATGAAGGGTGGGATACAGAGGCTCCTCGACACCGACGCGTAAAATTGTGGCGCGTCAGGCGCGTCGGCTTGCGTACAGATGAAGGCCGGGGCGTGCAAAGTCAAGAACGGCGCTCAGCGCGCCGGGCGACGGTCCACCGGTTGTGAGCGGCCACCCTTCGGCCGGCTATTGGCGGCGCGCGGTGCCGCCTCGTAGCTTGATGGTGCCATCCGCCGCCAGGAGGCGGATCCATTCCCTCCCGCACACCCACGCACATGCGCAACCGACTGCTCGTCCTCCTGCTGCTCCCGCTCATCGCCGCCTGCCAGCCGCAGACGTCGTCCGCCCCTTCACCGGCGCCATCCGCGACCGCGACGGCGGGCGCGCGCGAGACGACGGAGCAGGATCGCGCCGCGGTGCTCGCGTCCATCCAGAGCTTCATGGACGCGCTGCGGACCAAGGACACCACGGCGATGAACCTGCACGTGGACTCGCTCACGCGCCTCACGCTCATCCGCCCCACGCGCGAGGGCGGCACGCGCGTGATGGTGATGACGGGCGCGCAGTTCATCCGCGCGGTTACGCAGCCGGGCCAGCCCGGGATCGACGAGCCCATCCGCAATCCCGTGGTGCACGTGAGCGGCGACCTCGCCACCGTGTGGGCCGAGTACCAGGTCCGCCGCGACACCACCGTCACACACTGCGGCTTCGACGCCTTCCACCTCGTCCGCCGCGACGGCCGCTGGAAGTTCCTCAACATCAGCGACACCTACCAGCAGACGGGATGCGGGCCGGCCTGGCCGCGCTGACACGCGAGTCTGCCGACAGACAGCAAAACGATCGGGCGCCCCGGCTTTCCGGAGCGCCCGATTGTTTGCGGAAGAGCCCGGCGAATGGGCCGACCGTCGATCTTGCCCGCACGCCCGGCGCGGAGTAGCCTTCGCTCGACGCGTAACCCGAGCGCTCGCCCCACCCCGCCTGCATCACGCCGACGACGCACATGCCCCAACAGCTGCGCTGCCCCACGTGCTCCGCGCCGATGGACGCGCCCGCGACGCTGGACACCACCGCGCGATGCCCCTACTGCGGCACCAACGTGCTGCTGGACGGCCGCGCCGCGACCGCGACCCTGCCGCCGCGCCCCGTTGCCCGCAAGAGCGCCGCCGGTGGCGTGATCGGCTGCATGGTGCTGGTCGTCGCGCTGGTCGTCGGCGTGGTGGTGGTGGCCACGCGGAGCGGATCGCCGCCGCCGGCCCCGGCCGACCAGCCGCGGGCGGTTGCGGGGAGCGCCCCGGGGAGCACGCCCGCGCCCAGCACGGCCCCTGGGCCACCTGCGTTCGCGGACGTCGTGCTCCGCTTCGGCAGCGAGGGCACGGGCGCCGGGCGGTTCGAGGACGCGCGGAGCGTGGCGGTGGACGGCGCGGGGCGGATCTACGTGGCCGAGTACAGCGGGGGCCGGGTGCAGGTGTTCGACTCGCTGGGCACCTTCGTCACCCAGTGGACGGCGGACCCGCGGATGCCGCTGCTGGACCTGGAGGCGGACCGCGGCGGCACCGTGTACGTGGTGCAGAGCGGCCGCATCCGCCGCTACGAGGGCGCCACCGGCCGCCTGCTGGGCACGGTGGCCGGCGCGGGCCAGGGCGTGCACGACCTGGTGCTGGCGCTCGATGGAACGCTGTGGGTGGCCAGCGGCCAGGCCGACGTGGTGCACCTCTCGCGCGACGGCAAGGTGCTGCGCCGCGTGGACCTGCGGCAGGCGGTGCAGGAAGACGCCGCGCCGGCACGGCTGGCCGTATCGGGAAAGGGCGAGGTGTACGCTCTGGACCGGTGGACGGGCGAGATCTACCGGCTGGACACCTCGGGGAGGTTCGTGGACCGTTTCGGCGGTAAGGGTGACGGACCCGAGCAGTTCCGCTGGGCGATGGGGCTCGCCATCGACGGCCGCGGCCGCGTGTACGTGAGCGACGTGGGCCGCGGCATCCGCGTGTTCGACGCCACCGGCCACTTCGTCGAGGCGTTCGGTGAGCGCGCGGTGGTGTTCGGGCTCGCCTTCGACGACCACGACGGCCTCTACACCGCCCACCGCAACGACCACCAGATCGTCAAGTACCGCGTCAAACGCTGACGTCGAGCCGTCTCATGCGGAGACGCCGAGAGAACCGCAACAGCGGGGCTCACACAGAGACACAGAGGCACAGAAAGAAAAACAGAAAGTGGTTCTCTGTGGCTTGCAGTTTCCTCTTGTCACTTTGTGCGAGGCTTTTCTCCGTGTCTGCGTTAGCGGTCCACGTGCGCCTGCATTGCGGGGGAGTAGCGCGGCCCACTGATCTTGTCGGGGGCGAGGGCAGAGTCGAGGGTCGCCATTTCGTCGCTGGTGAGTGAGACGTTGGCGGCGGCGAGGTTTTCTTCGAGGTAGCGGCGGCGCTTGGTGCCGGGGATGGGGACGAGGTCCGGGCCCTTGTGGAGGAGCCAGGCGAGGGCGATCTGGCCGGGGGCGACGCCCTTGCTGGCGGCTAGCGCGCGCACCGATTCGGCGGCGCGGAGGTTGGCGTCGAAGTTCTCGCCCTGGTAGCGCGGGTCGCCGCGCCGGAAGTCGCCCGGCGGGTACTCCTCGGCGCGCTGCACGGCGCCGGTTAGGAAGCCGCGGCCAAGCGGCGCGAACGGGACGAGGCCGATCCCCAGCTCGCGCAGCAGGGGGATGATGCGCGGCTCCAGGTTGCGCTCCCACAACGAATACTCGCTCTGCAGCGCCGAGATCGGGTGCACGGCGTGCGCGCGGCGGATCGTCTGCTCGCCCGCTTCGGAGAGGCCGAGGAAGCGCACCTTTCCCTCGCGCACCAGCTCGGCCATCGTGCCGACGACGTCTTCGATGGGGACGGCCGGGTCCACGCGGTGCTGGTAGAGGAGATCGATACGGTCCGTCTCCAGCCGCCGGAGCGAGCCTTCGACGGCCTCGCGGATGTGCTCCGGCCGGCTGTCGAGCCCCGCCATCCGCCCGTTCTCGATCTTGAAGCCGAACTTGGTGGCGATCACCACCTCGTCGCGCCGGCCGCGGAGGGCGCGGGCGAGCAGCTCCTCGTTGGCGAACGGGCCGTACACCTCGGCCGTGTCCAGAAAGGTGCATCCGAGCTCGATGGCGCGGTGGATGGTGGCGATCGACTCCGCTTCGTCGCGCTCCTCCGCCGTGCCGTAAGCCTGGCTCATCCCCATGCAGCCGAGGCCGAGCGCGGAGACGGCGAGGCCCTGCGTGCCGAGTGTGCGGGTGGTCAGCATGGATGCTTTGTGTGGGTGAGGTTGCGCCCGCGGCGTGCCGTTCTCGGATGCCGCGGCCGTGTGCACGTCAGATTCGTACCACGCCCGGCGCAGCCTGGCGGCCGGCCTCGAAGCGCCACGAAGGGGCGAACGCGATCCTTCCTGAGAAGCCGTCGGAACGACATCTTGCCGGGAACCGGTCGAGTTAATGTCCAACAGGAGCGGGTGCGATGACGTTTACACCTTCGACGTACGTGAACTTCGTTTCGGAAGACGGGAAAGCGCGGGAGAATCTCTTCTTCCAGTACGCCGGGCCCAACGACTACTTCGACATCGTGATCGTCGGGTCGGGGATGGGGGGCGGCATACTGGCGGACGACCTGGCCGACCGGGCCGGTGGACACCGGCGCATCCTGGTGCTGGAAGCCGGCTCCTTCCTCTACCCGACACACGTCTACAACTTCTGCCGCTTTCTGAATTCGGACCTGGCGAAACACTTCGGATGCGACACCTTCTCGCAAAAGGGAAACCAGGGAACCCAGAACTACATCGGTGAGAAGCCACAGCTCAACTTCGGCGGGCGGTCCATCTTCTGGTCGGGCCTGATCCCGACGGTTCAGGATTGGGAGCTCGAGTTCTTCCCTGAACGGGTGCGGAAGGAGCTGCGATCGGGAGGTCTGCTGCGGATCGCGGGCGAGGTGATGAGCGAGTCCCGATCGATGGGGTCCAAGGCACAGGAGGTCGTCGACCGACTGCGGAAGTCGCCGCTGAACGACGACTTCGAGATCCTGGAGACTCCGCGCGCACTGCACCAGCCCTACCTGAAGGCGGACGGCACGCTGGCCGACCAGTTCTTCACCGAGTCCACCGGCGTGTTCAACACCGCCGAGCTGCTGGTGAACCAGGTAGGCCTCACTCCGAGCGGCGAGGATGGCGGCGGGTTGCAGCTCCTGCTCAACCACTTCGTTGAGGATGTGCAGAACCACGGCGACCACCTCCGGCTGGTGGCCCGCAACACCCTGAACGGGGAGGCGCGGTTCTTTCGCGCGGGGACCGTGGTCCTCGCCGGCGGCTCCATCGAGAGCCCGAAGCTCCTGAGCCGCTCCAGCATGTACCCGTGGCTGCCGCAGCCCACCAAGGACCTGCTCGGCCGCGGGCTGACGGATCACCCCACCTCCAGCAAGGTCAGCAGCTTTGCCGACTGGATAGACGGTGTCGGGCTCAACCGGGGCGACCACGCCAAGATCGTCTTCTACTCCAGGGGCAACCGCGACCACGGCCAGATCAGGTACCCCTTCAACGTGGAGATGAACATCAACCACGAGCACTGGCACCTGCGCAACAACGACCCCGGCGCGAAAGGGCCCATGAACACACGCGAGCCGGCGCGGATCGATCTCAAGTTCAGCTTCGGGAATTGCCTCGACGAGAACAACGTGGTGATGCGCGCGCCCGATTTCGAGTACGTGCCGGAGGTCGTGTTCCGGAACCAGAGTTGGGTCGACTACCTCGCCCAGGAGCGTTTCCCCGCGCTGGCCGGGTGGCGCAGGAGCGCCGGCGAGGTGTTCGACGTGCTCAACGGCGTGACGGACCGGATCTTCTCGCAATTCCACAACGTCGGCCAGCCCGCGCGCTCCGGGGGCCGGTACGGCCAGGGCGGAATGGGGTTCGGCTGGGGGACGGTGCACCACGCGGTCGGCTCGCTGCGGATGCCGTACAGGCCCGGGCTGGATGCTCCCTTTGCACCGCATTCGGTGGTGGACGAAGACCTGCGCGTGGTGGGCACCGAGCGCCTTTACGTCTGCGACATGTCGGTGCTCCCGTTCAGCTCCGCCGCCAATCCCGTGCGGACGCTGGCGGCTCTCGCCCTGCGCCTGTCGCATCGTCTTGGCTGACCGGCGCCTGTACGCCACCCGCGAGAGGAATTTCGAGGTGCGTGGCCGACTAGTCGGCTGTGCACCTCTCTTCTTCCTGGGCGAACATGAAGAAAGTCAAAGTCCTCTTTTTCGCGGCCGATCCAACGGCGGTGCTCCCGGAAAACCCCACCCCGCCGCTCCAGCTCGGCGCGGACATGCGGGAGATCCGCAAGCGCGTGGAGGAAGACGGGCACCCTTCCACGCTGGACTTCGATTGCCAGTTCGACGCGCGTCCAAAGGATCTCATCGATCGCTTGCGCCTTACGCGGCCGCACATCGTGCACTTCAGCGGGCACGGGAACGTTGAGGGTCTGAAGTTCACCTCCCCTAACGGGGTCGGCGCGCAGCTGGTCACGGGTGCCGCGCTCAAGGACTTCCTGAAGGTGATTCCGAACGAGATCCGCCTCGTGGTCCTGAGCGCCTGCTACTCCAGGGATCAGGCCGAGTCCATCGCCGAGGTCGTAGGGTGTGCCATCGGGACGCCCGGCGGCATCATGGACGAGGATGCGATTCAGTTCAACGCCGCGTTCTACGGCTCCATCGCCCGCGGCGAGTCGGTGCAGGACGCCTTCGACCTGGCCAGCGCGGAGCTGGGGGTGAGCGGGCCGGGAGGCACCACCCCGCAGCTGCTCCGCGCCAAGGGCGTGGACCCGTCAAAGCTGTTCCTCGTGCCGAAGTTACGTCGGCGGAAGCAGGGGAGGGCGGCTGCCGCGATCCTGGCGGTCTCCGCTTTGATCGTCGCGAGCAAGGGGCCGCGCCAACCTACTGATTCTCACCTCCCTCCCGGATTCCGGGCCCTGGGATGCGTAGCGCCGAGCACATCAGTGGCAATGCCCGACCGAACCATGGGAGCGGCGACCTCCGCGGTTACGTCAGGCGCGGCGGATCTCGAGGAGGCGAAGGTGCTCTGCGCGGCCGGGGAAGCGGATAGTGCGGTTCACGTGTTCGAGAAGTTGGCGCGGGCTGGGAATGCGGAGGCGCTGGGCCTGGAGGCGATTGCGTACATAACCGGCCGAGGCGCCATCCACCATCCGGAGTTGGGCGTCAAGAAGCTTCGCGAGGCGGCGTATAAAGGCGATCTGCGCAGCATGGCCGCGCTGGCCACCGCTTACCAGACCGGTTACGGGGCGAAGGCGAGCCAATACTACGCGCGGCTCTGGCTCAACAAAGCGGCGCGGCGGGGCGATGCGGAGGCGATGCGCAGGCTCGGCGTCGTCCACCGCCAGGCGAAGAGCGATTCCGCGCTGTACTGGCTGAACCGCGCCGTGGCGGCCGGCTCCGCGGATGCGCGCGTGGACCTGGGATACATGTACGACGCGGGCATCCTGGTGGCGCGGGATACGGCAGAGGCGGTTCAGCAGTACGTCGCGGCGGCACGAGCCGGCTCGCCGCAGGGGATGTACGCCGTGGGAGCCGTGTTCCAGGCGGGGATGGGGGTGAAAAAGGACCCGGTGCAGGCCCACCGCTGGTTCTACAAGGCAGCGTGCGCCGGCTCTCCCGACGCGATGGCCGCGATCGGCGAGCAGTTTCTGAATGGGCACGGCGTTCCCGCGGATAGCGGCATGGCCAAGCGATGGCTCCGCCTGGCCAACGCTGCGGGCTCGACGTCCGCGGCGCGTAAGCTCCACACGCTCAAGACGCCGGAGCAGCCGCGGCAGTGGAGGGGCCCGCTCGCCTGGGCACTGAAGCGGCTAGGGATGGCTGAGACGCACCCGCAGCTGTCGTGCTCTTCGGAGGCCGGCGCGGGGCCAGCTTGATCGGGCGCCCGTCAGCCGCGCTGGAGCACCACATCGAGGATTGCGGCGGGGTATATTCGCGCTTGTGACATTCCATTTAGCGGACCGGCCCGAACGGCTTGTCTCACGCAGAGGCGCAGAGACGCAGGGAAGAGAACCACAGAGAAAACAACACACAGAGGCCACAGAAGGAACTGAAAGCCACAGAGAAATCCTTCTGTGGTTCTCTCAGTGGCTCTGTGCCTCTGTGTGAGCCATGCAGTTGCAGATCTCCTCCGCGCCTCCGCGTCTCCGCGTGAGACTTTCGTTGCAGGCGTGGACAAACGCGTATCTCGAAGGGTATAAGTAGGAATCCGGCGGCGGATGAGCCCGCGACCATCCGCGAGAAAAAGACGAGGAAACCCGCGATGCACGAATCCGAATTCAGTGCCCTGCTGGACGCGATTGACGAGGTGGTAGAGCATCACACTCATGGTCGCCCCGATCTGCGCACCGTCGTCGTTCCCGTGCCCGCGAACCCCATCGCGCCGCCCAAGGTACAGCGGCTACGCAAAAAGCCCTGACCTCGGCACGAAGTGAGGGCGAGATACGACCTCTGCGCGAAAGGGATCGGGGCGACCTGCGGGTCGCCCCGATTCGCGTTTGGGATACTGGAAAGGGGTGCGACGGCCGGTTCGTCACAAACGGGAGCGCTGGCGGATTCTTGTGGCGTAACGACCGGCCGGGGACGCGGCGGGTGCCGACGGATGCTCCGGATCCACATCTCACATCCCGCCGAAGGAGACTTCCATGCGCATTTCAACGTACGTCGCGGCACTGGGCATCCTGCTCGCCGTGGCCGCCTGCAACGGGGGGGTGACGACGCCCGCCGGGTTGTGCAGCGGGCAGCCGGTGGCGCAGGTGAACGGAGCGATTTATGTCACGCGCGGCCAGGCGACGGCCGCCGAGGCGGGAGCGCTGTTCAGCGTGGTCAAACGCGAGCGTACCAAGTGCGACGACGTGATCATGACCGTGACCGACAGCGCCGCTCCCCGGCCGCGGTACGCCCCGTGGGTGGACGGCGACGCGTCGATGCTCAAGGCGGGAAGCGAGCTGTACCAGCGGGTGGGGGCCGTGCCCGGACAGGAGCTCGTCGCACAGAGTGCACTGGGCGAGTGGGTGTGGCTGTCGGCGCAGAGGATCCAGTGACCGTACGCGGGATGGAGCGGGCATCGCGGCGCACGTGAGCGGCTGTCACAAACGCGGGCCCTCGCGGATTCTTGTGCCGTGGCGGCCCGCGCCAGTGCCGTCTCCCACCCTGCCGATGGAGTGTGCGATGCGCCTTACAGCAGTCCGTGTGAGCGCCCGGCGACGCGGATGGCCGCACGGTGCCGGGCAGATCTGAGGCGGCGCTGGAGGCGCTCTTCCACCGCGTGTACCCGTCGCTCTTTCGCTACGCGTACCGGCTGACGGGGGACGTGGATGCCGCCGAGGACGCGGCGCAGGAGTCGTTCGTGCGGCTGCTGGACAACCCGGTGCCGGAAGAGCGGGCGGCTCCCTGGCTCTTTACCGTCGCCACGAACTTCGTGCGGCAGCGCGGCAACAGCATGGCGCGGCGGTCGAGGCTGCTGGCGACCTGGGCTCCCGTGCCCGATGCGCCGCCCGCGCCCGACGAGTCGGTGGAGAGGAACGAAAAGGTGGCGCGCGTGCGGGCGGCGCTCGCGAGCCTTCCCGAGCGCGACCGGCAGATGCTGCTGATGCGCCAGGAAGGCTTCAGCTACGCCGAGATCGCGGCGGCCGCGGGGCTGAACCCGGCGTCGGTGGGGACGATGCTGGTGCGGGCGCTGGAGCGGTTCGCCGCCGTCTACGGAACCGAGGAGGAGGCTGATGGAGCACCCGGCTGACGGAACGCTGCTGGAGTGGATCGACGGCCGGCTGCCGGGCTCCACTGCGGCCGCGCTGGAGGGGCACGTGGGCGGCTGCCGCACGTGCACGGCCGAGACGGAACGGCTGCGGCTCCTTTCGGCCACCTTTGAGCGCGCCCTGTCCGTGCTCGACCCGACCGTGTCGACCCAGTTGGCTTACGCGGCGCTGCAACGCCGCCGCCGCGCCGCGTGGATGCCCGGAAGTCGCCGCGCGCTGGCGAGGGCTGCCGTCCTCCTCCTGGCCGTGGCGGGGATCGCATCCGCGACGCTGCCGGGGTCGCCGGTGCGCGCGTGGATCGGCGAACGGTTCGGTGGCGCTGCGGGGGTGCCGTCGAGTGCCCGCCCGCCCGCCGCGCCCGCGGAGCCGCTGGCGGGGGTGGAGATCCTGCCGCGCGAGGGAAGCGTGCACGTCGTGCTGACCAACGCGGGCCGGGGGCTGCGGGTGCGCGTGCGGCTGGCGGACGCGGAGTACGTGGACGTGCGCGGGACGGGATCGGCGGCGGGCGCACGGTTCCGGACCGCGCCGGGGCGCATCACCGTCGATGGCGCGGAGGGCGGCGAGGTCCACATCGCGCTCCCCCGCCGGCTGGGCCACGCGGTGGTCACGGTGGGCGGGCGGACGTACCTGGTCAAGGAAGGCGAGCAGATGCGCGTTCTCACCGCGGGGGTCGACACCGCGGGTTCGGAGCTCGTCTTCCGCGTCGGATCGTGACCCGCCCATCCAGGCCTTCCACGCACGGTACATGGTCGCAGCCTCGCTCCTCTTCCTCGCCTTCCTCCCCCAGGCCGACATCCAGGGGACGGTGCGCGCCGCGGCCACGGCCGAGCCGGTGCCGTACGCCACCGTGCGCATCGCCGAGCTCCGCCGCAGCGTGTCCACCGACGCCGCGGGAAGCTACGCCATCCGCGGCGTTCCGGACGGGCGCTGGCGCGTGCAGGCCAGCTCCGTGGGCTACCATCCCACGGAGCTGATCGTACGCACGCGCGGCGGCACGGTCGTGCGGATGGACTTCGACCTCGTCGCGGCGCCCATCGCCCTGCCGGACGTGAGGGTGGTGGCGAGGCGGGAGCGGGCGGAGAGCCGCGCGGAGGTGCTCGGCGGCCCTCCGGCGACGCCGCTGCGCGCGCCGGAGCTGGCCGCGGTCCCGGCGCTGGCGGAGGTGGACGTGCTGCGCGCGGTGCAGACGCTTCCCTCGGTAGCGGCGTCTTCGGACTTCAGCAGCGCGCTCTACGTGCGCGGCGGCTCGCCGGACCAGACGCTGGTGATGCTGGACGGGATGCCGCTCTTCAACCCGTACCACGTCGGCGGGATCTTTGGGGCGCTCGATCCGTCGGCCGTGGCCTCGGTGGACGTGCTCGCGGGCGCGGTGCCGGCCCGCGCGGGCGATCGGCTGGGTGGCATCGTGGACATCCGCACGCGCGATGGAGGGCGCGACCGGGTGCGCGGCAACGGCGGGGTGAGCCTGATCGCGGCCCGCGCCAGCGTCGATGGGCCGCTCCCCGGGGGGCGCGGCAGCTACATCGCATCCGTGCGGCGCTCGTACGTGGACGCGCTGGCCTCCGCCGCCTACACGCTGGGGCTGGCCGAGGGGACGATTCCGTACGGCTTCACCGATGCGCATCTCAAGCTCACGCACGATGCGGGCGGAAACGGGACGGTGGCGGCATCGCTCTACCTGAACCGCGAGGTGATCGACACGCCCGAGCGCATGCGCCGCGAGACGGGCGACGACTACCAGATCCGCTGGGGATCGCGGCTGGCCAGCGTTTCGTACCGGCGCACCTTTGGGCCCTCGTGGGTGGGCGAGGCGCGCGCGGGGCTCACGGGGTTCGCGGCCACCTTCGACGCCCGCGAGCGCGCCCTCGATCCCGAGACACCGCTCGAGGAGATCCCGTACGTCCCGGTGCTGACCGGCCGCACCGAAGCGCGCAACCTGCTCGCGGCGGCCGAGGCCATCCGCTACGCGCCGCGCCACCAGTCGCGGCTCGGCGTCCAGGGCGACGCGTACCGGCTGGCGCACCGCATCGTGGAGGTGAGTCCCAGGCCGTTCGGGGACTTCGTGATCCCCTTCGAGCGCGTGGACGAGCCGCGCACGCTGGCGGCGTACGTGGA
The DNA here is from genome assembly GCA_036398975.1 of Longimicrobium sp. Taxonomy (GTDB): domain Bacteria; phylum Gemmatimonadota; class Gemmatimonadetes; order Longimicrobiales; family Longimicrobiaceae; genus Longimicrobium. The sequence continues at coordinate 27,691 of DASWNZ010000213.1, forward strand.
CGACGAATGGTCCGCGACGGACGCGCTCGTCATCCGCACCGGCGTGCGGGTGCTGCACGCGGGGGAGATGGGGACGGCCTGGATGCCGCGCGCCGGCGTCCGCTGGGCACCGCGGCGGGGGCTGGCGTTTTCGGCGGGCGGCGGACGCTACGCGCAGGTGGTGCACTCGCTGCGCGACGACGAGTCCGCCGTGTCCGCCCTGCTCGCCTACGACCTGCTGGCCGCCGCGGAGCCGGGCGCGGGGCTCCTGAGCGGCGAGGACGTGGTGGTGGGGACGGAGTGGACGCGCGGCGGCACCAGCGTGCGGCTGGATGCCTACGCCAAGTGGCTCCACGACCTGCCGCTGCCGCCCGTCGCCGCGAACCCGCTGGAGGCGCCGTTCGTCGTTCCGCACGGCTACCGCAGCGGCGAAGGAACCATGCGCGGCGTCGAGATGCTGGCGCGCCACGTCCGCGGGCGGGCGCGCTGGTCGCTGAGCTACGCGCTGGCCGCGGCGGAGCGCCGGGTGGACGGTGAGCGGTACACACCGCAGTTCAACCGCAGGCACACGCTCGACGCCATCGCGCAGCTCCCGTTCGGCGCGCGCGGCGAGGTGACGGCGCGGCTGGGCCTCGCCAGCGGGCAGCCGTACACGCCGGTGACGGGGTTCGGGCTGGGGTACCGGTACGATCCCGTCACCCGGCGGTTCACGACGGACGATCCGCGGGGCACCCTCCTGGTGGGCGAGCACAACTCCGCCCGGCTGCCGAGCTACCTGCGGCTCGACCTGGGAGCGCGTCGCGAGTACCGCCGCCGCTGGCTCGGCGCGCCGGTGGTCGTCGTTCCGTACGTGCACGTGCTGAATGCACTCAACACGCGCAACGTCTCGTTCGCCCGCCCGCGCATCCGCGAGGACGGGCGCGCGGTGCTCACCTATCTGCCGCAGCTTCCCTTCTTCCCTACGATCGGGGCCGAATGGCGATTCTGAAGATCGCCGTGCTGGCGATCCTCGTCGCCGGGTGCGAGCTCGCGCGCGACCCCGTCACCATCGACCTGGAGCGCTACGAGCTGATGGTGCACTCCGTCCTGGAAGCGGGGAGCGACACGGTCGCCGTCCTCCTGACCCGCGTGGTGGTGGAGGGGGATTCCGTCGCGCCGTCCGCCCAACCCGTTTCCGGCGCCACCGTCCGGATCACGGGCGGGGGTGAGTCGGTGCTGCTGGGCGAGGCATCCGCGGGCTTTCCGCCGTGCCTGGCGGACGCGGGCGCGGCCGGGTGCTATTCCGGGATCGTGCGCGGCGGCGTGCGCGCCGGGGAGACGTACGCGCTCGACGTGCGCGTACCCGGGGGCGAGGAGGCGCGCGGATCGGCGCGGGTGCCACTGGCGCCGGTGGTGGAAGCGCCGGCCGCGGGGTCGCGCATCGGGGTGCGGCGCAAGCCGGAGCGTGTGCCGGCCGCGACCGTCCCCGTCCGCTGGCGCGGCGCCGGGGACGCGGGACGCATCGGGGTACGTCTCGTGCTCAGGACGCTGTACCCTCGCACGCTGGACCTCCCGTTCACGTCGTGCACCATCCCGCAGAACACCCTGTTGCGCTCGCCCGGCACGGACACGGCCACCCTCGTCCTGCATCGGCCCGCGCTCTGCCATACCCCCGGCGGCCCCGTCGAGCCGGATTCGATCGGCGCGGACATCCTGGTGGTGGCGTACGACTCGGCCTACGCGCGCTACGAGGAGCTGGTGCGGACGTACCCCGGCAAGCCGCTCCAGCGGAATCGGTTCGCGGCCGGCGTCACCGGAGCACTCGGCGTCTTCGCGGCCGTCGCGCGTGCCGAGCGGGAGATCGTGCTGGTGCCGGTCGACTGAACTGCATGGCTCACACAGAGACACAGAGGCACAGAGAGAACAGCAAAAGAGTTCCTCTGCGGCTTGCGGTTCTCTCTGTGCTCTCTGTGTGAGGCTTTGGCCGCGATAGGGTGCCGCGCGGCTCGCGTGTCATAGGTGCGACGGCTGCCGTGCAGCACGCGGGAAGCACCCGCGAGGCCGGCGCCGCGCAACCCCACGCGGAGAAGCTCCCATGGCCCGGATCGTACCCCTCGCACTCGCCGGAGCGATCGCCGTGCTCGGCGCGGCCTGCTCTGACACCACCAGCACCACGCAGGACGCGCTCGACGTGGATGCGGCGTTCGTCTCCACGCCCACCGGCTTCGCCTCCACCAGCAACAGCTTCTCGGACAGCTCCGGCGGCGACGCCGAGCGCGACGGCTACCGCCACGGCGGGCGGCGCGGCGGCAGGGGCGGCCACCGGGGCGGCCCGCACGGCGGACGCGGTCCCAACGGCCTCCTTCCCGGCTTCGACTTCATGGGCGGCGGGCTGCGGCTGGACTTCCTGGGCGGGCCGCGCGACGGCCGGCGTCCGTTCGACCCCCGCGGACACCAGGGCGACTGCACGGCCAGCGGCGGCGTGACCACCTGCACCAGCACGCACCGCGGCCTCACCATCACCCGCCTGCTGACCTTCACCAGCGCGACCGGCGCGACGCAGACGGCGCTCGACAGCACCACCAACACGGTGCGGGCGCGCACCACCGTGAGCGGCACCACCACGCGGCGCGACAGCGTGACGGCCGTCGTAAGCCACAACAGCGACCAGACGGTCTCCGGGCTGGCCCGCGGCAGCACGCAGCGCACGGTGAGCGGGACCTCGGCCGGCACCGAGAACCTGTCGGGCAAGGACTCGGCGGGCGTCGCGTTCACCGCCACCCGCGCCATCGGCGACACCATCGTGGGGATCGTGATCCCGGTGCAGAGCGGCCGTCCCAGCTACCCCACGGCCGGCACGGTGACGCGTTCGCTGCGCGTGAGCGTGACCTCGGCGGGCACCACCAAGAGCTCGTCGCGGCGCGAAGTGATCACCTACGACGGCTCCAGCACGGCCAAGGTCGTCATCACGCAGGACGGCACCACCCGCACGTGCACGCTTCCGCTTCCGCACGGGCGCCCGACCTGCCAGTGATGAACAGATGGTCTCACGCAGAGGCGCAGAGACGCAGGAGAGAACGGCGACTGCATGTCTCACACAGAGGCACAGAGCCACAGAGAGAACAACAAAAGTGGTCCTCTGTGGCTTGCGGTTCCCTCTGTGTTCTTTGTGTGAGGCTTTTCTCTCCCTGCGTCTCTGCGCCTCTGCGTGAGGCTTCTTTACCACCCGCCGCCAGACGGGAGCCAGGGCGCGAGGCGGTCGCGAAGGGAGCGGAGGGCGCGGCCCATGCGCGCCTCCACCGTCTTCACGGATACGTCCAGGGTGCGGGCGATCTCCGCGTAGGTGAGGCCGTCCACGCGGCTCATCTGGAACGTTTCCCGCACATCGTCCGGAAGCCCGCCCACCGCGGACTTCATGGCGACGTCCAGCTCGCCGGTGAGGGCGGCGGCGTCGGCGGGGTCGGGGGCGGTGGGGAGGGGGAGGTCCGGCTCGGCGCGGCGGGCGACCCGCAGGTGGCGGATGTGGTTGAGGGCGCGGTTGCGGACGGACTGGTACAGGTAGGCGCGGATGCGGGTGTCCGCCGGGAGCGACTCGCGACGGCGCCAGAGCTCGAGCATCGTCTCCTGCGCCACGTCCTCCGCCGCCGCGCGGTCGCCCAGCATCCGGTCCGCGGCCACGACGAGCGCGGCGTAGTGCGCCCGGAACGCTTCCGCGAACGCCGCGTCGTCGCCTTGCCTTAGGCGGGCCAGGATTTCCGGATCGTCGGCCGTCAACGTAGCTTGCCGGTGTGCTCGGGCGGTGGCGGAGTGTTTCCGTCCGGATCAGCATGGCAGATAGGGTGCCTGCGCCGTGGAGTGTCTCTAGATCATGAGCGACGTGAACCGATCCTCCAGCTCGTCCGGCGAAGCCGACTGGGACGCCATCGCCCGCGCGATGGCGGGCGAAGGTGCGCCCGAAGAGCGCGAGGCGCTGCGCAGCCACCTCGCCGATCGTCCGGAGCGCGCGGAGCTGGTGGAGGCGCTGGACGGGGCCACCCGCCGCATGGCCGCCGATGCTCACGCCGGGGTGGACGTGGAGGCGGCGCTCGCGTCGGTGATGGCGCGTCGCGATGCGCCCGCGGCGGACAGCCCGGCGATCCCCTTCCGCGCGCGGAAGGCGGCACCGGCGCGGCGGTGGACGATGCCGGCGCTCTCCGCGGCCGCCATGCTGCTGCTCGCGCTGGCCGGGGCGCTGTTCTGGCGGACGACGACGCGCGCACCGGAGGCGCGGTACGCCACCGCCGCGGGCGCGCTGCGCGACGTGCGCCTGGCGGATGGGACGCGCGTGAAGCTGGGTGGATCGAGCGTGCTGACCGTCGCGGCGGGCTACGGCGATGCGGCGCGCGAGGTGGCGGTGCAGGGCGACGCCTTCTTCGAGGTGGTGCACGACGCGCGGCGTCCCTTCGTGGTGCGCACCCACGACGCCCGCGTGCTCGACCTAGGGACGGCGTTCACGGTGCGCGCGGACAGCGCGGCGGGCACCCGCGTCGTCGTCACCGAGGGCGTGGTGACGCTCGGGCTCGCGGGCGGCAGGCAGGACACGCTCCGCGCGGGCGACCGGGGCCACACCGCGGGCCGTCGCGTGCGGGTGGAGCGCCGCGCCGCCACGGGCGACGACGTGGCGTGGACGCGCGGGGAGATCGTCTTCCGCGACGTGCCGCTCGCCACCGCGGCCGCGGAGCTGCGCCGCTGGTACGGCGTCGCGGTGGCCGTCGACGACCCGGCGCTCGCGCGGCGTCGCATCAACGCCAGCTTCGACAGGAACCAGAGCGTGGACGACGTCGTGCGCGTGCTCGCGGCCACCGCGGGCGGGGCGGTGCAGCGCCGGGGCGACCGCATCTTCATCACGCGCGGGGGTCCGTGACGCCCAGCGCGTGGTTCGGGAGGATGATGGCCGCCGCCGGGCTCCTCGCCTGCGCGGCGGCCTCCGCGCATGCGCAGGCCCCGTGCGCGGCGGCGGCCTCGTCCGGGCGCACGTGGGCGGCTCCGCTCGACCGCGAGGTGACGCTCCGCGCGAGCGACGTCCCGCTGCGCGACGCGCTGGACCGCGTGTCGGCGGCGGCGCGGGTGAGGCTCTCGTACGCGTCCGACCTGGTGCCGCTCGACCGGCGCGTGTGCGTGCAGGCATCGCGCGCCCCGCTCGGCGACGTGCTGGCGGCGCTGCTGGCCGGCTTCCGCGCGGAGCCGCGACTGGTGACGGGGCAGGTGGTGCTGGCGCCGTCCACCGGCGCCGACACGCTCGCCTCCATCCAGGAGCGCGTCAACGTGCTGGAGGGGATCGTGGTGACGGGGAGCCCCGCCGGCGCATCCCGCCGCTCGGTGACGGTCGCGCTGGACGCGGTGAGTGGGCGCTCGCTGGAGCGCCGCGACGCGCGCACCATCGCGCAGGTGCTCAACGCCGCCGCGCCCGGCGTGTGGGCGTGGAGCGCATCGCCCTCCAACCTCCTCGCGCAGTACGGCAGCGTGCGCGGCGCGAGCTCGTTCGGCGCCACCTATCCCAAGGTGTACGTGGATGGAGTGGAGGCCGCCAACCCGCTCCTGGTCACCGAGATCGACCGCGGCGAAGTGGAGCGCGTGGAGGTGATCCGCGGGCCGCAGGGCGCGGCGCTTTACGGATCGGACGCCATCAGCGGCGTGGTCAACATCGTCACTAGGCACTCCGGCGCGGAGGGGGACGGCGCGCGCGTGGAGGTGCGCAGCCGCGGCGGGGTTACGGCGAGCGACTATGCGCCGTCGCCGCCGCCCACGCACGAGCAGCGCATCGCCGTGCGGACCGGCTCCAACCTGCGCTCGGCCGGCGCCGCGCTCACCGTCGGGGGAACGGGCGAGGTCTTTCCGGGGGCGGATTCGAGGCGCGTCTCGGCGGTGGCGGACGGGCGCTGGGTGGCGCGGAGCGCGATCGCCACGGCGACGATGCGCTTCACGGACCGGCGGGCGGGGAGCGGCGAGAACCCGCTGGTGAGCGCCATCGTCACCTCGCCGGACAGCGCGGGCCTCACCTCGACCGGGCAGTCGCTCCAGCGCTACACCCTCGGCACCACGACGGTGCTGACGCCGGACGGCCCGTGGACGCACACCTTTCTCGCGGGGGTGGACGGCTACCGGCTGGACCACGTGGAGGACGCGGTGAATCCCTTTCCGCTCACCACGGACCCGGCGCTCCGGGCCGCGGCGGGGAGCGGGCACCGGGGCAGCCTGCGCGCCAGCAGCACCCTGCGCCTCGGCCACGGCGACGATGCGCAGGGGACGCTGACCATCGCGGCGGAGCACTCGGCGCTGCGCCAGCGCACCGACGCCGGGGTGGCGGCCGATTCCGGCGGACGCCTCGCCACGCGCCTGCGCGGCGAGATCACGGAATCGTGGCGCCACAGCACCGGCATCCTGGCGCAGTCCAGCGGCGCATGGCGCAACACGCTGTTCGGGAGCGCGGGGGTGCGGGTGGAGCGCAACGACGCCTTCACCGGCAACACCGTCGCCGTGCTCCCGATGCTGGGCGCCGCCTGGGTGCAGGGCGTCGCCGGGGCCGAGGTGAAGCTGCGGGCGGCGTACGGGCGCGGCATCCGGCCGGCGCGCAACTCCGTGCGCGCACACATCCGCCACGACGGGCGCGGCGGCATCGTCAACGTGCTGGAGCCGGAAACGCAGTCCGGTGTCGAGCTGGGGGCGGAGCTGTACGCGGGACGCGGGTTCTCCCTCCAGGTCACGCGCTTCGACCAGCGGGCGAGCGGGCTGATCCAGGACGTGGCGGTCGGCGTGGACACGATCGTGCGCGGCGGGCCCGCCCCGCCGGAGCGCCGGGTGCGCTTCGCGCTGCAGAACGTGGGCGCCATCGACAACGCCGGGTGGGAGATGCAGGGTGCCCTCACCCGCGGCCCGCTCACCCTCTCCGGCACGATGGCGCTGGTGGACAGCCGGGTGCGCCGCATCGCCGCCGGCTACCTGGGCGACCTCCGCCCCGGCGACCGCGTGCTGGCCGTCCCCGCGCGCACCGCCACCCTCGCCGCCGAGTGGGAGCGCGGGCGGTGGACGGCGGGGCTCACGGCGGCGCGCGCGTGGGACTGGATCAACTACGACCGCCTGGCGCTGGCCCGCGACTTCAGCGAGCAGGCGCGCATCCCGCGCGAGATGCTGGGCTCGGCGCTGCGGCAGTACTGGCGCGAGTACGACGGGAGCACGGACCTGCGCATCACCGCCACCCGCCAGGTCGGGCCGCGCCTGTGGATCACCGCCGCGGCTGACAACCTGCTGGGCGGCCAGCTCGGTGAGCCGGACAACGCGACGATCCGGCCCGGCCGCTCGTCGATGCTGGGGCTGCAGGCGCGCTTCTGAGGACTGGCGGGTATCGCAAGGCCTCACGCGGAGGCGCGGAGACGCAGAGAAAGAAACGCCTCACACAGAGGGCACGGAGGGGGACTGCAAGCCGCAGAGAACCCTGTGTGTCGTCCTTACTCTGTGTCTCTCGATAGGGTGTTGCCGCGCTGGAGTGTCTTTGGGTGGACCCCGCGAACCGTGTTGCGGTGCGTACGCCTGCTCCAGAGCCGAGAGAATGTCCTCCATCGACATCGTTCGCATCCCCGCCGAAGCTCCGCAGCTGGTGGCGGAGTTCCTTTCCATGACCGCCCGCATGCCCGAAGATCGGGTGGCGGGCCTGGCCGGCGTCTCCATCCCAACGCTGCAGCGCTGGATCCGCCAGTCGCCGCGCATCCTGCGCCCGCCCGTGCGGGAGCGCATCACCCGATTCCTGCAGGACACAGCGAAGCACGGCTGAACCCTTACACCCGCTCAGCCATTGAACGTCACAGAGCGTCCGAGATCAATCGTCTGCGTCGCGCACGCGCCACCCCGCCAGGTACTTCTCAGTCAGTTCTACCAGCGCGTCATCGTCCGCAGTCCGGTTTGGGTCAATCGCGCGGACCACACTGGCGAGCGCCTCCTCCGTGCCATAGAGCTCGACCAGCGCCTTCCACGAGAGGCGCGGGGTGCGGTGCAAGGCGCGGCTTCCCATTCCCTGGCTCATGACTTCGTTGCGGGCAGATCTCAGGATCGCGAGCGTGGCACCGGACGCTGTTGGAATCTCGATCTGGCCTTCGCCGGGGCCAGTCCCCCGTCTCGCCGTCAACAACAACCACAACGCCATCGGTTCGTCCGCGAATGCCTCGTCCGGGGCTGTTCGTATCTCCTCCCGTAACTCACGCTCGAACGCGTCCGCCACGGAGTCCGGCACTAATCGATGGCCGACTCCCTCGCGATACCCTACTTGACCGATGAGATCGTCCTTGGCCGAGAGCGTACGCAACTGCGGTAGTACTGCGCGCACGGCCGCCTCCACTGCTGATGGGTCCCCGAGCGAGCGCAGGAGCCGGTAGGTCACGCGCCTGACGGCGAACCGCGGCGTGATCGAAAAGAAGCTGCGCTTGTGATCCGGGAGTTCGGGAAGAAGGTTGAGGAGCACCGTCACTCCAGGAACGACGTGCTCCACAGCGAATTCTTCCTCAAAGTTCTCGAGCCCGGCGATTACGTCCTCCAGCCGTGACGGTTCGATTGAGCGGAGCACGCCTTCCAATGCTTCGGCGTTGGAAAGCACCTGCCACGCCCGAGTTGCCTCTGTGTACGCCTGCAGGCCAGGTCCCGCGGTGCGCTCCAGGTACAAACGAAGACGGTCCTCATGGGCAACGCGTGCGTTCCGGTTCCACGTCCGCACCCAGTCGCCCGTATAGTGCGTTCCTCCCAGGTGCCGCTCGGCGGCGGGAAAGAGGCGACGGATCATTGACCGGATGACATCGGCGTGCGGCCCGCCCGTTTCTACTAGACTACCAATCAAGCGGGCGAGCTCCTTGTCCTCCGCACCCGCGCCGAATGCCATCCCGCTCGTCGTCGTCAACGCGCCCAAACACTCGTGCAGGCGCGAGTGGACGTCGGGGAGGAACACACGCACTGCTTCAAGCCCAAGTACGTCGGCGAGCGCGACGTTGCCTTCGAGCGCGCGTATCGTCCCACGTAACGTTGCGCCATAACGCCGCACATCGCGCATGTTGCGGATGAGCGGGTGGACCACCTCGGCGAAGATGTCGGGCCAGGCATGCTCGTCAAAGGGGCCGTGGTCGGCGATACCCTCCAGCACCTTCTCGATTTCTGCGAACACCTGTGACGCGAGCACCTCCCGTGGCGCAGGCGGCAGATCGACAGCCAGTTGGAGAATTTTTTCTAGATAGTCCCTTCCCGGTACCCCTTCCTCCGCGAGTGCGCGTTCCACCCGCGCACGATCGAATGCCAATACGTAGATGACGTTTGGGAAACTCGCGGTCAGCCGTACTAGTCGGAACACATCTCGGATCTCCCTCGTGGTCAGACGGTCCACGTCATCGATTACCACTATTATGGGGCGCGTCAACGTTGCGAGGGCGTGCTCCAGCGCCTTGCGTCGTCCGCCGGTTCCTTCCTTCCGCCGCTTTAGGATCGTGGCTACCAGCTTTGCGGCGTGACGGCCTCGCTCAATCCAGGGTCCGACGAGCGGGAGCCAGCCCATTCCCGAGAACCCCTCACCATAGGCCGCGAAACGCTCACCGATTTCCCCGAATCCTGGCCTGACTCGCAACTGCGCGGAGAGCTCAACGAAGAAAGACTCGACCAGCTGTTCAGCTCCCGCGAACATCCAGGGATTGAAGTCGAGCACCGGTACATCCGCCCGCGCGAACTCGTCCCGTGCCAGATTGATGAATGACGTCTTCCCGGCACCCCAGGGGCCGACCACACCGACAACCAACCCGGCGCTGGCATCCAATTCCATCACCTGGTCCGCAAATGCATGCGCTGCCTTCGTCCGCCCCAGGGCGTCGTCCTCCGTGCGACCGATGGGTGCGTCGCCCGCTCCCGCTCTAGGTGTTGGCTGCGTATGCACCGGAAGTTCTATCGGGGGTCGCCTGCCGAAGCGCGGGATCCATTTCATCGGACTGCCTTAAGGTGTTGTCGTCCGGAGTTCCTAGCTGAAGGACATGGGCGGCGCAAAGGCCACACCGCGCCATCGGTGGTGCTGTAGTGGGGTGCGGGCGTCGAATTGACAGTTGCGGGCCGGAGCACGCTGGGAGCGATCATTGCACCGGACTGCCTGTGTGTGAGTAGGACATCACCCCCACCAGCGAGGTGACGTCATGCCGGAGCACAACGCGTCATCAACGGTCCAGGTTGAGGGCGCGACGCCGATTCTGAGCGTCGAGAGCATCGAGGCGAGTCTGGCTTATTACGCGGATGCGCTGGGATTCCGCGTGCTGTGGCAGCAC
>DASWNZ010000214.1:0-10080 GCA_036398975.1 Longimicrobium sp.
GGCGCGCCTTTACGCTCCCGGCAAGGTGGATCGCCCCGCCGTACAGGAGGAGCTTCTCCGTGAGCGTGGTCTTCCCGGCGTCCGGGTGGCTGATAATGGCGAAGGTCCGCCGCCGGCGGACCTCGTCTGCGATCACGGTCATTTTGGCTGCGCGGTCACGGGCGGTGCATGTGCTTTCAGTGGCTGAATATAAGCGAAGGGCGGGGAATGCGGAACAGCGGGCCCTCACCCCCCCGGCCCCCCTTTCCCAAACTGCTGGGAGAGGGGGGAGATCGCGGTGGTTGGCCGCGGGCACGTGTCAGGCCACCTCGAGGACATACTGGACGCGCGGCAACCGCGCTGTGGGCTCACTGTTCAGATCGAATCGCGAGCACGCGGCCCGCACGCGCAACCCACATCGGTTGGCGAACGTGCTGAACTCCTCCGGCGAGAACAGTTGCCAATCGAATTCGTCTCCACCGCCGGTCTGCTCGTATGCGAGGCTCAGGTGAAGCCGCCCATCCCGGACTCTCTTTCGCTCGACCACGGTCGTGCCTTGCCTCTCGGATCTACGCTCACCCTGATGTTGCTCGAAAAATTCGCGGTGGTAGAGGTCGATCACGAGAATCCCATCGCGCCTGAGGAGGTCTCGCGTCTGCCGGAGCACGGCCGCATTCGTTTCTGCATCGAAGTATCCGAAGCTTTGCCACAGCGACACGACCGCATCGAAGCTGCCCGGACGAAACGGTATGTCCCGCATGTCCGCCTGAACCCACCCTATTTCGGGCGTTCGCTGCCGAGCAGCGCGTAAAGCTGTGTAGTCTCCATCGAGGCCGACGACGCGGTGTCCTCGAGATCGGAGAGGGACCGCATGGCGGCCCAGACCACAGGCCAGGTCGAGAACTCGTGCCGCTGGAGCGATAACGGAGTCGACGAAGGCCACCTCCCGCTCGGTTTGATCGGGAGGTGCCGTGCTGGCGAAGAGGTCGAACCACTGGGGTGAGTATCGGTTGCTCAGCATCGCCGTCGCAGGCCTCACGACCCTCGTGTCCAGGCAGATCCGCACCGGGCGTGCGCAAGGCGAGGGCCTTCGCTCACCGCTCGATGGTCAGCGCCCGCGTCGACGTCACTGGCGGGCCGGCGGCGGGGTGCACCGTCACCTCCAGCAGGTACTCGCCCGGGGGAAGGCGCTGGGGGAGGGCGACGGTGGTGGAGCGGGGGAGGAGCGCGGCGCCGCCCGACTCCTCCGTCCAGCGCATGCGGACCGGGGCGGCGGTGGGGGCCAGGCCGATCCGCTCCGCGATGCGGCGCACACCGCCCGGCGCGCGGCGGGCGAGGGCCAGCGAAACGCGCAGCGTGTCCGCTGTGGGCGCGTCGCGATACACCTCCCAGAAGAGCCCCACCCGGTCACCCGCCTTGAAGCGCGTGCCGGGGCGCACCAGCGGCGCGGCCTCGTCCAGCGTGGCGGGGTGCGCCATGGGGTCGGCCAGCAGGAGGACGTCGGAGAGCGCCATGCCGCCCGCGCGCGGCCGGTCCAGGGGGAGCGAGTAGCGGGCGCGGCCCGCGCGGCGGCTGGCCAGCTCGCGCGCCTCCAGGCTGAACATCGCCGTGCGCGGCGGGGCCGTGACGCGAAGCATGGCGGTGGAGCCCGCCACCTGCGCGGTGCTCATCCACACGGGCGCGCTGTCGCTTTCGGCCAGCACGAGGCCGGCCTCGGTGCGCGGCGACGGCGGGAGGCTGTCCTTTGCGAGCGCGAGCCCGGCGATCACGACGGCCGAGTCGCCGCGGCGGAAGACGGCCACCTGGTGCGCCAGCGTGTCGAGCCGCGAGATGCCGCGCGGGGCGTAGCTGGAGCGCGCCCGGTTGCTCGTCAGCCGCTCGCCGTCGGGCGGGGTGGCGCCGAAGGGGTGCTTCTCGTCCAGGCGGGGGAGGAACTCGCGCCCGTGCGAGGCATAGTGCACCACCATCCCACCGTGCGTGGTGGACTGCCAGATCTCGGGGCGGATCTTTTCGTAGCCGATGGGCAACCCGAAGCGCAGCACGATCTCGCGCAGGTCGTCGCCCCAGGCGAGGCCTTCGGTGGTGCGGGCGCGGTCCTGCAGGCGGTCGTGCACCAGGCGGGCGAAGTGCTCCGTCTTGCGGTCGTTCCCCGCCTCCATCCAGAGCGGGTCGGCGAGCCACCACAGGCGCCGGGTGGCGGCGTCGCGGGCGGCTGGGTCCATGCGCCGCAGCGCGCGGGTGTCGTCCGCCTCCAGGATGGGCTCCAGGTCCAGCCACTCGCGCCGGTCGCGCTGCGGCATCGCGGCCAGCGCCGCTCCGAACGCGCTGTCGGCGGATGCGTAGGCGTCGGCGGCGTGCGCGGCGTACCCCTGCAGCGCGCTGCACCACCAGCCGGAGGCGCGGCAGGCCAGGGCTGCGTCGCGTGCGTCCTGCTTCTTCCCCGCCTCCACCAGGTAGCGCACCCGCTGCCCCGCGATCCACTCGTCCCCCGGGGCGCGGCGGGCGGCTTCGGCCAGGCGCTCCAGGGCCCGGGTGCGCGCGCGGAGCAGCCCTTCCGGCTCGGGCGGCGGCGTCCACTCCGTCTCCGGTTCGTCGTACCAGAGGCAGAAGCGCCCGATCACCTCGTCGCACCGGCCGGCGCCGGATGAGCGCTGGTTGGTCCAGGGGAGGTGCCGGGCGCGCATGCGCTCGAACTCCGCCTGCGCGCCGCGGGCCAGCCGGAGCGCACGGATGGAGTCGGCGCGCTGCTGCCGTGCGGTGACGCGTGGCGCGTCGGGGGTGGCGCGCAGGGGTGAGCGCTGCGCCTGCAGAGGCGCAGCGAGCGCAAGGAGCGCCAGTGCAGCGGTGAGGGATCGCATCCAGGGAAGCTCCGGACAGGGGGCGTACGGCCACGGATGGGGAGGCGCTGCACCGTCCGCGCCACCGCGAACGTCTGTAACGCACCACGATGCTCCAGTTTGACGCGGGCGCGTCATGATTGCGCCTGCCGGGCCGGGGTTGTAGCCTGTCCGGTCACTTCAACCCCACTTACTAAGAAGATCGCCCAATGAGCGCACCTCGCTTCACCCCGCCCGCCGCGGTCACGGAGCGCACCCGGCGGCTCCGCAAGATCTGGCGCGCGATGACCCCCGAAGAGCGCGTCCTCGCCATCCGCGCGGCGTCGGGACCGGACCGCGGCGCAGGCTTCACCCAGGCCCTGCGCGGACACCTGGCGCAGGTGCTCAAGGTGCGGGCCGCCACCGCGCAGAGCTGGGGCGTTCCGCAGATCGCCGAGGCCACGCTGCGCGCGCCGCTCAGCGAGGACATCATCGTCGACCTGCTGATGGCGTTCCACCTGAAGGAGCGCGTCCCGCTCCTTTCCGCCTTCCTGGATGCGGCGGGTATCCCGCACACCGACGGCGTCACCGAGCCGGACGCCGACGTGAACCTGGACGAGGCGCAGCTCAACGCGGCGGCCGACGCGGTGATGGCGAACTTCCCCGAGCACCAGTGCCAGATCTACTTCGCCACGCTGATCGCGCTGGAAGGCGGCGCGTGGAGCTCGCTCGAGCCGCGGCTGGACGAGTCGCTTCGGCCCTGAACGACGACGGCCTCACACAGAGACACAGAGGGATACGGCAAGGGTAACGGGAGAGGGTTCGCGCGCCGCGGGCTGTATCGTTCCTGGGACGGTGGTTTCCCAGGCGTGAACACCGCGCTCGCCTCGCGGGAACGCAACCCGCTGCGGCGCAATGGGTTGCGTCTCTGCGCCCGGGGCACGGCTGTCGCTTTGAGGGCGCGCGACACCCGCGCGCCTTCACCTCGCCACCGGTCCCATCATGGACGCCTTCCTTCAGGATCTGCGCTTCGCCATCCGATCGCTGCGCCGTGCGCCCGCGTTCGCGCTGGCGGCCGTGGTGACGCTGGCGCTGGGGATCGGCGCCAACACGGCCGTCTTTTCGCTGACCAACGCCGTCTTCCTGCGACCGCTTCCCGTGGAGCGGCCGCACGAGCTGGTGCGCCTGCTGGCGAACGAGCGCGGGGCGCCAGGCGCATCCAATCCGCTCTCGTACCCGGACTACCTGGACGTCGCCGCGCTGCGGGGGGTGTTCGCCGGCGTGGCCGCATCCGGGCGCGCGGAGGTGGAGCGCGCCAGCGGCGCCCCCACGCGCGGGCAGGTCGTGAGCGGCAACTACTTCGCGGTGTTGGGGGTGCGGCCGGCGGTCGGTCGCGCGCTCCTGCCGTCCGACGACGTGGCCGGAGCGAAGCCGGTGGCGGTCGTCTCGCACGACCTGTGGACGCGCGAGCTGGGGGGTGGGCGCGACGTGGTCGGCTCCGAGCTGAGGCTCAACGGCCAGGCGTTCACCGTGGTGGGTGTGGCCCCGGCGACGTTCCGCGGCACCGACGTGGAGATCGCGCCCGACGTGTGGCTGCCGCTGGCGCAGCAGCCGATCCTGCGCGGCGCGACGCCTGGGGCCCCGTCGCTCCTGACGGAGCGCGGGTCCCACTGGCTCTTCCCCATCGCCCGCCTGGCGCCCGGCGTCACGCGCGACCAGGCGGGGAGCGCGCTGCGGGTGCTCTCCGCCCGCCTCGGAGCCGCGTACCCGGAGACGAATCGGGAGGTGCGCTTCCGGGCGATTCCGGGGGGCACGCTGGTGAGCGCAGCGTCGTCGCCGGAGGTGCTCGTGGTCTTCATCCTGTTGTCCGTGGTGGTGGCGGCGGTGCTCGCCATCGCCTGCGCCAACGTGGCCAACCTCCTCCTTGCGCGAGCGGCGTCACGCCGGCGCGAGATCGCCATCCGGGTATCGGTCGGCGCGTCGCGCGGGAGGCTGGTGCGGCAGCTGCTGACCGAGAGCGTGCTCCTGGCGCTCCTCGGCGGGGCGGCTGGGCTGGCGCTCGCGCGTGCGGCATCGCGCCTTTTCCGCCTGCTGGAGCTCCCCCCCACGCTCGACTTCTCCACGGACGGGCGGGTGCTGGCCCATTCGCTGGCCATGTCGCTCGCCACGGGAATCCTCTTCGGCCTGGCGCCCGCGCTCGCCGCCGCGCGAGGGGACACGCAGGCCGCGCTGCGCGACGGGGGCGCCGGCACCGGACGGTCGCCATCGCGGCTGCGCGGTGCGCTGACGGTGGCGCAGGTGGCGCTCTCGCTCGCGCTGCTGGTGATGGCGGGGCTCCTCCTGCGCTCGGTGTGGGCGCTGCAGGCCGCCCCTACGCCGTACGACGAATCGCGCCTCGCCACAGCCCACATCGAGATGCGAGGGCCGGAAGGAGACACGGCGGCGGCGCGGGCGGCGCTGCTGCGGCTCCTGGATGCGGTCCGCCGCACGCCGGGGGTTGAGGCCGCCGCCTTCACGCAGCTCGTGCCGATGGGGGACAGCCGCGTGGAAGAGCCGTTCACCGTGCCGGGCGCCGCCGGTGGTTCGCGCTCGCTGGACGTGAACGTGGTGTCGGGCGACTTCTTCGCCACCATGGGGATGCGGGCATCGGCCGGCCGCACCTTTGAGTCACGGGACCGGGCCGGCGGTGTCCCCGTCGCGGTGGTGAGCCGGTCGCTCGCACGCTCGCTCTGGCCGGGGCAGAATCCCATCGGCAAGCGGCTGCGGGCGGAGCGGGAAGGGCGCGGCGTGGTGGAGGTGGTCGGGGTGGTGGACGACGTGAACTACGCGCGCCACGCCGGCATCCGGCCCATGGTGTACCTGCCGTGGGAGCAGTCGGTCCACCTGGGCGTGATGCTCCAGATCCGCGCGCGCGGCGATGCCGCGCCCGTAGTGGAGCCGGTGCGCCGCGCGGCCCGGGTCGCGGGGGTGGAGCTTCTCGCCGCGCGCACCCTGTCGCAGATGCGCCGTGACGCCGCGTTCCCGCAGCGGCTCACCGGGACGCTCCTCTCCATCTTCGGCGCGGTAGCCCTGGCGCTGGCGTCGGTGGGCGTGTACGGGGTGGTGGCGTACGGTGTGGCGCAGCGCACCCGCGAGATCGGCGTGCGCATCGCCCTCGGCGCCCGCCCGAGCGACGTGAGGACGATGGTGGTGGCCGGGGGCGCGCGGCTGGCGGCGATCGGGGTTGCAGTCGGAGTCGCGATCGCGCTGGGGGCATCGCAGCTCCTCTCCACCCTGCTGTTCGGGGTGGGCGCGGCCGATCCGCTGACGTACGGAGGGGTGGCTGCGCTCCTGCTGGGCATGACGCTGCTGGCCACCTGGATTCCCGCCCGCCGCGCGAGCCGCGTGGATCCGATGGTCGCGCTGAGGTCTGAGTAGCACAGGGTACGGCGGGTCTCACGCGGAGGCGCGGAGACGCAGAGAAAGAAAAAGAGACAGAACGACAGGCTCACACAGAGACACAGAGCCACAGAGAGAACTGCAAAGATTTTCTGTGTGGCTTTCAATTCCTTCTGTGCGATGCTTCTCTGTTGTTCTCTCTCCGCGTCTCTGCGCCTCCGCGTGAGATTGCCGTTTCCCGTCAGCCGCCGGGCTCTTCAGCCACGCCGCGGTAGCCGAACGCGAATACGATCGCCACGAGCGCGATGAGAAGGACGCCGTACGCTGCGGCGCCGCCGAGATCGAAGGCGCGGAGCTGCGAGAGCATCTCCACGGCGATGGGGCGCGTGCGGTGCGTGTACAGGAGGATGGACGCCACGAACTCGCCCAGCGCCGTGACGAATGCGAGCAGCGCGCCCGCCGCGATCCCCGGAAGGACGCGCGGCAGCACGACGCGGCGTAGGGCGGTGGCGCGGGATGCACCGAGCGATGCGGCGGCCTCCTCCAGCGCGGGGTCGAGCTGGCGAAAGGAGCCGAGCGCGGCGCGCGTGACGAGCGGGATGTTGCGGACGAAGTAGGCCAGCGGCAGGATGGCGAACGTCCCCACCAGCACGAACTGACCGGTGAGCGGCCGGTGCACGCTGAAGGTGGAGGCCAGCGCCACCGCCAGAACCGTCCCCGGCAGCGCCCACGGCAGCGTCACCAGCGCGGATACGACCCAGCGGCCGCGGGCGCGTGACCGGGCCAGGTAGTACCCGGCCGCCATCGCGAACACCACGTTGGCGAAGGTCGCGACGCTCGCCATCGCCAGGGAGTTGAGGACGGGGCGCAGGCGCTGCGGATCGGTGAAGAGCGCGCCGTACGCCGCCGGCGAGTAGACGGGGGGGAGCGTCTCGATCGTCCAGGTGCCTTCCGGGACGAACGAGACGAGGAGCACGGTGGCGTGCGGGAGGAGGAGGAAGCCGACCAGCGCCGCGCCCAGCAGCGTGATCCCCCATCCGCCGCGCCCGCGAGCGGCCGGCGCGGCGCCCAGCCCCTTGGACGCGCCGGTGTACTCGCGCGCCGCCTCCCACCGCTGCAGCATCATCAGGAAGAGGAGCGACGCAGCCGCAAGCACCACCGCCTCCACCGCCACCAGACCCGACTCGCCGTTGAGCTTGCTGGCGTAGAGCTGGGTCGTGAGCACGCGGAAGCCGCCGCCGAAGACGTACGGCGCGCTGAACGATCCCATCGACGTCATGAACACCAGCAGCGCCGCCCCGCCGATCGCCGGCGCCAGCATGGGGAGGGTGACGCGCCGCATCGTCGTCCACCGCCCCGCCCCGAGCGCCGCGGCGGCCTCCGCGTAGCCGCCATCCAGCCGCGCAAGTCCCGCCGCGGTAAACAGATAGAAGTACACGTACATGGTGTACGCGTGCACCAGCAGCACCGCCACCGGCCCGCTCAGGCGCCAGGGCGGCGCGGCCATCCCCAGCGCCGCCTGCACGCCGCGCGTCAGAAGCCCGCTCTCGCCGTACAGGAAGAGAAAGGAGATGGTGCCCACCAGCGGCGGAAGCAGCACGGGAAGCGCCGCCAGCGCGCCCAGCACCTTGCGCCCCGGGAAGTCGCGTCGCGCAAAGAGGAAGGCGAGCGGGACTCCAATCGCTCCCGAGAGGGCGACGCTGGCCAGCGAGATCCACACGCTGTTCCAGAGGGCCTGCAGCTCCGATCCGCTTCCGAAGAAGCGCCTGTAGTGCTCCGTCGTGGCCCGGCCGCCGTCCAGGAAGCTGTCGCCCAGCACCCACACGTTCGGGTACAGCACCAGCCAGACTAGGATGACGACCACCGGCGCGGCCAGCATCCATCCGCCGGGGGCGCGCGAGCGTGTCCTGCCGCGCTCGACCGGGATGGGGAGCGGTGCGGGAAGCTGAGTGCTCACGAAGAGCTCCGGAGGCTCTTCGCCATCAGGATGTCCGGCTTGCCGGGCCCGTTCGCGTCCGGGATCACGCCGGTGACTTCGAAGCCCATCCGCTGATAGAAGGTGAACGGGTGCCGGCCCAGGTCGCGGAGCTCGCGCAGCTTGTCCAGCACGCCCGGATAGAGGTCGGCGCCGCCGAGCGTGGTGCGGTCGTTCTCGTCGTCCGTTCCGAGCGTCAGCGTGAAGGCCCCGGCCGCGCGCGCCTGGTTCGCGAGCTCCTCCACCAGCGCGGCTCCGATGCCGCGTCCCCGCAGGTCGCGCCGCACCACCATCGGATGCAGCTCCCACACGCGTCCCCGATAAGCGCGGATCCCGCCGATCCACCCCGCCACGCGGCCGTCATCGTCGCGCGCCACCCATGCGCTGCGGTCGCCGGCCGTGCACTCGCGCGCCTCCTCCAGCGCGGATTCCAGGTCCGGCCAGGCTTCCGGCCAGTCCTCGCGGAAGCCGTCCACCAGCAGCTCCGCCGCCTCGCGCAGCGCCGTCTCGTCGTCCGCGCGTAGCGGCTCGATGCGGATGGTCATGCGGGATACGCCACGGCCGCGGCGCCAGCGGCGAGCGTCACCCGCACGGGCTGGCCGGGGGATGCATCGCCGGGGCCGCCCTGCACGAGCGCCTCGCTGCCAGCGGCGAACCCGACGCGGTAAAAGGTGGCCGAGCCGGCGAAGCGGCGGTCCAGGACGTGCCCGTGGAGCGCATCGCCATCCGGCGCGCCCGTGACGCTCATCGCCTCCGGCCGCACCATCAGCCGCACCGCCGATCCCGCGCCTGCCCCGTCCGCGCGCACGGCCCGCCAGCGCTGCCCCGACTCCAGCCGGCAGAGCAGCATCCCGCCCTCCGCCGACTCCACGGTGGCGGCGAAGAAGTTGGCGCGCCCCAGGAACGACGCGACGAAGGGGTTGGCGGGGCGCGCGTACAGCTCCTCGGGCGTGCCGAGCTGCTGCAGCCTGCCGCCGTTCAGCACGGCGATGCGGTCGGAGAGGGCGAACGCCTCCTCCTGGTCGTGCGTCACGAACACCGCCGTCATCCCCAGCTCCTTGAGGAGCGCGCGGATCTCGGTGCGGGTGCGCTCGCGCAGGGCGGCGTCGAGGTTGGAGAGCGGCTCGTCGAGGAGGAGGAGGGGCGGCTCGGGCGCGAGTGCGCGCGCCAGCGCCACGCGCTGCTGCTGGCCGCCGGAGAGCTCCTGCACCTTGCGCCGCTCGTATCCCGCCAGCTCCACCCGCTCCAGCGCGCGTGCCACACGTGCATCCACGTCGCGCCCGCCGCGTGCGCGCAGCCCGAACGCCACGTTCTCCCCCACATCCATGTGCGGAAAGAGCGCGTAGTTCTGGAACACCATCCCCACGTCCCTCCGCTGCGGCGGGAGCGCGGTGACGTCGCGCCCGTTCACCCACACCTGCCCCGACGTGGGGTGCTCGAAGCCGGCGACCATCCTCAGCGTGGTCGTCTTGCCGCACCCGCTGGGTCCGAGGAGCGTGAGGAACTCCCCCGCCGCCACCTCCAGCGACACGTCGTCCACCGCGGTGGTGTCGCCGAAGCGGCGGGATAGGGAGTCGAGGCGGAGCATGAAGTCAGTGCGTGAGTGCGTTGGTGTGCCGAAAGGCCCCCTCCCCCCGACCCCCTCCCCCGCCTGCGGGGGCGCAGGGCGGGGGAGGGGGAGAAAACCGCGTGCGTCGCCGATGCCCGCGCTTCGCGCTGGTTCGACCGCCGTTTCGCGCAGAATCCCGTAGGGGCAGACCTGCGTGTCTGCCCACCCTTGCCGGGCCTCAACCCTGCGCCACGGTGGCCGACAAACTCCCCCCTCTCTCGATAACAGAGGCGCCAGCTGGCCTGCCCCCGCCAGCGGGGCCAGTTAGAACGGGAGAGCTGTTGGTGTTTCCTTCTTCTTCTTCCGTTCCCCATTCGGGGGTG
>DASWNZ010000215.1:0-8328 GCA_036398975.1 Longimicrobium sp.
CATTCACCCCCCCGTCACCTCCGCCAGATCCGCGAGCTGCTCCGCCGTCAGCCGATACGTGTACCACTCGCGCATGTGACGCGCGCCGAGGCCCTCGTAGAACTCGATGGCGAGCTGGTTCCAGTCGAGCACCACCCACTCCATCCGCCCGCACCCGCGAACCAGCGCCTCCCCCGCGAGGAAGCGAAAGAACGCCTTGCCGATCCCGTGGCGCCGCGCCTCCGGAAGGACGAACAGGTCCTCCAGGTAGAGCGTGGGGAGCGCCAGGAACGAGGAGTACGTCTCGCAGGTGATGGCGTACCCGAGCGCTTCACCCGCGGACGACTCGGCCAGGTACACCTGGATGCGGTTCGGGGGCGGCCCGAAGGCGTCATGCACCAGACGCTCGCGTGCATCGGGGCGGGGGCGGTCGAGCTTCTCGTAGTCGGCCAGCGCGTCCACCAGCGCCAGCCACCGCTCCGCATCGTCGTGCGTGGCGGGCCGCAGAGTGAAGTCAGCCACGGTCCTCCTCCTCCGCACGGCGCAGGTCGGCGAGGCGGGCGCGGTAGATGGTGACCATGGTGTCTTCGAAGAAGTGCTCCTCGCCCCCCTCGGGAAGGAGGTGCTTGATGGAGTGCTCCAGCGTGAGGATGGCGGCGAAGGGCTTCGCCATCCAGCTCTCCAGGAGCCGGTCCAGCATGCGGCTCTCGTAGGGCGGATCGGCGAAGGCGATGTCGTAGCGGGCGATCGGGAGGGCCGCCGCGAAGGGGAGCGCGTCCTTTTTGAAGATCCTCGTCTTCTCCCGCACGTGCAGCGCGGCGACATTGGCCTTGAGCGCGTGGAGCGATGCGGGGCGCGTCTCCACGAAGTCGGCCGAGCGGGCGCCGCGCGACATCGCCTCCAGCCCCAGCGCGCCCGTTCCCGCGAAGAGGTCCAGCACGCGTGCGCCGGGGAAGTCCGGCTCCAGCAGCCGCAGCCACCCATCGCGCACGTGCTCGGCGGTGGGCCGCACGCGCCGGTCCGCGGGCGAGGTCAGGTGCCGCCCCGCCCACTTCCCCGCCACGATCCTCATACCGCCCCCTCCGGAATCCTATTGATCTCACACAGAGGCACAGAGACACAGAGGAAAGGCACGGAGTTCTCTCTGTGTCTCAGTGCCTCTGTGTGAGCCCTGTCGTTGTCTTTCATGGATTCGTCCACTCCCGCCATTGCGGCTCACTCCAGCCCACGGCGAGGAGGTTGCCGGAGCGCAGGAGCGGGGTGACGAGGAGCGCGGGCTCGTCTTCGAGGAGCGGGATGATGCGCGACTCGGAAAGATGCGCCGCGTGCAGGCCGCGCTCGCGGTAACGCTTCGACTCGCGATCCAGCAGCGCATCGGCGCCGAACTTCTGGGCGAAGCGCTTCAGCTCGCCGGCCGATGCGGCGCGCTCCTTCAGGTCCACGAAATGGGTGCGGATGCGGCGCTCCTTGAAGAATCGGAGCGCCTTGCGCGTCTCGGCGCACCCTTTGGTGCCGAAGATCTGGACTTCCATCAGGTGGTTGCGGCGGCGCGGCGGCTGGCGGCGACCGGCGCGATGGCGCGCGCGGGAAGGCCGGCGGCCATGCGCCGGGCGGACCACGCCAGCGCCAGGTTCACCGGCAGCGCCAGCGCGATGATCCACCCATTCGCCTGGTCCAGCCCCGGCAGGATCTGCAGCACGAAGCCGAGCACCGAGAGCCCCGCCACCGCCGCCGAGAGCAGCCACGCCGGCCGCGCCGCCCATCGCGCGCCGTACGCCAGCACCGGCAGCAGCAGGACGAGCGGAAGCGCCAGCGGTGAGAGCTGGAGGATGTTCTCGTTGCGGTACGCGATTCCGTGGTCGGTCAGCGACCAGAGCCCGGCCAGGATCCACCCGCCCGTCCCCGCGAAGAGGAGCCAGAGCCCCGCCACCGCCGCGAAGCCGAAGCGCGCCCCGCGGCCTCTCGACGCGTGCGACGCCAGAAACGCCAGCAGACCCCCCAGCGCCACCCCCGCAATGAGGTAGCCGGGCAGCCAGTTGGGCGTCGAGGGCGACGGGGCCGGACGCGTGGAGCGCACCGCCTGCATCTCCTCGCGCACCAGCGGCACCATGCGGCCCGCGGCGTCCGGCACCCGCAGCTCGGCCAGGCGGTCGTGCAGCGCGCCGGGGAGGAACATCTCCTCCCAGCGCGAGATCGGCCGGTCCGCCGCGGGACCCAGGCCGCCCATCAGCGCGGTGAAAATGGGGACGTCCGCGGCGCCGGCGGCGGTCAGGCGCTCGGTGTGCGCGCGGTAGGTGGTGCCGGCGGAGACGCGCTCGGTGGCCGCCTTCAGCCGCCCGCCCAGCACGCGGTCGATGGCGTCGCGCACGCGGGTGGAGCAGTTGTCGCGGTAGTAGTCGTAGCGGTAGAAGCGGTTCTGCGGAAGCTCGTTCACGGCCAGCAGCCGCGCGAGCTCGGTGGCCTGGGCGGGCGTCAGGTTGAGCTCCTGCACCGCCACCGTCCGGTTGTACGACGCGTAGTGCCGCATGGTGGCGCCGGCGTCGAACGCGGCCACCCAGTACTCCATCTTCCCCTGGATGAAGTTCTTGAAGAAGTTCTCCTGCTGGAAGTCGAACATCCCGTAGTTGTACGCCAGGTCCTCACCGGTGCGCGGATCGTGCACCCAGATGGCGTTGTGGCCGAAGCGCTCCCACACCAGGTCGCCGGGGCCCATCGTCATCACGAAGATGCGCGGCACCGTGTCGGGCGCGGGCGCCTGCGCGGCGGCCGGGACGGCGAACGATAGGATGGCGAGGAGAGCCAGCGCGCACCGCAGGAGCGGGCGGACGGTGTACTGCATCACGAGGCGCATGCAAAGGGAACGCAACGGGTTGACCGGCAAGGTAACGCGCTTCCCCCCGCCTTCGCCACGCCCGGCGCGGGCGCAAAGAGAAGCGGGGTCCCTCCGGATGCCGGAGGGACCCCGCTGTACCGCGCCAGAGGCGGTCAGTTCCGCCGGCGCTCCTCTTCCCCGCGAATGCGCACCCGCTCGCTCCGCTCGGTCTCGATGCGCTGGCCGCTCCACTCCACGTCCAGCTGGCGGCGCTGGCCCTGGCGCACCACCTCCAGCCGCACCCGTCCCTCCTGCGTGCCGAAGGCGCGGCGCAGGTCGGCCACCGAGCCCACCGTGCGGCCCCCGGCGCGCACGATCACGTCGCCGCCCTGCAGCCCCGCGCGCGCGGCCGGGGTAGAGCGCGACACCTGCAGCACCAGCACGCCGTCATCCACGCGGAAGTAGCGGGCCAACTCCGGGTTCAGCTCCGAGAGCTCGGCGCCGGCCACCGCGCGCCGCCCCACGTCCAGGAAGAAGGGAAGCGTGCGGGCGACCTCGATCTCACGTCCCAGCTCCCGCCCCAGCGCGCGGCCCATGCGGTCCATGGAGCGCAGGTTCACCACCACGCTGTCGCCACGGCGGCCGTCGGGACGGTCGATGCTGTAGACGATGACGCTGTCACCGCGCCGCGTGTGCACCCGCTCGCGAAGCTTGCCCATCCGCCGTCCCAGGCTGTCGAGCCGCGTGCGAAGCGAGTCAACGCGGAAGGTCACCCTGGTGTCGTCGTCGATGATGGTGACCTCGTCCGGAAGCGGGCGGGTGCGGGCGATGGCCTCGCGGCGCGCGGCGGCGATCACGCGGCGCTCCTCCTCCGCGCGGCCGCGGCGGATGCGCAGCCGCACGGTGTCGCCCACCTCCAGCTCTTCGCGCAGGCGCTCGATGGTGCGCTCGGTGGCGGGGTCGCCGTTCACCCGCACCACCACGTCGCCAGTGCGCAGCCCGGCGCGCTCGGCGGCGGAGCGCGCCACCACCTCGGCGATGCGGGCCTCGCGGGCGCCGGTGCTGTCCCAGTCGAAGGCCACGCCCATCCACCCGCGCTGCGCATCGCCGCGCTGGGCGGCGAGGGCGGCGGGAGCCATCAGCATTGCCGCCAGAAGCGGCATCCATCCCTTGATCAGGCGCATCTCTCGGTCTCTTTCGGTTGACTCGGTTTCAGTACCACGCGCTCTGCGACGCGCGGTCGATCTGGCGCCGGAGAGCATCGCGCTCGTCCAGGACGGCCAGGTGGTATCCGTTCAGCACGGGGTCGCCGGGGGCCTGCTCCAGCGCGCGGCCGGTGGTCTCCACCAGCGTGTTCAGGGCGGAGAGGCGGGTCTCCGGGTCGGCGCCGCTGGCGGGGTCCGCGATCTCGGCGTACTTGCGCAGCGCGGCGACGTACGCGGCCTCCGCCTCGTCCAGCTCCCGCGCCGCCGCCTTCGCCTCGGGCGTAAGGGCCGGGGCACGGCGCCTCGGCGCGACTCGCGGCGCATCCCCCACGCGCGCCGACACCAGGCGCGCCACCGGCGGCGCGCTCGCGGGCACGGCGGCATCCTCCGCCACCGGCGCATCCACCACCTTGGACTCCGCGCTCGGCCGGGGAAGCTGCGCCACCCCCAGAACCCGGCCTTCACTCCTGGACGGCTGCACCGGCGCCTGCGCAACCTGGTCCGTCGTCCCGGGCCGCAGCAGCGACAGCCCCGCCGCGGCCCCCGTCGCCAAGACCAGCAGCGCCGCCGCGATCCTCAGCAGCGGCTGCCAGCTCCGGATGGCGCGCGCCGGCGCCGGGCGCATCAACCCCTCTTCGGCCAGCGCCGCCTCCAGCGCCCGCCAGGCGCCGGGACTCGGCTCCGGATCGGCGAGCTCGGCCAGGGCGGCGGTCTGCGCGCGCATGGCGTCGCGCTCGCGGCGGCAGACCAGGCAGTCGCGCAGGTGCTCGGCCTCGGCCGGCTCGGGCGCTTCGTCTACCAGGCGGGCCAGTTCTTCCAGCGTCAGGTGCTGCATGCTTCCACTCCTTCCGCGGGGACGTGGGACGAGGGGCTCAACAGCGACCTCATCCGTGCCCGCGCTTTGAAAAGCTGGCTCTTGCAGGTGCCGGGGTTCACTCCCAGCATCTCCGCGATCTCTTCGTGCGTGTATCCTTCGACGTCGTGCAGCACCAGCACCCGCCGCATCCCTTCCGGCAGCTTCTCCATCGCCCGCTCCAGTTTGAGGCGAAGGACGGCGTTCTCCCCCTGCGGCCTCACCAGCGCGCTCTGTTCTTCCAGCGGCGCCTCTCGCCCGCTGCGCCGCTCCCTGGACCTGCGCCCGTGGAGGGCGCTGTTCACCGCGATCCGGTGGAGCCAGGTGGTGAACGCCGAGTCCCCGCGAAAGGTCGGAAGGGCGCGGATGGCGCGCAGCCAGGCGTCCTGCGCCCAGTCCTCGGCGAGCGTGTCGTCGCCGGCCAGGCGGCGCACGACCGCGTACACGCGGCGTGCATGGCGCTGGTAAAGCGCCCGCACCGCCCCGCCGTCGCCCCGCTTTGCTTGCTCGATCAGCTCCAGGTCTTCCATGATCCGTTCACGGGTCCACAGCATAGGATGCCGGGTTCCGCTAAAGGGTTGCCGCACGATGTTGAACAGCGGGTCTCACGCAGAGGCGCAGAGGCGCAGGGAGAAAAACAACAGAGAAAAGCCGCACACAGAGGACACAGAGGGAACCGCAAGCCACAGAGAACCCCCTTTTGCTGTTCTCTCTGTGGCTCTGTGTCTCTGTGTGAGCCATGCACTCGCAGTTCTCTCCTGCGTCTCTGCGCCTCTGCGTGAGACTGCCGTTGCAGTGACTGCCCAACGTTTCGCCGCTCCGGGCGGTATTATCGTGCAGCACGGCTCGGGCGCCAGTCGCCCGCACGATTCCGCACACAACGGTACACGACAATGAAGAGCTACGTTCGATACATGGTCGCGCTTGGGCTCCTGGCCGCCGCGCCGGCAGCCGCGCAGCAGCACGGACGCCCGGGCGCCGACTCGGTCCGCAGCGGGCGCTGGGAGCAGGGTGGAAGGCAGCACCGCCCCGCGTTCCAGGGACTCCTCGCCTACCGCCAGGAGCTGCAGCTGACGGACGCGCAGGTGACGCGGCTCCAGGAGATCGGCCGCAGGCTTGAGGAGCGCAACCGGCCCCTCCGCGCGCAGCTCGCGGCGCACCACGAGCAGTTCAAGGCGCAGCGCCGCGCGCAGATGGAGCGGCTGACCCCCGAGCAGCGCCGCGACACCCTGCGCCGCCTGCGCGACGAGGGCCGGCGCCGCGAGGTCCCGCAGGCGATGCGCGCCCCCATGGATCAGATGCGCGCCAACATTCGCGCGGCGATGGAAGAGGCCCAGGGCGTCCTCAACGCGCAGCAGAAGGAGCGCGCGCGCCAGCTGATGCAGGAGGCGCGTCGTAAGCGCGGCGATCGCATGCAGGGCCAAGACGGGCACCGCCGCCGCGGCGGCCGGTCCGGCGAGGGGCAGCACGGCGGCAGCGGCAGCTCCCGCCCGTGATCCGCGCGGGCGCGGCGACACCCGCCGTGGCCTTCCCCATCGCCACCGGCGCGGCACCCGCCGCGCCGGATGGCGAGGCGGAGCTGGTCGAGCGCGTCCGCCACGGCGACGGGCGCGCCTTCGACACCCTCGTCACGCGCTACATGCACCGCGCGTTCTCGGTGGCGTTCCGCGTGCTGGGGCAGAAGGAAGACGCCGAGGACCTGGTGCAGGACACCTTCATGGTCGTCCTGCAGCGCATCGACAGCTTCGAGCCGGGGCGGGCGTTCGCGCCCTGGTTCTTTCGGATCCTGGTGAACCGGGGGCTCAACGCCCGCAAGGCACGCGCCCTCCGCACGGTCGACGAGATCCCGGAAACGGCCTCCTCGCAAGGCCCGTCGCCGGAGCGCGAGGCGGAGCGCGCGGAGCTTCGCGATCGCCTCGCCGCCGCCCTGGCCACGCTCCCGCAGCGCCAGAAGCTGGTGGTGGAGCTGTTCGAGCTGGAAGGGTTCAGCGGACCGGAGATCGCGCAGATCATGGAGATATCGGACGGCACCGTGCGGTGGCACCTGCACGAGGCCCGCAAGGCGCTGCGCCAGGCGCTGGCGCCCTACGAACGGAGCAGAGAAGAATGAACACCGAGCCTATTCGCGACCCGGAGCTGGCGGCGCTCCTGCGCTCCGCCACCCCCCAGCCCCCCATGGACGACGTGGATTGGGAGCACCTGCGCGGCGTCGCCAACAGCCGCGCGGAGCTGCCGCTGGCGCGCCTGCGCACCCCGGCACGCCGTCCGCGAGTGCGCACGTGGCTGCCGCTGGGCGCCGCCGCCGGCATCGCCGCATCGCTCGTCTTCGCGTTGCGCCCCACCCCCGCACCGGGCCCTCTCCCGGCGGAGGAGGCCCGCATCGTCGACGCCATCGTCGCCGAGTCGCTCCCGTCGAACGTGGACCAGATGCTCTCGGGCGACGCCGCCGAGGGTATGCTGCTCGCGGCGGTGGTGGGAAGCTGACCCGCAGGGAATAGGGCTCAGGGAATAGGGAATAGGGAATAGGAAACCACTCGCTGTTCCTATTCCCTGAGCCCTATTCCCCATTCCCCGCTGTTCACACCTCCGTTTCCGCCACCACCCCCTCCGCAGCCCTGCGGCCCCGGGCCAGCACCACCGTGCTCGCCAGCACCAGCCCGGCGCCGCCGAGGACCCAGGCATCCAGCCGCTCCCCAAAGAAAGCGACTCCCCACACCGCCGCGAACACCACCTGCAGATAGGCCACCGCCGTCGCGCGGCCGGCGGGCTCCAGCTGCAGGCCGCGCGTCATGTTGACCTGCGCGATCTGCGTGGCGATGCCGATCCCGGCCAGCACGAGCCACTCCAGCGGCGTGGGCCACACCCATTGCGGCAGGGTGAAGGGGAGCGTCGCGGGAACGGTCACCAGGGGGAAGTAGAAGACGATCACCAGCGGGTTTTCGCCCTTGATGCGACGGATGGTGACGTACGCCAGCGCGCTGCACATCGCCCCGGCCAGCGCGATCAGCGCCGCGTGCGGGCTCACCACCGAAGCGGCGCCCCCCAGCAGCGCGGCGGGGCGCACGACGAGCACCACGCCGGCCAGGCTGGCCGCCACGCATCCCACTTCGCGCCGCCCCATCCGCTCGCCCAGCAGCCACGCGGCCAGGATCGCGGTGAAGACGGGGTTCGTGTACTGGATGAGGGTGGCCTCCGCGAGCGGGAGGTGCACCAGTGAGGTGTAGAAGAAGGAGAGCGCCGCGAACCCAAAGATCCCGCGCAGCACCAGCAGCCCGCGCCGCTCCCGCGCGCCCCACGGCGAAATGCCGGCGCGCAGCACCATGGCGATGCTCAGCACCAGCGTGATCACCCCGCGCACCAGCACGATCTCCTGGCTGGGGAGGTTCCTCCCGGCCGTCTTCACCAGCACCGCCATCACCGAAAACCAGAAGGCCCCCAGCGCCATGTGCCGGACGCCGGAGGCCGCCGTTGCAGCGGGA
>DASWNZ010000216.1:0-30799 GCA_036398975.1 Longimicrobium sp.
GTACGCAAAGTACTTCTGCGGCTCGCTCGTGATGAACGGCTGCGCACCGTCGTGGTTCACCGCCGTGACCACGCCGTTGTTGGGCGTGGACGAGGTGTTCCGCGGCTCGGCGTCGAAGAACACCTTGACGGAGTCCATGGTGACGCCGTCGTGCGTGCCGATCGCCTGGCCGATCAGGTTCTTCACCCGCATGTCGAACGCAAAGGTGTCCGCCACCGTCGTCACGTTGTCCGTGAGGAGCGAGACGTTCACGTGCTGTCCGCCGTAGTAGATGCGGTCGCCCTGCACTCCGGAGGGCGCGGGCGCGCCCGGCTCGGAGCAGCGCACCGTGGCCGAGCGCGTGTTCGCCACGCACTGCAGCCGCAGCGGACCCTCGGCGGGCGCGGTGCCCGGCGTGACCGGCTTGCCCACCGGCCGGTCGCCCGACGCCTGGCCCACCGCCACGCGCATGATCAGCTCCGCGTCCGCGCGGGTGATCTGCCCGTCGCCGTCCGCGTCGCCGCGGCCGGGGACGTCGAAGCTCGCCGGGATCGGACGGCCCGCCAGGTAGGCATAAACGGCAAGGGCGTCGGCCGATGTGATTCGGCCGTCGCCATTGACGTCACCCACCAGGCCCGGGTCGCGCTGCTGCGCCAGTGCCGGGATCAGGGCGCCCATCAGGAGCACCCCGGCCAGCACGGCCGCCTTGAGTGAAAAGCGACGCATCATCGTTCTATATCCTGTCGAAAGAAACCGGCGGAGGGATTTACCGGGCGGGGTAGGCGGAAACGATCAGCGGCGAACCGGCCGCGACCATGGGTGCGAGGTCGCTGAAGTCGTTGGCGCCCACCAGCTCCTGGAAGTCCAGGCTGAAGGCGCGCTGCCCGGCCGGCTTCTTGGACGCGAAGCGGAGCGTGGCCAGCGCCACGTCGTCCAGCCCGGCCGCGGCGGCGCCGGCGAAGCGAACCTGCCCCGGCGACACCTCGTGCCACGCGCCGTCCACCCCGGCGGGGAAGTCGGCCCCGAGCACGGAGAGCTGCGTGGTGTCGTAGGCGAGCTGGGCCTGGAAGCTGGCGATGGAGGCGCTGGTCTGCACGCGGCGGAGGCGGACCTCCGCGTACGTGGTCACGGGGCCGGCCTCGGTCACCACCAGCACCGGGTGGAGCCCCGCCTTGAGCCCCGCGAACGGGTCGCCGGGATTTGCCTGCTTGGGCTGCACGACGTCCTGGCAGGCGGCCACGAGTGCGAGCGCGGCCAGCGCGAGTGCCGGACGGATGCGGAAGAGGTTCGGCTTCATGGGGGTACTCCGGTGGGGGTCGCGCGACGGGAACGGGATAATCCACGGAGGGGACCACGACGGCCGCGAGGGGCGGCCGAGGCGCGTGGTTCCGGGGAAACGAGAGTTTTGGAGAATACGTATGCTGGAGCCCGGCGCCTGGAGGGACTTGGCGCGCCCGGGGGTCGGCGCTCTAGTGTAGTGGCTGCACCACGTTTGCGCAACAGTGCAGGCGGCAAAAGTACGGAGTTGCCGGATGCTCGCAAACGTCGCCGCCGTACACGTTTGTACCGTCGCCGCTCCGCTGCGGTCACAGCGCGCGGAGCGGTATCCTCAATTCAGTCGTTTCCCACGCGATGATCGCCACTCCCGCGCCATCGCCCGCGGGCTCCATCCGGATGGTGAGCTGTTCCACCGGTGCCGCGAGGGGTCGGGAGGAAACGGCGATGCGCGCGACGTCCTGCGCGGGGTCGTAGTCGCGCCCCGAGCCACCGGTGCGGCGGTTCAGGATCAGCGTCCAGCCGGCGCGCGTGGGGAGGGTGTAGAGGGCATGGACGCCCGGATCCACACGCGTTCCGCCGATTTCCAGCGCGCGGTCCGTGTACAGCCGCGTGGGGAGGTTTGCGCCGGTGCGCCACACCTGGTCCCACGGCACCAGCACGCCGCCCACGGCCGTTCTGCCGCGCAGCGAGGGGCGCCCGTACGCCACCGAGACGCGCGCGCCGCCCACGCGCAGGCTCACGGAGTCGCGCGGCGAAAGCTGTCCGATTCCCCGCCCCGCCCGATCGCGCGCCGCGAAGTCCGCGGCAAGTGCGGGGACGTCTGCGACCGACACACGGGCACCGACGACCTTGGCCGTGCTGCGCAGTCCATCCCAGCGCAGCAGCCGGCCTTCGCGGTCGGTCCACGCGCGCATCTCGCCGTCGATGGAGTGCAACGAGACGCTGTCGCTCCCTTCCAACCGCACCTCCACCGCCACCACCGAGTCCTCGCCTACGCCGAAGAGGTGGAAGCGCGCGGTTCCGCCCCTCCCGGCGCGGCGTGCGTAGCGGATCGCCTGCTCGCGAAGCGCCAGGGAGTGGCGCAGCAGGGGGAGCGTCGGGCCGAGTGTGGGGATGCGAAAGCTTTCCCGGAGGGTGTCGCGCGCATACAGCTGCGTGATGGTGTCCCGGCCGAACTCGTCGGTGAAGGTGTAGGGCGTGAGCGGCTGGTCGGCGCCGATGGTGTGCAGCTCGGCGTGCAGGCGGCGAACGGAGCCGTCCGGCGCCAGCTCCGCGGTGTAGCGGCGGGTGGCGGTGCGCGGCTCGCGGATGACGAGCTCGCCAACGAGCCGGTGCGCGGTGCGGGTGTAGCGCTCCACCGCGACCGTGTCCGGCCCCAGCATCACCACGAACGCGCCCAACTCCGGCATCGCCGGCGAGGGCGCGGTGGGGGCGCATGCGGTCAGGACCGAGAGAACCCCAACTACATGGCTCACGCGGAGGCGCGGAGACGCAGAGGGGAGGCGCGGAGCCCTCTTCCGCGTCTCTGCGTCTCCGCGTGAGATCATGGGATTCACGGGCCTCTCTGAAGCGCGCGGCCCACGCGCTCACCGGCTTCACGGAGGCGGTCCTCGTCGGCGATGAGGGCGAAGCGGACGTGGCCCTCGCCCTCCGCGCCGAAGCCGAGGCCGGGGGAGACGACGACGCCCGCCTCGCGCAGGAGGAAGCGCGCGAACTCGATGGAGCCCATCCGCACGAACGGGCCGGGGATCGGCGCCCACACGAACATCGTGGCCTGTGGCGGCGGCACGGGCCAGCCGCCGGCGTTCAGCGCGCCGGTCAGCGCCTCGGCGCGGCGGCGGTAGGTGTCGCGGAGCTCGGACACGCACTCCTGCTGCGAGCGGAGCGCGTGCGCCGCGGCGATCTGGATCGGCTGAAAGATCCCGTAGTCCAGGTAGCTCTTGATCTTGGTGAGCGCGCCCACCATCGCCTGGTTCCCCACGCAGAAGCCGACGCGCCACCCCGCCATCCCGTACGACTTGGACATCGAAAAGAACTCCACCGCGATCTCCTTGGCGCCCGGCACCTGCAGGATGCTCGGCGGGCTGCCGGTGAAGGAGAAGTCGGCGTAGGCGAAGTCGTGGATCAGCAGGAGCCGCTGGCGCCGGCACACCTCCACCGCGCGCTCAAAGAACGCGGGGTCCGCGGAGAGCGTGGTGGGGTTGTTGGGAAAGGAGAGGAGGAGCGCCTTCGGCCGCGGCCAGGTGGATGCGCAAGCCTGCTCCACGGCGGCCAGGAGCGCGCCGCCCTCCACCTTCCCCTCGTCGTCGCCCACCAGCGGGATGCTGTGCACGCGGCCGCCCGCGAAGACGACGGAGTAGCTGTGGATGGGGTACGCGGGCGAGGGGACGATCACCGTGTCGCCCGCCTCCAGGATGGCGAGCATCAGGTGCGCGATCCCCTCCTTGGCACCGATGGTGACCACGACCTCGCTCTCGGAGTCCAGCTGGACGTCGTAGCGGCGGGCGTAGTGCTCGGCCATGGCGTCGCGCAGGCCGTAGATGCCGCGCGAGGCGCTGTAGCGGTGGTGCTTGTGGTCGGCGGCGTGGGCCACCATCTCGTCCACGATGTGCCCCGGCGTGCCGATGTCGGGGTTCCCCATCCCCAGGTCGATCACGTCCTCGCCGGCGGCGATGCGCTCCATCTTCTCGGCGTTGATCTGCGCGAAGACGTACGCGGGAAGGCTGGCGAGCCGCGGGAACTCCGCCGCGCTTCGTGGAGGCCAGGCGGGTGCGTCTGTGCTCATCGATGCTCCATGGAGACTGTGCGTGGAGCGTCGTTGGGATGCAGGAGCCGGGCCCCGAACTGCTGCCTCACGCGGAGACGCGGAGCCAGCGGAGAACTGCAACTGCATGGCTCACACAGAGCCACAGAGCCACAGAAAGAGCAGCAAGAAGAAGTTCTCTGTGGCTTGCAGTTCCTTCTGTGCCCTCTGTGTGAGCTTTATGTGTTGTTCCTCTCTGCGTCTCCGCGCCTCCGCGTGAGGACATTACGATGCAAGTGGAGGGGCCCGGACTTGCCGGACCCCTCCACGTCACTCCACTGAAAACAGGGAGATTACTTCGTGAACTCCGTCACGTCGCGGATCTCGATGGGGGCGACGTTGACGGCGCGGAGGCCGGCCTCCACCACCGAGCGGTCGCCGACTACAACGATCACGGCGTTGCCCGGGCGCACGTACTGGTTGGCCACGCGGCGCACGTCGTCCGCCGTGACGGCCATGATACGCTGAACGTAGGTGCTCAGGAACGACGGCTCGATGCCGTACGTCACCAGGTTGGCGAGCTGCCCGGCGACCTGCGGGTTCGTCTCCACCGTCTGCGGGAAGCCGAGCGCCAGGTAGCGCTTCGCCTTGTCCAGCTCCTCGGCGCTCACCGC
Organism: Longimicrobium sp.; assembly: GCA_036398975.1. GTDB lineage: Bacteria > Gemmatimonadota > Gemmatimonadetes > Longimicrobiales > Longimicrobiaceae > Longimicrobium. Next base: position 4,675 of record DASWNZ010000216.1, read on the forward strand.
CTCGGTGCGGATGCGGCCCAGCTCGCGCATGAACTCCACCACCGAGCTGTCCGTCTTGGCCGTCACCACCGCCGCCTGCGCGGTGAAGGGGCCCGCCGCCTGGCGCATCTGGTAGCCGCTGCGCGCGCCGTACGACCAGCCCTTCACCTCGCGCAGGTTGGTGTTGAGGCGGCTGGTGAAGGAGCCGCCCACGATGGTGTTCAGCACCTGCAGCGCGTAGTAGTCCGGGCTGCTGCGCGACACGCCGGGGTGGCCGATGCGGATCTCCGACTGCGCGGCGCCCGGCTTGTCCACCAGGTACACCACCGAGCGGGCGATCGTCGGGGTCGGCAACGCCGCCGCCGGAGCGGAGGCGGGGCCCGAGGCGCGCCAGGCGCCCAGCGCGCTCTGCACCACCGGCTGCAGGGCGTCTGGGCTCACGTCGCCCACCAGGATCAGCGTGGCGTTCTCCGGGCGGTAGCGGCCGCCGTGAAAGCCCTGCACCCGCGCGCGGTCCAGCCGGCGCGTGGCCTCGGTGGTGGCGAAGCGGCCGTACGGGTGCTGCGCCCCGTACACCAGCGCCGGGAAGGCGTTGTTGGCGATGGCCCCCGCCTCGTCGCGGTTCCGCGAGAGCGCCACCAGGCGCTCCTCGCGCAGGCGGCCGACCTCGCGCTCCGGGAAGTCGGGGCGGGCTACAATGTCTCCCATCAGCCGCAGCGCCTGCGGGAAGTTGTCGCGCAGGGCGTACAGGTTCACCTGCGTCGCGTCCCACCCGCTGGAGGCGCTCAGGCTGGCGCCCAGCGTCTCCAGCGCGTCGGCGAGCTGCAGGGCGTTGCGGCCGGCGGCGCCCTCGTCCAGCATCGCCGCCGTGAAGGAGGCGAGGCCGGGGAGGTCCGCCGGGTCGTCCGTGTTGCCGGCGCCGCGCACCACCAGGGTGGCGTTGACGGCCGGCACCTCGGTGCGCCGCACGTACATCACGGTGAGCCCGTTGGCCAGCTTGCGCACCACCGGCACCGGCGGCGCGAGGGTGGCCACGGGGCCGGGGCGCGGCGGCGTGGTGGGGAACGGCGTCTGCGCCGCGGCGGGAAGGGCGGCGACGAGAGCCGCTACGAGGGCTGCGGTGCGTCTCATCAGTCGGTCTCCTTGGCGGCAAGCTCCGTCTTCCCGGTGGGGACGAAGCTGATCACGATCCGGTTCTTCCCCGTCAGGTACTGCCGCGTCACGCGCTGCACGTCGGCCGGGGTGACGGCGCGGTAGCGGGCGAGGTCGCGGCCTACGTAGCCCGGATCGCCGAAGTAGTACTGGTAGCTGTTGAGCTGGTCCGCCTTCCCGGCCACCGTCTCCAGCGACGACACGAAGCCGGTGACGATCTGGTTCACCACGCGCTGCACCTCGTCGGCTGCGGGCGGGGCCTGCGCCAGGCGGTTGACCTCCTCCGTCACCGCCGCCTCCATCGAGTCCAGCTGCGTCCCCTGCTTCCCGCGCACGGTGACCCAGAAGTCGCCGGAGAGGAGGTTGGCGTTGTTGAAGGAGGTGGTCTGCGACGCCACCTGCTGGTCGTACACCAGGCGCTTGTACAGGCGGGCGCTCTTGCCGTCCGTCAGCAGCGCGGCGGCTACGTCGAGCGCCGCCTCGTCCGCGTGGCCGCGGGGCACGCCGCGCCAGATGACGCTCACCTGCGGCAGCGTGACCCGGTCTTCCTTGGTGATGTAGCGCGTCTGGGCGATCTGCGGCACAGGGATGCGCGGGCGCTCCACGGCCGGGCCGCGCGCGATCCCGCCGAAGAGCCGCTCCACCATCGGGCGGATCTGCGCCGTATTTACGTCACCCGCGATGGTGAGCGTGGCGTTGTTGGGCGCGTAGTACATCCGAAAGAACTCGGAGACGTCCTCCACCGACGCGGAGTCCAGGTCGGCCATGGAGCCGATGGTGGACCACGAGTACGGGTGCCCGGCCGGGTACAGCGCCGCCGACGCCGTCTCCCACAGCAGGCCGTACGGCTGGTTCTCGTACGACTGGCGGCGCTCGTTCTTCACCACGTCGCGCTGCCCGGTGAGCTTCTGCGCGTTGAACGCGTCCAGCAGCCCGCCCATGCGGTCCGCCTCCAGCCAGAGCGCCAGCTCCACGGCGTTGGAGGGAACGATCTCGTAGTAGTTGGTGCGGTCCGTGTTGGTGCTGCCGTTGTTCTGCCCGCCCGCCGCTTCCAGGAAGTTGTCGAAGTCGCCTTCCTTGACGTTGCGGCTCCCCTCGAACATCACGTGCTCGAAGAGGTGGGCGAAGCCGGTGCGGCCCGGCTTCTCGTAACCGGATCCCACGTGGTACCACACGTTTACGGCCGCCACCGGGGTGGAGTGGTCTTCCGCCACGATCACCCGCAGCCCGTTGGGGAGCGTAAAGGTGGTGTGGGGGATGCTGACTTCCTGCGCCAGGGCGGGGGCCGCGGCCAGGCTCAGCAGGAGCGCGAGGCGTTTCATCGAGCTGCCTTTCTGCTGGATGGGTGGTGCGAAGGAGGTGCCTGTGGAGCATACTCCGGCGCCGGGCGCGGCGCCAGACGGTGGTGCAACACCGGGGGGCGGGCGCGGGTTCCAAACTGCCGGCCTCAGGCGAAGGCGCGGAGGCGCTGAGGAACCGCAACTGATTGGCTCACACAGAGACACGGAGACACAGAGGAAGAACGGCGGGAGGGGTGGTATGAGTAATGCTCATCTGGGAAACAGATTGGGGCTTGCGCGATGGGGCGCGAGGGGTGATTAGTAAGAGGACCACAACATTTCCGGGGCGACGTGTGGGAGGGCCCTCTTCCCGCGCCAACCGCCGCGCACGCTTTCCCCGCGTGGAGGTCTGATGCCGTTGATTACACATGGGCCCGTTCTCAGGACCCTGCCGCCGGATCAGATCGTCCTCTGCCTCCTCGCGCTCGCCGTGGTCGTCGCGGTCGGCACCGGGCTGGCGTACGCGCGCTGCCGCCGCCAGGAGTGCGAGTTCGATCGCCTCCTGCGGGTGGTGCTGCGGCGCGGGTAATGCGTTACAGGTGACGTTGGCGCGTTAGATGTAACGCAGCCGTGGAAGGTTGAAAGAGGCACGGAGAACGCTCGTTCTCCGTGCCTCTTTTCTGTATCTGCGTCAGACGGAGGCCAGGGCTGCGGGCGATCTTCGCCGCCAGAAGGGGCGGTCTTGCCAGCGCCGCTCATCGCCGTAGTAGGCAGCGCGGTGGTGGTGGTAGGCGCGATGGATCTCGGCCACGCGCGCTTCGTACTCCGCCAGCGCGCCGCCGTCGCCGGAGAGGGCGCGGTGGATCGCCTCCCCCGCGCGCTTGCCGGTGTAGAGGGCGTTCAGGATCCCCTGCGAGGAGAGGGGATCAAGGGCGAGGGCGGCATCGCCGGCGGCGGCCCAGCCGGGGCCCGTGCAGCGGTCCAGGCGCGCGCTCGCCGCGTCCGCGCCGCGCACCCGGCCGGATGGGGCGTAGCCGTGGGAGCGCAGGATCTCGCGGACGTGCGTGCTCTCCGCCAGGCGCACCGCAAAGCCGTCGTGGGCCAGGAGCTCGGCGCGGGGGGCGAGGTCCGCGTCGGTCATGAAGGCGACGATGCGCTCACCGCCGGGTAGGAGGGCGGTGTACCACCAGCCGTCCGGGCCCGCCTCCACCAGGGTGCGGGTGTCGCGGTCCGGCGCCTCCGCGCGGTAGCGGGCGTAGAAGGCCACCAGCGCGTCCTCGCGGATCAGCGAGGCACCCAGCCGGCGCGCCAGCGAGCAGCGCCGGCCAGTGGCATCCACCAGCCATTCGCACTCGACCTCCTCGCCGCCGAGCCGCACCCGCCAGCGGGCGCCGGCGCGCTCCACGTCGCGTACGCGCACGCCGGTACGCAGCTCGGCGCCGGCGTCGCGCGCGGCATCGCGCAGGAGCGCATCGAAGCGGGCGCGGTCCAGGTGCCACCCGTGGCCGTGCGGGGTGCGCACGAAGTCGGTGACGTGCACTTCGCCGCCGCCCCACGCGGACAGGTTGCCGTGGCAGGGGAGGTGGCCGTCCGCCAGGAAGCGGTCCAGCACCCCCAGGTCGCGCAGGAGGGGGCGCGCCCATGGCGGGAGCGCCTCCCCCACGCGGAACCCGCCCGCGGAGTCGTCCACCAGCAGCACGCGGCGGCCCGCGCGCGCCAGCGCCAGGGCCGCCGCCGCTCCGGCCGCGCCGCCCCCGGCGACGACGACCGGATCGTGCGTGCTCACTCCTCGTCTTCCGGGGGGCGCACCGGGCGCGGGGCAAGCGAGCGGAGCTCCTCCGATCCCCATCCCGCCTCCTCCAGCTCGCTCGGCGTACCGGACTCGGCGACCGAGGCGTCCAGCATCGCCGCCGGCACCGCGGACTTGAAGAGCGTGTGCTCCACGGGCGGCTTGCCGGTCGACGCCACCCACATCACCGCGGGGAGCTCGGGGTCGTTCGCCAGCCCCGGGTGTGCCTCCAGCAGCCCCATCTCGCCAAAGATCTTCACCATGTCCATCATCGCCTCGGTGGTGCCCTTCTGCGCGAACGGCTGCACCCACGCCTGGCGCCGCGAGAAGGCGGCGAGCCGCTTCTTCGGGTCCGCATCGGGGTCGATGGCCGCCCGGTAGGCCTCCTCGGTGAGGACGTGGTTGGGGACGCGCGCGGGCCAGAAGGTGGGGATGAAGGGGTCGTACTCGCGGTCGTACCCCGAGCGGCAGAACGCCGTGTCCGCCTGCCAGGGGAGCCCCATCCAGCGCGTCAGGTCGCCGGGGCCCTGCTCGTGGAGCGGACCCCGCGGCCCCAGTGCCGCGGCCGGCGTGAGCTCGTCGCCGTAGTCGCGGCCGCGCCTGTCGGGCGCGCGGTGCTTGATGCGGAAGGGGCTGCCGTACAGCGAGAGGTGCCGCACCGGCCACGTCACCTCGCACCCCGGGTGGAAGGCGTCCGCCAGGCAGTGGTCAAGCGCCGCGCGGTCCAGCATGGCCGGCTGCTGCGCCAGCGGCAGGTTCAGGATGTCGCGCGGGATGGCCGCCTTCGGGTTCCAGTCCGAGACGAACTTCCCCGCCACCCACGACTGCAGCACGCGGTACTGCGTGATGGAGATGGCCGCGTTCTGGCGCGGCGAATCGGCCAGCGGGTAGACGTCCATGGCGTCGCCGTACAGCCACGGCCAGGTGGACTGGTTGTTGTCCGTCCCCTCGGGATCGCGGAAGGAGTGCATCACCTGGCGGCGCAGCTCCTGGTACACGTCCGCCTCGCCCGGGGCCGGCTGGTAGGCGAGCTTCGCGATGTAGGCCGGGTCCTCGAACGGGTTGGGCCCGGTGAGCCCGAACTGCGCCATGAACCCCTTGTTGACCCATTGCAACCCGCTGAGCCGCTGCAGGATGGGGTACACGTCGTCGCGAAAGGAGACCGGGTCCGGAAAGGGCATCGCCAGGCCGCGCACGTACAGGTCGTGCAGCAGGTCGTACAGGGTGCGCACCCCCAGCGTCCCCGGCGCGTAGTTGGGCGGCCCGGTCACGACCCACGCCGGCTCCACCGGGATCTTCCTTCCGCCGATCGACACCTCCGCCGTCACCGGCCCGTCGGAGGTGTCGTCGTACCAGCCGTCCGCGTTGATGAAGCTGTTCTCGTCGTCTTCGTCGTAGATGGGCTTGTTCTCGGGCGACGCGGACACGCCGAGCCCGCCCAGGAAGAGGAGGCGCCCGTCGGGGTCGGTGCGCAGCTCGCCCAGGTACACGGGGGTGCCCTGGAAGGCGCCGTCGAAGCGGTACTCGTCGCCCTGCGTGCCGCGCCCCTCGATGGTGCGCGGCCCGCCGTCGATCACCAGCGCGTCGCGGTCCTCCTTCACCCCCGCGTTGCGCCGCGGGAGCTTGTGCTTGGCGGCCTCGGGGATGTCGAGCGCCATCTGCCACTGGTACCAGGCGGCCTTGCTGTTAGCAACGTGCACCGTCCAGCGGATCTCCGCCGTGTCCGGAGTCAGCTCGCGCACCACCTGCCCGTTTGCGTCGTAGCCGAAGATGCGGAAGCGCGCCGCCTGCCGCTTCAGCGCCCCCGCGGCGTCGCGGTAGAAGCCGGGCTTCTCCGGCAGCGGGCTCACCACCTCCGGCCCGATGAAGTACTCGTCCTCGCTGTTCCCCACGCGCGCCACGCCGATGGCCGGGTGGATGGCCGCGCGCACGATGCGGTCCTTCCCCACCGGGTAGGGCACGTCCTCCTTCCACTCCTTCGGCCGCGGCTCCACCGGCTCGCCCACCGGCAGCCCGTTGACGTTGCGCCGCGCCTCGGCCGATGCGCGGTACACCACCTGGCGCGCCTCCGCGATGCTCCCCACCGGGCGGTGCTCGGGAAGGGCGTGCCAGCTGTTGAAGGCCAGGTTCTCGCCATACGCGGACTGCCCGCGCGTGCGCAGCTCCTGCCGCGGGATCACCAGCGTGGCAACGTGCACGGGCGGGCTCGCCTCCTCGCTCCAGCGCACGGTGGCGCGGTCCAGCGGCATCGTCTCGTCGTCCGTCTGGAACTGCACCATGAAGCGGAAGCTCGACTCCCCCGCCGCCAGCCGCCGGTTCAGGTCGGCGGCCAGGTAGAAGGGGTCGTCGTACTCGGCCGCGCTCCCGTCGCCGGGGGGCACCACCTCCGGCTCCAGCTTGTACTTCACAAAGCGCCCGGCGCCGAAGCTGGACGGCAGCACGCTCCAGTACGGCGTGTCGAGCACGGTGTCCACCACCTTTTCCATCTCCTCCAGCACGCGCGCGGTCACGGGGTGCTCCGCCTCGTAGTCGGCCCCCTTGCCGTTGAGCGACATGCAGGTGAACTCGCACATGTCGCGGGCGGTGTCCACGAAGAAGACGTCGTGGTTCTGGAGGATGAAGTCGTGCGTGGTGGCGTCCTGGTCCGGCGCCATCAACTTCTCCCCCTCCACGCCGAAGAGCTTGATCCCGATCCCCACCGTCCCCTTGTGGTCGGGCCGCCCCGGCTGCACGTCGCTGGAGAAGCGCACCCACACCGGGTACTCCGTCTTCTGCCCGAAGACCCCCACCCGCAGCTCCTCCGGCAGATCGCGGTTCACCTGGAAGCTGCCGTGCGCCACCCCGTGCAGCCGCAGGAAGACGGGCCGCGTCGCCGGGTCGCGCCCCGCCGCGATGGAGCGCCCCTGCGCGTAGTCCACGAACAGGCGCTTGAGTCCTTTGATGGGATCTTCCTGGCACCCGCAGGGAATGGCGGGCAGCGTTGGCGTGCCGTCGGCGGCCTTGAGCGGCGCGGCGGGCGGGGACTGGACGAGGCTGCGCATGGTGGGATCGGTTGGGAGGGGCTTCGAACAGCGGAGGGAGACCAGATTAAGGAGCCGCTTTCATGGTCGCAAGTAGAGGCGCGTTCGGGTTGAGGGAAAGCAGCGCGATGAAGCCGGCGGAGCCCGAACCCCCGAGCGCAGGGTCCCGAGATCGCGCGGAAGAGCGGCTAGGGGCGCGGATTCGGGCTCCAGAGTACACGCGCAGATAAAGCGTGGAGCACGGGTGGGGATCGCTGCCGGTGGCCAGAACGGGTTCCTATTGTCCACTCCGTCTATTCCGCCGCCCGTGGAGCCCGGCCAACGGCCCGCACTTTACCCGCCATCACTGACCGTGCATACCATTGCGGCCGATTTGCTACACTGAGTACGTAGCGGCTTAGTTCCTCTCCGGAGGTGGACTCTGACACGGACTCGCTATCTGCGCGGCTTGCGAGAGCAAGGAAAGCGCAACATCGACTTCCTCCTCGATGCCCAGCTGCTCGAGGAGATCCGCCAGGTCCTGCGGCGCGAGCTTCGCACGCACGGCGGGCAGAGAGCGGTCGCGCGTGCCATCGGCGTCGGCCGGTCGGTGATCCGGAAACTGCTGGAGATGCGGGCAGAGCCTCGCCCGGAGCACATGGCGCTCATCCGCGAGTGGGCCGAGGACCGCCCGGAGGTCCGCGTTCCCCTGGGGGCACTCTGTCTCGCGACCCTCGTCGCGGAGCTCGACTCGCCTCTCCGGTACGATGCTCGCCTTCGGATTGCCGAGGCCCTAGCGCAGGTATACGCCGCGTCGGGCGCCGATCTGCCGGCCTGGCTCGCGGACGAGCTCGGCGACCGGCAGTGACCCGGCCGCCGTGCCGATTGCCCCCGCAGCGACAGGTTCATGGGACAGCACCGAAAACCACGTTACCGGACGATGCCGCCCGCACCGTCCGAGCTGCCGGCTTACGACTTCCTTGAAGACGTGGACGATCCTCTGGCGCGCGTCCTGTGGCGCACGCTGAGGGAGATGCGCTCGTGGGCCGAGGCGCCGCGGACGGCACGCACCCGCCCGGCGACGCGGCCGTCCGGAGAGGAGATCGGCTACACGGCGTCGCACCACCCGGAGCTGGAGGAGGCCCTGGGCACCTTTGCACTGCTCGGCTCCACGCCCAGGCTGGCATCGGTCGGCGCGTTGGTCACGGCATCGCAGCAGATCCATGACTGGGCTGACGCGCGTGGACTGGGCCGTACCGCTCTGCTCTTCGCCGAAGCCGCCGCCGTGCTGGACCCGGACAACCCCATCCTCGCCTCGCAGGCGGGCCGCACCGCCCGGCGCGTGGCCGAGACGCACCGCGCAGACACCTGGTACGACCGGGCATGTATCCTGGCGGCGCGCAAAAAGAACAGGAGGGAGCTCATCCGCGCGCTGATCGGGCGCGGAGGGCTCCTGCGCGAGACGGGGCGGTATTCAGAGGCACGGCAGCTCTTCGGCCGCGCCGCGCGGCTCGCATCGTCCACGCGCCGCCATCGCCAGGCCGCCGAGGTCCAGCACGAGCTCCTGACCATCGCCGCGGAAGAATGCCAGTACACCGAGGCAGAGGTCTACATGCGCGCCGCGCTGCGAGAGTATCCGGTGCACCACCGCGCGGTGCCGTGGCTCGCACACGATTGGAGCTTCCTGCTCGTCCGCCTGGGGTTCTACAGGGAGGCCCGCGTGCTGCTAGAGGCGGTCATTCCCCACATCGCGCGGCGCGATCTGCAGGTGGTGGTTTGGGGCACACTGGGCCGCGCGTCCGCCGGCGCGGGGATGCGCGGCGGGTATGAGGAAGCACGCGCGCGCGTGCTCTCGCTCATTGGGCTGCACGAGGAGTACGCCGCGGCCGCGCTCGCTCACCTGGCGGTGGGCGCGCAGTTCTTCGCGGAGTGGGTCGAGGCGGAGACCATGGCCGCTCGTGCCGTGGAGATCGCGCGAGCCCGCCAGCAGGCCGATGTAGAGAATGGAGCGCTCGAGATCCTGGATGCGATCAGCACGCGCACCCCTCCCCCGCCGCAAGCTGAGCTACCGCCGCGGAGCCGCATCCCGACGATTCAGCAGCGGATGCTGCGTCGGCTGGAGGAACGGTCTAAGCCGGTTCGCCGCGAGGTACTGCGCGACCCGGAGGCCGGCGGGCGCCCCGCGCACCCGCCGGTCGTCGGCCAGCCTACGGGGCCTCACATGGATCCGGGCCAGTGACGCCTGAGCCAATGGTCCAACCGCCGGAGAACTCCGCGGAGCATTCTTCCGTGCTCGTCGTCGCTCCATCCTGATTGGAGGTGGTGTCGCAGGTGACGCCTCCAGAGCCGATCGTCCATCCTCCGCCGCCGGTGCGGCGCGGCGTTAAGGTCTCGGCACCGGTCGGAGCGGTAGCGGTTTCGGAACAGGCAGCGGCTGCGAAAAGGGCGAGTGCGGAGACGATCCGCGCGGCACGTCGCGTCATGGGAGATCCTGTGGCGGATTGAGGAATGTTGCGGGCATCCCAACATACATAATCCGCCAGCACTGCCCCTCAAACATAATCCGCCACCACCCTCCGCAGGTCAGCCGCACTGGTTTGCAGCGGCATTCACCGATTTCGCGAACCACCCGACACGTTGCCCGCAGCGAACAGATCCTCCGGCACGCCGCGCGTGGACCACGCCCCCCTGACGATCACCGCCCGAACGCTATTCGCACGTCCGGCAGGATAATCGCACCTCCACCGACCCGCACATCCGGCCGAATCTTCCACCGACTTGCCGAAACTTCTGGCGCCGGAGCAGGCCGGTGTCGAGTGGGTGCATGGCCGTGCAGATTTGCACCGCCAGTCCAAGCATCGTGAAGCTGCCAATGCTAGGCACACGTGCGGCATCGCGGAGTCGAAGTTGAAGAGAACCTGCTCGACGGACAGCGCGCGCTTAGTAGTGGCAGCCGCGCTGTAGGTAACCGTGCGGATGGTGCAAGGAACAAAGGACGTGGCGGTCGCGAGTGCGCCCGATCTGCGGGCGACATCGGCATTGCTGCACCAGAACCGTCCCCCGCTGTCGAAACGCGCTGGATACGCCAATATCAATCCGTACGAAGGCCTGTCCCAGATCAGCTTACAGGATCCGAAGGAGGTAAATCATTTTAGCTCAAAGCGATCACATCACAGGGATGATAGATACTACCCGCGCTTCGGGATTAGTGGGCTCGTTGTTGATGTAAATGTAGCTGCAGGTACGACTCACTTAACTAACGGTGGGGATAACTTTAGAGCTGAGCCACGGAAGATCCTTGTACGGGGAGAACTCCACAGCTACACTGCGTAGGCCTGGCATGTTTGAGCCTTTCATTCGTCCGCCTTGCTCCACATACCCGAATCTAACGAGCACGTGAAGCTTCTATGGTTTGTCCAACCTCATTCCCCGCAGCGCATTGCACTGTTACATCCTTCAATCTGAGGAGATGCAAAATGACTGACGAACATTCTGCCATCGGACGGTCCGAGCACGACTACCCAATTACCCGTTTTCTGCTTTCCCCGCCGAACAACGGTGCTGTTGCTGAGGACCATTTGGTGTTTACGTGGGACACACGCGATGCCCGCAGCCGCGCCTCGCATTTCCGACTGTGTGTGGCGCCACGCCGGGTAGGCCAAGCGCCAGGAGATGCGCTTCGTGCTAATGAGGCGGTACTTGAGACGGTGGTGGAGAGCGGTGACGTGGCTGTAGATGCAGGGCGCTGGCGAGCCCTTGCGGGAAGCTACGCTTGGCAGGTGACCGCGCTGGCCGGGACACCGGAGCGTGGGTTCCAGATAGTTACTGCAAGCGAGGTCTACACCTTCCAGTTTCTGAGTCGCCGGGAGGACGTACGTATGTGGCTTTCACCGCCACCCCCGGCGCGTGCATCGGAGAGCATCCCACGGTTGAGCCACTCGCCCGCCACCGTCTGTCTCAACGGAGATCTTGAGACCGGAACCCTCCAAGGTTGGCACGCCTACGTCGGTAGCCGGCTCAACTCCAGCACCATTCATCTCAATAGCCTGCAGCCGGGCATCGTCACCGGACGCCATACTATCCGGAGCACAGTGGACGGATTCGACCCCGTGCTCGGGGGCAGCATCCTCACGCAGGTGGGCGAGGGGTCCTATTCTGTCCGCCTTGGCAATTCAGCTGGGGGCGGGGAAGCAGACGTCCTGGCGTATACGTTCGTGGTGAACGCGCAGAACAAGCGGTTCGCCTTTAGGTATGCCGTGGTCCTCGAAGACCCAAAACATGACCCGAGCGAACAACCATTCTTCAGCTATTACATCCTGCGCGGCTCATCGATTCTCTTCTCGCCCGGCAACATGCCAGTCGCCGCTCGCCAAATCGTGGCCGACTCGAATGATCCGTTCTTGAAGAGTGCGGGGTCGATCGTATACCGGGGGTGGACTCCGACCTGTATAGATCTGAGCCCGTATCTCGACGAGACGATGACGATCGTCTTCGCTACTGCGGACTGCTCACAGGGAGCGCACTTCGGCTACGGATACATCGACGGGCTGTGCAAGAGCAACGTGGCGGTCGCGTCATTCACGATGCCGGAGGAGATCTGCGGCGGAGCCGACCTATTTGCGAACGGCACGGCATCGGCGAACGAGACATCGTGCTTCTGGAGCATCGAGGAGTCCGACGCCAACTGGGGGCGCAAGCCCGCCACAGAGGTTTCGGAGTGGTTCGTTGCGCAGCAAGCAGGTAGCATGAACCTCACGGCTTTCTACGCGAGCAAGGGCGGTTCCTTCCAGTGCGACCGCTACTACCGCGTCAAGCTGGCCGTGTCGAACGACTGCACCGGCTGGAACGAGACCGTCCGGCTGGTGCATGTGAAGTGTCCGCCCGTCTCCGCTGGGCCGGACCGCTGTGTCAACTGCAATCCCGGCACGGGGGTGACGCAGTTGGGGGCTGAAAACAAACCGGTTCCAGGCACCAGCTACGTGTGGACGCCATCGAGCGGACTGCACAACCCCTCCAGCCCCTCCACCCTGCACGACTACGGATCGGTCATCTATCCGGCCACGTATACAGTCACGGCCAAAGACGCGTCAGGCTGTTCACGCTCTGATGAGGTGACGTTGTACTGCAGGAAGCCAACGCTCGATCTTTCAGTCGCCCAGGGCTGTTGCGCGGCTACACTTACCGCTATTGCAGCCGAGTACCAAACTATCGTCTGGTCCACCGGCGCATCAGGAGTCCTTTCCATCCAGGTGACGAAGCCGGGCACCTACGCCGTCACGGTTACCAATCCCTGCGGAAGCGTCACCAAGAGTATCACCGTCTATGCCTCGGCCGGAATGACCGGCTTCTTTAATCCTGTCGCTGCGAATAGCATCTTCTATCCGCCCTACGGGAGCACCTCGTACGCTGACAAGCTCTATATCAAGGATGTGGTCACAGGCAATGGGGCTGCGGGAGTGCCCAACGCCTACAACGCCACCCAGTATCGTCTGGAGATCTTCGACCGCTGGGGTGGCCTGTTCAAGACCATCGAGGGTCAGAGCTGCACTGGGTTCCTGAACTGGGATATCGCCTGGGATGGGACCGACGGAGGGGGGAGCCTCGTACCCCAGGGGGTCTACAACTGGATGATCCACTTCAAGAATTGCCAGTACAAGGAGTGGACTGTTCCCGAAGAGCGGCGCTTCGCCAGTCGAACCTGCATCAAGTGGGCGTACTTCTTGGGTATTAAACTGTGGTGCAAGGAATACGATCTGCCGGCGAATGCCACCATCGATGTACCTATTACTGTGGGAAGTGTAACCGTTGTGCGCTGATTGGGTTACCAGAGGGGTGTCGGTTCATCCCGCCATATCCTAGACCGGCCCGGACGTCCCCACTCAGCCAACAATGGCTAGGAGTCGGTCCGTAGATCAACTTTCAACAGCGAATGTGTTTCACCGGAGCAAGGCTGTAATGGCTTCGCGATGGGGAGGGGCGCGCTCCGGTCGGGCCTGAAAAGGGCTGCCGGTTCCACTACCGCGGCAAGGATAGGGCAGCGACGGGGGGGACCGCTCGTGGTCGTCACGTGGGGGAGTGGCACCGCGGAACACTCGTCAATCACGATTAGCCGGAAGTCCACCATTCGGCTCGTTCCAGGAGAAATCCCGGACCAAATTCCAACAAGACCTCCCACCGTGCCCATCCTCGCCGGCCGTCGAACTATGACAGAATACCGAGTTAACGCACCCATTGCCCCCGGAGGATTCGAACCTCCACTAACGGTTCCAAAGACCGCTGTGCTGCCATTACACCAGGGGGCACCGACTTCCGCCTGAAAGCTAGGCCGTCTCCGGATCGGGGTCAACCCGCGGGGTGGGGATGCAAAAAGACGTGGCACGCAGAACCGAGAGCGGTTCTCCGTGCCACGCCTGCACCCCCGAAGAGCTCAGCTGTACTTCCGCTCTTCGTTGCGCTGGTATCCGCGGGCCGCGACGAAGGCAAAGACCACGGCGTACGCAAAGAGCACCATCCAGTTGAGCCGCGAGCCGAAGCCGCCGTCCAGGGCGCTGCGCCCGACCTCGGCCAGGTGGCGGGAGGGGAGTACGGCGGAGAGCCGGGCCGCAAAGGTGGGGAGGAACTCCACCGGGATCCAGAGGCCGCCAAAGAACGCCATCGGCAGGTAGATCAGGTTGGCGACCGGCGCGGCGGCGCGGGCCGGGACCCAGTACCCCAGCGCGAAGCCCATGAAGCCGAACGGGATGACGCCCAGCAGGAGCGCGCCCGCCCACACCGGCGTGTGCTTCCAGGTGAGCGAAGCGTCGGTGAGGAGCACCGCCGTCGTCACCACGACGGCCGCCGAGCCGGCGGCGAAGAGCAGCGCCGACGCGATCTGCGCGGCGAAGCGCGGCCACGCCGTGGTGGGCAGGGTGCGCAGGAAGCGCTCCCAGTCGCTCTCGCGCGCCGCGGCGGAGCCCACGCCGAACTGGAAGAACATCACCCCCATGATGGCGAAGACCACGTACGCCGTCATCGCCCCGTTGGCGCGGCCCGGCTCGTTCCCCAGCGCCCCCGCGAAAAGCGCAAAGAACATGGCGGGGAGCACCATCGTGGGGAGCACGTACGCCGGGGTGCGCAGCAGCTCCAGCATCCGCGTGCGGAAATATGCGAGCGCGAGGCTCATCGTTCCTCCTCGGCGGTGACCGCCAGGAATGCTTCCTCGAGCGTGGCGGGGCGGATCTCCAGCCCCTGAAAGGCCACGCCGTGCCGCACCAGCTCGCGCACCAGCTGGTCGGGGTCGGCGGTGTAGAGGGTGTGGAGCTCACCCGAGCGCGCGGTGCGCAGCACCCCCGCCAGCTCGGGCGGCGCCTCGGCGGCGCGAAAGAGGACCTTGGTGACGCCCACCCGCGCGCGCACCGCCTCCACCGTGTCGTTGGCCACCACTTTGCCGCGGTTGAGCACCACCACCCGGCTCGCCAGCGCCTCGGCCTCCGCCAGGTAGTGGGTGGTGAGGAGCACCGTGCCGCCGCGTGCCACGAAGGCGCGCACCTCGTTCCACACCGCGCGCTGCGACACCACGTCCAGCCCGGTGGTGGGCTCGTCCAGCAGCACCAGCGAGGGGCGCCCCGCGAACGCCAGCGCCACCCCCAGCCGCCGGCGCTGGCCGCCGCTGAGCCCGCCGATCTGCCGGTTCGCCAGGTCGTCCAGCCCGAACCCGTGCAGGACCTCGTCGATGGGGGCGGGCGCCTCGTAGTGCGCCCGCACCAGCTTCACCACGTCGCGCACGCGCAGCACGCCGGGGTAGTTCACCCCCTGCGGCGTGACGCCGAAGCGCGCGCGGGTGCGGGGCCGCTGCGGGTCGCCGCCGAAGATGCGCACCGTGCCCGCATCGGGGGAGCGGAGCCCGCAGAGCAGCGAGATCGCCGTGGTCTTTCCCGCCCCGTTCGGGCCCAGGAGCGCCACCAGCTCGCCCGCCCGCAGCTCCAGGTCGACGCCGGCGAGCGCCTCGGTGCGCCCCAGGCGCTTGTGCACTCCGGCGAGGCTCGCCACCACGGGGGCTTCCGCCACCGCGGGGATGGCGATCTGCAGCTCGGCTGCCGTTTCAGTCAGCATGCGGTGTCCGTGGCTCGTGTGGCCGCGCGGGTCAGCGGGCCGCCTGCGGGAGGCGGGGGAGGAGGAGGTCGCGCACCCAGCCGTAGCTGGGCTCCAGGCGCAGCGCCTCGTTGTACGCGACGCGCGCCTGCGCGTACTCGCGCTTGCGGGAGTGGACGATCCCCAGCCACGCGTACGCCTCGGCCCGGCCCCAGGTGGGGAGCGGCCCGCGCTGCGCGTCGTTGGCGAAGAGCTGGATCGAACGCTGCAGCGCCTCCAGGGCCTTGTCCTGGCCGCCGCCCCACATGGCCGGCGTGTAGAGCGCGTTGGTGCCCCGCAGCAGCCAGACGCGGGGGTTGTCGCGGTCCATGTCCAGCGCACGCTCGATCTCGGTGCCGGCACGCATCCCGGGGCGCATGGCCCCCACGCCGCGCGCCGCGCCCGCCTGCTGCCCGTACACGGCCGAGAGAAGAGCGTGCGTCTCCGGAAGGCGGCGCAGCGCGGCCGACTTGTTCAGCGTCTGCTCGGCGCGCGTGAGCAGGTCCCTGAGCGTCTTCGCGTCCTGCGGCGAGCGGCTCTGCGCCGTGGTGGCCGAGGTCAGCAGCAGCGCTTCGCGGTAGAAGGCGTACCCCGTCTGGTGAAGGAGGAGGGCGTCGTTGGGGTGCGCGGCCAGCCCGCGCTCTCCCAGCATGCGCGCCGCCCTGACGCCGGCGCGGTCACCGCGAAAGAACGAGGCGGTGGCGGCGCGCTGGATGGAATCGGCCATCGTGAGGTTGTCCGCGGGCCGCGCGGCGGCGGCCTGGGCCCCCAGCGAGGGCGCGACGGCCGCGGAGCCCGCGGCGAGCAGTGCGATCAGTAGGCTGTGGCGGATCATGGTGGATCTCCCGTTTACCAGTTGTTGGTGGTGCTGATGCCGAAGTAGATGGTGCGGCGGAAGAGGCTCCCCGCCGTGACGCGTTCGCTGTAGTCCTCGCTGTAGCTGTAGCCGGAGACGTTCCGGCGGTCCAGCGCGTTGGAGACGGAGAGGTAGATGGCGGAGGTGTTCCCCCGCCAGAAGCTGTGAAGGAGGTTCGCCGAGACGTCCAGCCGCTGGAAGCGGGGGAGGCGCTCGCCGAAGGGGGTGCCGTACTCCGGGATGAAGCGGTCGCCGTCCGGGTGCGCGCCCAGCACGTCGGTGAACGGCGCGCCCGTGGACATCCGGTAGGTCGCGCCGAGCCGTATGCGGCTCCTCCACTCGCGCTCCACGATGGCCACCGCGGAGTGGGTGATGTCGAACGGCGAGCGGGCCAGCAGTCCCGTGGTGGGATCGGTGCGCCGGGCGTGGAGAAAGGTGTACGAGAGGCGCCCGGTGACGCCCATCGGCCCCGTGCCCTTGAGGAAGAAGTCCGCGCCGCGGGTGGTGCCGCGCCCGCCCGTGCCCAGGTCGTAGCCGCGCCCCAGCTCCGCCAGCTCGGCGTAGCGCTTCTGGTACACCTCCAGCCTGAAGAGCGCGCCCTCGCCGACGGCGTCGCCCATCACCACCCCGCCGATCAGGTGCTCGGCGCGCATGGAGGGGATCCCCGGCTTGCCCAGCGTGCTGTCGTACGCCAGCGGGCCGGGCACCTGGTGATAGCGCCCCCACGCGAACATCAGCGCGGTGCTGCCGCCGCCCACCCGCAGCGCCGCGGCCACCCGCGGGTCCCAGGTGCGGGCGTCGGTAAGGCTGGCGTGGTCCGATCGGAGCCCGGCGGTGATCCCCAGCGAGGTCACCGGGTGCCACTCCGATTCCAGCCACGCGCCGTTGCGCGTGCCGGTGACGCGCGACCCCAGGAAGCGGGTGGGCGCGCCGGGAGCGTCGTCGCCGTCGCTGGCCGGCACGTAGCCGTCGAAGCGCGAGGTGCGGCGCTCCCACTCGGCGCCCAGACGCGTCGTCAGCAGGCCGGTGGTGGCCCACGCCATCTCGCCGCGCCCCTGCAGGTATCGCTCGCGCCGGTCCAGCTTGTATGCCCGGTACGACTCGCCCTTGGTGGACTCCGACGTGGAGAGCGCAAAGGTGGGCGAGAACGCACCCCACACGTCGCGCCCGGAGAGCACGGCCAGCCCGCTGTGCTGGTCGCTTTGGAAGGCGCTGTGGAAGGCCGTCGAGTCGCTCGCCCCCTGCACGCGGTCGCGCTGGCTGAGGGCGAACAGCTTCACCTGCCGCTCGCGCCGCGGGCTCCACACGATGCCGCCGCTCAGGTCCGTCCCTTCGGGCGCCACGTCGAAGCCGTCGCGCCCGTTCATCCGGAAGAGGAGCCCCGTGCTGGTGCGCGTAGCCGTGGCGCGCACCCCCAGGCTCTTGGGCAGCGCCAGCGCCACCGCGCTGGAGAGCGCCGCGATGGATGCGCTCACGCTCAGCGTGTTGCGCACGGGGCGACCCACCGTCTCCAGCGCCACCAGCCCCGAGAGCGCGTCGCCGTAGCGCGACCCGAAGCCGCCGGACGAGAAGAAGACGCCGTTCAGGAGGAAGGGGTCGAAGGTGCCGAACGCCGCCCCGGTGGGTGTCTCCAGCCGGTACGGGGTTAGCACCACCGCCCCGTCCAGGAGGATCTTGGTCTCCGACACGTCGCCGCCGCGCACGAAGAGGCCGGCCGACTCGTTGACCGAGGTGACGCCGGGAAAGGTCTGCAGGGCGCGGTAGATGTCGCCCGCGCTCCCGGGGATGGTAACGGCCTCCACCGGGGTGATGGTGACGCCGGCGCGCGAGGGGTCGTCGCCAAAGGTGCTGGCCTGCACGCGGATCGCCTCCAGCGTCACCGCCCGCTGGGCCAGGGTCACGGCGAGCTGCGCGGACGAGGGAAGCGCCACGGCCACCCGCGCCTCGCCGAAGCCCAGCCGCTGCACCACCAGCGTGGCGGCGCCCGTCTGCGTGGTCTGCAGGGTGAATCGCCCCGCCGAGTCGGTGGAAGTCCCTTCCAGCGAGGGGAGGACGAAGACGTTGGCCCCCTCCACCCCCGCCCCGTCGCTGCCGCGCACGGTTCCGCGCAGCGCGCTCTGGGCAGCCGCGGGGCACACCATGAACGCCGCCGCCACGAGGGCGGCCAGCGCCGTGCACCGGCGGATCGAGAGCGCATTCATCCGGTCACCACACCCAGGTTGGGGAGAAGGACGTGCTTCACCCAGCGGTACTCGGGGGCGATGCGGAGCGCGCTGCGCAGCGCGTCCAGCGCCCGCTCCGGCTCCCCCGTCTCGCCCAGCGCCATCCCCTGGTACGCCAGCGCCTGCGCGTGCCCCCACTGCGGCCCCAGCGGCTCGGTGGAGCTCCAGGTCTCGAAGCACTCCACGGCGCGGCCGAAGCCTTCCAGCGCCTGCGCACGGTCACCGCCGGCGTAGCGCGGCGTGGTCCAGAGCTGCAGCGCCCTCAGCAGCATCACGCGCGGGTTCTCGGGCTCCAGGTATTCGGCCTCGGCCAGCGCGCGTGTCTTCCGCTCGCCCAGCCAGGGAATGCGCAGCGGCGAGTAGCGGATCTGCATCCCGTAGCAGGTGGAGGCCAGCGCCCGGGGCTCGCCGCTCGCCGGGAGGAGACGGGCCGAATCCCGGAGGTGCTCCACGGCGGCCGCCAGGTGCTCCGCCGCTTCCTTTTTCTCGTTCTGCCGCAGGGCGGCCAGGCGGTAGCGGGCGTAGCCGTGGTGGTAGCGCACCCACCCGGCCGTCTCCCCCTCGGCGGCGATCCCCTCCAGCAGCGTGGCGGCGTCGCGGATCATGGCGACCTGGGCCAGGGTGCTTCCCCGGTCCAGGAGCTCGCGCGCCTCCATCACGGATGCTTCGATCATGGTCTCACCTTCCCACGGCGGCAGTGAACGGCGCGCCGGCGGCGGGCGCCGGGCGGGGTGCGGCCGGGTGGCGCCAGCGGTCCAGCAGAACGGCCCCGGAGTTGTACGCGGCGTGCGCCAGCACCACCGCCGAAAGGTCGCCGCGCCAGGCGAAGGCGGCCCCCAGCAGCAGCGCAGCCACGCCGGAGAAGACGACCGCCACCGGCCCCTGCCGGGCGTGCACCGCGGCGAAGGCGAGCGAGGCCACGATCACCGCAGCCGTCACCCCCAGCACCGGCGTGAGACCGGCCTGCACCAGGGCGCGCCACACCAGCTCCTCGTAGCCCGCCGCGGCCACCGCGATGGCGATGGCCAGCAGCGCCGGGTAGCGGGCCGCCGCCGCCGCGCCCACGGAGGGCGGCGCGGGGGTGCGGCCCGACGCACGGTAGGCCCAGCGCAGCACCAGGGCGCCCGCCCCCTGCAGCGCCGCCGAGAGCACGCCCAGCGCCAGCGCCAGCGCGGCTGCGATCCCCAGCGTGGCGCCCAGCCGCGGCCCCGCCAGCTCGGCGAAGAGCGGCCCGGCGGGGAGCCCCGCGCGCCCCAGCACCCAGAGCACGGCCGGCACGCACGCTACGTAGGCCGCCACGCGCGCCACGCCGGCGGTGGTGTGGACGCGTGTGCCCGTGCCGCGCCCCCCCACGCCCAGGAGCAGCGCCACCAGCGCGCCCGACGCCAGCAGCGGCGCGAAGGCGAGGGCCAGCCCCGCCAGCAGCAGGATCACGCCGCCCCTGCGAGCTCGTCGGGCTTCAGGGGCATCCCCATGAGGAGCACGTAGGCCGAGAACTCGTCCAGGCCGTTGATCCCCAGGTAGCGGTCCACCTCGTCGTCGTAGAAGCCCGCGATGGCGCACGCAGACACGCCGAGCGCGGTGGCGGCCAGGTAGGCGTTCTGCGCCGCGTGGCCGCACTCCACCAGCAGGAGGCGGAAGCCGCGGTCGCCGTACTTGAAGGTGGCCCGCAGCGGCGTCACCGACATCACCAGCATCACCGCCACGCCCTCGTAGTTGAGGCCGGTGGTCACCATCTGGTCGAGCTGTGCGCGCACCGCCGGCGCCTCCGTGGCGCGGATCTGCTCCAGGTGGTGGTCGAAGGCGTTGTAGTGGTAGACGCCGGGCACGAGCCCCTCCACGTTCACCACCACCGCGTACAGCTCCAGCGGGTAGAGCGCGCCGCCCGATGGCACCACGCGGCGGCGGATGTCGGCCGCCTGCTGCGCCGCGGCGGTGGTGGCGCGCGCCTTCTGGTCGCCCACCAGGTCGGGGCTCTCCGGCGTGGCCCCGCTGCGGAAGGCGACGCCGTCGGCCTGCTCCACGGCCGGGGCCGGAAGGCACTCGCCGATGGGCGCGGGCGCGGTGCGGATCACCCCGTACGTGTAGTACAGCAGGTCGGAGAGGTGCTCCAGCGGGACCGGATCGGCCGAAAAGACCGGCCCCGTGCCCGCCAGCATCGCCGAGCGGCGCCCCAGCACCACCTGGTCGAACGGGGCGAACGGCTCCCTCGCGCGAAAGGGGTCGGGGAGCGCCAGGCGCGGCACCGTGGCGTACGTCTTGTAGCTCTGGCGGGCGCTCAGCACCTTGCGCGCGTCGCCAAAGAACCACTGGATCCGCCGCACCGCCGCCTCGATTCCCGCACGGGGGCGCAGCTTGGTGTTCTCCCAGAAGATCTCCGGGAGCGTATCGATCTCTTCTCGCTCGGTCGTCGCCTGCGACGAGACCAGGTCCACCGTTTCGATCGGCATGTTCGGCTCGCTTCAGGGATACGGGTGGAGGAAGGTGTTCAGCTCGTCTTCGCGCAGCGGCGTGTCGCGCAGCCCCATGTGCACCGGCACGTCGTACAGCCGCTTGCCGCCCAGGAGCGGCGAGTCGTGCCGCGAGTTCATCACCTGGATCCCGGGGACCACCACCCGCATCACGTGCAGCCCCGCCTCGCGCACGTCCGATGGGGTGAGGTCCACCGTGATCACCTCCAGCCCGCGTGCCTTCAGCCGCTCCACGCAGATCGCCAGGTCGCGCGCCGGGTCGCCGGTGGCCACGTTCTCGATGGACGACACGGGCACGGGCTCGTTGTCGCCCCACAGGAACTCCATGTGCTTCCGCATCCCGGGAAGCATGTAGACCTTGGAGTGCTGGTTGAAGTCGATCACGTCCGTGTGGTCGTCCCTGAAGCGCTCGGGCGGCCCGTCGAACAGCTCCCGCTTCCACCCCACGATCCCCTGCGCCGACTCGAGCAGCGCCTTGATGGCGCCCTCCAGCGGGTTCAGCCGCGTCGCCGAGCCCACCAGCACGCCGGTCGGCTCGTGGATGGCGAAGGAGACGAAGGTGGGGATCCCCAGGTCGAGGGTGGCGTTGACCATCTCGAAGCGCAGCCCCGGCGAGTCGAAGCGCTCGCGGAAGATCGCCCCCAGCTCGTCGTCGCCGTCGAAACGTACCCGCGGCAGCGACAGCCGGTTGTTCCAGGCGATGATGATCTGGTCGCGCTCCAGCACCTCGAAGAGCGCCTTGAGCGTGGCGTCGTCGCGGCTGCGCGAGCAGGCGCACCCGCTGGAGATGCTGTCGACGATGTAGTCCTCTCCCGGCCTGAAGCGGTACGGCAGGAAGACGAAGGGTCCGGGGACCAGGGTGTCGCGGCCGGTGGTGAGGTTGTGGCCGCGCACCCAGCTGGTGACCGTGTCGCGGTTGAAGGGGGCGTAGAACCCCTGACCCAGCTCGCGCCCGGCGTACTCCTCGTACTGCCGCGGCGTGTACAGGGCGAACTCCTCCGGGGCGACCGCCTCGTCCTGCAGCTCGTTGTACGAGCAGTAGCGGTGCTCGCGGTGGTCGTACACGGCCGCGGCGTAGCGCTCCACCGCCTCGCCCACCGCCGCGCCCACGGCCCACGCGCGGGTGAAGCCCACGCCGCACCCCCACTTGCTGGACTTCACCAGCCCCGTGCGGTAGCGGGCGACGTTGGTGGACTCGGCCACGAAGCAGAAGATGCGCGGGTCGGTCGGCTCGATGGGGAGCTCGAAGCAGTTGGAGACGATCCCCGTGACCGGGTCGCAGACGACGGAGTCCGCGAGCGGCTCGGCGTTACTGGAGCGAAGGGCTGGCAGGCTGAGCATTGGGCTGCATCCACGGTCGAATGGAGGGAAATCCTCGAGCGCGGACGCCGCACGCGGGACAGCGGGGGAGCTTCAGCACCGAGTGCGTGGTGCCCTTCATGGAGAGGAAGGCGTACTCCAGCGTCTTGCCGAAGAGCACCGGCTCCATCAGCGACGCGCGCGAGGCCAGGAAGCGCACCGCCTCCAGCGCGGCCAGCCCGGCGGCCAGGTCCACGATCCCGGGGACCAGGTTGTCCGAGGTGGGGACGCGGGCGCCGTCGCGCATCGCCGTGCGCATGGCCACGTGGTCGTCGTAGTACAGCATGTTCGATTCGATGCGCCGCTCGTAGCACGTCCAGCACGCCGTCTCGTACGGGAGCACGAAGGGCCCCAGCCGCATCGAGAAGCCCGCCACGTACACCGGGAGCCACGCCACGTTTGCGCGGAGCGCCACGCGGTTGAACCACACCAGGAAGGCGGGGTCGAACGGGTCGGGCGCCACCAGGTAGAGGTCGGCCTGCGGGAGGTGGACGTCCACCTTGGCCGGGTCGGCGGGGCGCTCCAGCGCCACCGTCTCCGCGCTCCCCACCCCGTGGCGCGTCACGGCCGCGGCCACGGCTTCGGCAACCAGCCCGCTGCCGATCACCGCCACCCGCCCCTTGGAGAGGATGGAGGCGAGTGTCGCCCCGTCGTAGCCGAGGTCGTTGAACGCGCGCATCTCGGGGGTGGGCTCCTCCGACGACTCGTGCGTCCCGTTGCCGTTCTCGCCGGAGTGGCTGGCCCCGTTCATGGTCTCCACCAGCCCGAAGAGCTGGAGCGAGCGCACGGCGTCCACCACCTCGGTCTCGTTCAGGTCGTCCGCCAGCTCGGCCTGCATCTGCTCGAGGGTGCGGGTGCCGTCCAGCAGCCGCAGCACCTGCACGGCGCCGTGGCCCGCGGCCCGCACGATGCGCGTGCCCACGGCGATCCGTGCCAGCTGGCCTGCGTCGTCGGGGATAACCAGCGCCCCGGGCCTTACCCGCAGGCGGTGGGGAGTATCGGTTGGGCTGCTCATCGGTGCGGCATCCGGGGTCGGGAGAAAAGCCAGGGCGGCTGCGTGCCGGCCCCTCGTCGTTCTGCGCGTGTCGTAATCAGGGTGGCTGCCCGGACGCACCCCTAACCTGACCGTCTGCGCGAAGGATGGAAGCTACGTTTTGCTACGGTTTAAGCGTGCAGACTACATGGCCGACTGGAACTCCTGCTGCTCGAACTCACCACTCTCGCCGCCAGCGCAATCGCTGTCGCTAAACGAGAAATTGCAGTGGCAGCAGCAGCAGCAGCAACAGTTGCCCACGACCAGCACCGGCGTGTCACCGGCGAGGCGCAGCACGCTCTCGTTCGGGTTCTCGAACAGCTCCACCAGACGGAATGCTACGTTCTTCGCAAGGCTCATTGGGACCGTGTCCTGAGGTTGGTTGTGCGAGACGGGTGAACGAGAGGTGCGCCGGGAAGCGTCGCTAACTATGGGTGCATGAGAACTCAGTGTCAAGTAAAAGCACCAACACTTGTTTCCTCAATGCACTAGGGGGCGGTTTTGCGGCCCCGGATGTCGTGCGCCAGGGGCGCGCGGAAACACCTGCTTGCCTCGCGTGTCCGCCGGTGCTATCCTTCGCACATCACCGCAACCACAACGATTGTGCGGATTTCCGGCCCGCGAGCCCGTGCGCCTGCCGAGCCTCGCGTCCGCGCGAAGCCCGGCCGTCGGGGCCCCGCTCGCCGCTGTCCAGCCGGCCGGACGCCCAAATCCAGAAAGTACACGTTCGTGGCGCAAAACGGTGGTTTCTATTTACCGCGACATTTACTAACTTTTGCACCGGCGCTCCCGTGCCTCATCTAAAATGGACGAAGAGGACGATCTGCGCCGCGCTGCTCGCGGCGCTCGCCCCCGCCCTCGCCGCGCAGCCCGCGGCGCCCCCCCACCCGCTGGATCCGCTTACGGCGGACGAGATCCGCGCCGCGGTGGAGGTGCTGCGTGTGTCCGGAAAGGTGACCGACGAGAGCGCCCTGGTGACCCTGGAGCTGCGCGAGCCGCACAAGGACGCGCCCGTGGCCGCGAGCCGCGAGGCGTTCGCCGTGGTGTACGAGCGCGCGGCGCGCGCCACCTACGAGGCCGTCGTCGACCTGCCCGCGCGGCGCGTGGTGAGCTGGCGCCGGGTGGACGGCGTGCAGCCGCCCTTTCTGGCCAGCGACTACGTACTCCTGCGCACCGTGATCTGGGCGGACAGCGCCTGGCAGTCGGCGATGCGCGCCCGCGGCATCACCGACCTCGCCGGAGTGGCGCTGACCCCCTGGCTGGGCGGCGACTACGGCGACGCCCCCCGCGACGCGCGGCTGGTGCGCGCGACTTTCCACTACCGCGGGCGCGCGCGCAACGAGTACGCGCGCCCCATCGAGGGAGTGGCCGCGTACGTGGACGTCGATGCCGGCCGGGTGGTGAAGCTCGTGGACACGGGCGTGGTGCCGCTGGCCGAGCCGAACGACTTCCACCAGCCCGCACCCGGGCGCGCCCCGCTGAAGCCGCTCTCCGTGGAGCAGCCGGCGGGCCCCAGCTTCGTGGTGGAGGGGAACGAGGTGCGCTGGGACCGCTGGCGCTTCCGCTACGCCATCCGCCCGCGCGAGGGGCTGGTGCTGTACACGGTGCGCTGGACGGACGCGGGCCGTGAGCGCTCCGTGCTGCACCGCGCGTCGCTCTCGGAGGCGGTGGTCCCGTACGGCGATCCCGGCCCGCTCTGGTTCTTTCGCAACGCCTTCGACGTGGGCGAGTACGGCATTGGCGCGGGAAACACCAGCCTGCTCGACGTCCTGGTGGACGCTCCGGCGAACGCGGCCTTCCTCCCAGCCGTGTACGCGGACGAGGTGGGGGAGCCGGTGGAGGTGCCGCGCGCGGCCGCCCTCTATGAGCGCGACGGGGGCGTGCTGTGGAAGCACGCCAGCGTCCTCGCGGAGGAGAACGACGCCCGGCGCGGGCGCGAGCTGGTGCTTGCCTACACGGCCACGGTCGGGAACTACGACTACGTCTTCCGCTGGATCTTTCGCCAGGACGGCGCCATCGAGCACCAGGTGCAGATGACCGGCGTGATGGCGGTGAGGGGCGTCGCCGACGACGGCGCACACGCCCACGCGAGCAGCGGACATCGCGTGCAGCGGCGGCTCGTGGCGGTGCACCACCAGCACTTCTTCAACTACCGCCTGGACCTGGACGTGGACGGCAGCACCAACCGGGTGGTGGAGATGAACACGCGCGCGCTCCCCCGCGGGCGTGAGAACCCGCACGGCAACGCGTTCGTGATGGAGGAGACGGTGCTGGAGCGGGAGCGCGGGGCGCGGCGCCACCTGAGCCTGGAGACGAGCCGCGCCTGGAAGGTGGAGAACCCCGGCATCCGCACGGCGCTGGGCCACCACCCCGGCTACGCGCTGATCCCGGCGACGAACGCGGTTCCCTACGCGCACCCGTCGTCGTCGGTGCGGCGGCGCGCGGGGTTCCTGGACGCGCACCTCTGGGTGACGCCCTACGCGCCGCTGGAGATCAACGCGGCCGGCGCCTACGTGAACCAGAGCCGCGGCGGCGACGGGCTCCCCGCCTGGACGCGCGCGGACCGCCCCCTGGCCGGCCGCGACGTGGTCCTCTGGTACACGCTCGGCACCACCCACCTCCCCCGCCCGGAAGAGTGGCCGGTGATGCCGGTGGCCACGCTGGGATTCCGCCTCGTCCCCTTTGGCTTCTTCGACCGCAACCCCGCCCTCGACGTCGCCCGCTGAGGCTGCGGGAAACGAAGAAAGGGCTCACACCCGGCGCGGAGTCCCACGCCGGGTGTGAGCCCGATTCGTCCTGCTCTTGTTACGCGTCCGCCGGCTCTGCTCGCGGGAGCGCGGTGAGGGTGCGCGCGGACCAGCACGCCAGCCCCAGCG
>DASWNZ010000217.1:0-36797 GCA_036398975.1 Longimicrobium sp.
AATTCATCCCCGCTCTGGGTCTCGAAAGGGACCTAACCGGCGTATATCAGGCGGATTCATCGTCGTTTTGGCCTCGGGGGCGTCCCTCCCACCATAGCGGTGACCGCGTGGGAGACGGACGCCGCCTGCCATCCCTTGACACGGGTGCCCTTCCATATCAGGGGCTCGATTCATCGCGCCCGACCAATGTGCAACACCCAAATTCCGTAGGGGCAGACCTGCGTGTCTGCCCACCCTCGCCGCCACTCCAAACTCCGCGCTCCGCACCTGAGACCTGTAGGGGCCGCCCCGCGTGGCTGCCCGTGCCCCACGCGGCGACGCACCATGCTGCCACGCACCGAGAACGTGCCCGCGCCCCGGCCTCACGCTTGCGTCGGTCGCTCGCGAGCACCGGCATCCCTTTTACCGGCAGGCGGCGATGAACCTCCGACTCCTCCCCAAGCACCTGATCGGGCAGATCATCCGCGGGATTCGCGGGCGGCTGAGGCTGAGCCAGGCGTCGCTCGCCGAGCAGCTCGGCCTGGAGGGCGGCGAGGAGACCGTGCGCCGCTGGGAGACCGGCGAGGAGCAGCCCGACCGCAACGTGCTCACCCGCCTCGCCACGATGGGCCTGGTCGACGTCCTCGTCTTCCACCAGCAGGAGGACACGGAGCACCTTCCCCCCGGCGAGGCGGCGGAGTTGCAGGGCATCCTGCTGCGGATGGAGGCATTGCTGGTGGAGGCGCGCGAGGTCGTCGAACGGGCCGCGCGCCGTTCGCAGCCGGCGCTGAGCGCGTCGGTCGAGGTCTCAGCCGAGGTGCGCCCACGCAGGGCCGCGAAGAAGGCACCCGCCCGAAAGAGCACCCGCGCAAAAAAGAACACCGGCGAGTGACGCGACCTCGATCGCCAACATCAACGGCAGGGCTCACACAGAGACACAGAGCCACAGAGAGAACCGCAAAAGGAAGTTCTTCCTGGCTTGTAGTTCCCTCTGTGCCCTCTGTGTGATGCTTTTCCCTCCGCACCCCGAACCGATACCTGTCGTGACCCAGCTTCGCATCGCACGTCTCCTGGCCCTGGCCGCGATCACCGCCGCGCCGCTCGCCGCGCAGGACGGGCCGCGCACCCACACCGCGCGCCCCACCGCCGGACCCATCCGCGTGGAGGATGCGCGCTCGCGCCTGTACGTGCTGGCCGACGACTCCATGAAGGGGCGCCAGTCCGGCGAGCGCGGCAACGTGATGGCCACCGAGTTCATCGCCGCCGAGCTGCGCCGCGCGGGGCTGGAGCCGATGGGCGACAACGGCACCTTCTTCCAGACGATCCCGCTGGTGCGCAAAGGGCTGAACCCCGGCGCCGCGCTCTCCGTGGATGGCTCCGCGTTGCGCCTGTGGACGGATTGGGCGCCGCTTCCCACCACCGAGGGCGTCTTCCCCTTCGTCCCGACCCTCGCCGCGCAAGGCGCGCAGGTGGTGTTCGGCGGGCGCATCGGGGGCGAGATGATCACGGAGGAGCAGTCGCGCGGCAAGGTCGTGGTCCTCCTGCCGCCGTCCGGGGCGAACGGGCGGGGCGAGTACCGCTTCTGGCGCACGCAGAGCACCAACCCGTACCCCGCCGCCGCCGCGGTCGCGATCGCGGCGCTGGACATCTCGCCGCCGTCCATCCTGGAGTACGTGCAGGCGGAGCAGGACGAGCTCGTGAACCCCGCGGCGGCTCCTGCGGCCGGCGCGCCGGGGATGCTGGTGACGGCCGCGGTCGCGGAGCGCATGCTGGGCGCGGTGCCGGCCGGGCTGCGTCCGGGGGCGGCGGGGCGCACGGTCAGCGGCGCCTTCTCCTTCGCGCCCCGGCCGCTGGAGGCACCCTCGCGCAACGTCATCGGCGTGCTGCGCGGAAGCGACCCGCGGCTGCGCGACGAGTACGTGGTCATCAGCGCGCACAACGATCACGTCGGGCGCACGGCGGTGCCGCTGGACCATGACTCGGTGCGCGCCTACAACCGGGTGATGCGTCCGCAGGGCGCGAACGATCCCACCGGCACGCCCACGCCGGCGCAGGCGTCGCGCATCCGCGCGCTGGCGGACAGCATGCGCCGGGCGCACGGCGGCACGCGGCTCGACTCCATCTTCAACGGCGCGGACGACGACGGCAGCGGCACCGTCGCGCTACTCGAGATCGCGGAGGCGATGGCAGCCGCGCCGCGGCCGCGGCGGTCGATCCTCTTCGTGTCGCACACGGCGGAGGAGTCGGGGCTGTACGGCTCGCAGCACTTCACCGATCATCCCACGGTGCCGCTCAACTCCATCGTGGCGGCGCTGAACATGGACATGGTGGGGCGCGGCCGGGCGGAGGAGATCCGGGGCGGAGGACCGCGGTACATCCAGCTCATCGGGTCGCGCCGCCTATCCACACAGCTCGGCGCCACCATCGACTCGCTGAACGCCGCACGCACGGAGCGGATGTCGATCGACTACTCCTTCGACGCGCCCCGTCATCCGCTGAACCGCTATTGCCGCAGCGACCACTTCATGTACGCGCGCTACGGCATCCCCATCACCTACTTTTCGCGCGGCTACCACGTGGATTACCACCAGGTTGGCGACGAGCCGCAGTACATCGACTACGACGGGCTGGTGCGCGTGGCCGGCTTCGTCCGCGACATTGCGTTGGCCGTGGCGAACCGCCCCGCGCGCCTGGTGGTGGACGGCCCCAAGCAGGACCCCAACGCCCCCTGCCGCCAGTAGCCACGCGGAGAGAGCGGCGAAAGGCGTCTGTGTCTTCGTCGTTCTCTCCGCGTGCTCCGCGTGATGCCTGGCGATGCCGGCCGCGCACTAAAACGCTGTTGCTACAATAGCTTGCGTGCTGGCCTATTCAGAGCGAAATCGTGACGATGGGAGCGGGATGTGCGTCACGAACATGAATCGGGGCGACGATGTGACTCATGACACTTCCGGAGCGGTTTAGGGCGTATTACTATCCCTGTCCCGCACATCCGCCCCGCACGCACCGCACGCCGCACCAGCGGCGACACTCTGGCCGCCGAGCGCCCGTGAGCCTCGCCTCCCCATCCCGAACGGTCATCCCCGGCGCCGACCTCGCGCGCCTGGTACGCCTCGCTACCCGCCTGGTGGAGGCGCCCGCAGCCTTCCTCTCGCTGGCGGATGGCACGAGCGTGTCCGCGGGCACCGGCGACGACGACGCGTGGCGCACCCGGCGCGAGGCCCCGCTCGCGCGCACCCTGTGCGGGCACGTGGTGGCCGAGGGGCGCCCGCTGCGCATCACCGACGCGCGCACGCACGAGTACGTGGACGAGGACCCGGGCCTGTGGCTGGGCGAGGGCGGCTACCTGGGCGTCCCCATCCGCACCGCCGACGGCGACACGGCGGGCTCGCTGTGCGTGGTGGACTCGCGGCCGCGCAGCTGGACCGACGACGACGTAGCGACGCTCGCGGGTGTGGCCGAGCTGGTGGCGCACGCCCTCCCCGGCGCGGGGATGGAGCGCGCGGCGGCCGGCTTCGTAGGGGCGCTGGGGACCGCGCGCGGGCGGATGTCGCTGCGCGTGCTGGAGAAGGCGGTGGAGACGATGCAGGTCGGCATCACCATCACCGACCTGGAAGGGCGCATCCTCTACACCAACCCCGCCGAAGCGCGCATCCACGGCTACACGGTGGATGAGCTGCGCGGCAAGCACGCCCGCATCTTCGCCCCGCAGGACCGCCACCAGCCCTTCCAGGCGCGCGAGACGGACGGCGTGGTGAGCTGGAGCCGCGAGACGGTGAACCTGCGCAAGGACGGCACCCCCTTCCCCGTGCTCCTGCGCTCGGACGTGGTGCTGGACTCGCGCGGGCGCCCGGCCGGGCTCGTCACCTGCTGCGAGGACCTCACCCAGCGCAAGGCGCTGGAGCGCAAGCTCCTCCACAACGCCTTCTACGACCAGCTCACCGGCCTCCCCAACCGCGGCCTCCTGATCCACCGCCTGGACCTGGCCGTGGAGCGCGCGCAGCGCGGCGACGGCGCGTTCGCGGTGATGGTGGCGGGGCTGGACCGCTTCAAGCGCGTCAACGACGGCATGGGCCGCGAGGCGGGCGACGAGCTGCTCTGCGCCGTGGCAGAGCGGATCCGCGAGTGCATCCGCCCCGATTCCATGCTCGCGCGCATGGCCGGCGACGAGTTCGCCATCCTGCTGGACGGCGCGGAGGGCGTGGCCGACGCCGTCCGGGTAGCGCAGGGCGTGCAGGCGGCGCTCTCGGCCCCGTTCCACCTCTCCGGCGGCGAGGTGTTCACCGGCGCCAGCGTGGGAATCGCGCTGTCTATGACGGGCTACGCCAAATCCGAGGACGTGCTGCGCGATGCCGCCATCGCCATGTACCGCGCCAAGGACCGCGACCAGGGCCAGTACCAGGTGTTCGACCTGGAGATGCACGGCCACGCCATGGATCGCCTGCGCCTGGAAGGCGACCTGCGCCGCGCCCTGGAGCGCGACGAGCTCACCGTCCATTACCAGCCGGTGGTGTCGCTGGAGACGGGGCGCATCGCGGGCTTCGAGGCGCTGGTGCGGTGGGTGCACCCGGAGCGCGGCACGGTTCTCCCCGACGTCTTCATCCCCCTGGCCGAGGAGACGGGGCTGATCCTGCCGCTGGGGCTGTACGTGCTGGAGCAGGCGTGCGCCACCCTGCGGCGCTGGCAGGACCGACCGGGGTGCGAGCGGCTGACGATGGCCGTCAACCTGTCAGCC
Source organism: Longimicrobium sp. (assembly GCA_036398975.1). GTDB lineage: Bacteria > Gemmatimonadota > Gemmatimonadetes > Longimicrobiales > Longimicrobiaceae > Longimicrobium. Next base: position 4,712 of record DASWNZ010000217.1, read on the forward strand.
CGCCAGTTCACCCACTCAGACGTCGCGGCGCGGGTGGGCGAGGCGCTGCGCCGCTCGGGGATCGCGCCGGGCACGCTGAAGCTGGAGATCACCGAGAGCATCGTCCTCCAGCTCACCGCCGAAGTCGCCGAGACCATGCGCCGCCTCAAGGAGTTCGGGGTGCAGCTCTACCTGGACGACTTCGGCACGGGGTACTCGTCGCTCTCGTACCTGCACCGCATCCCGCTGGACGCCATCAAGATCGACCGCTCGTTCCTGGGCCCCGACGCCGGCGCCGAGAGCCCGCACCTGGTGCGCACCATCGTGGCCATGGCGCACGCCCTGGGCGTCGCCGTCGTTACCGAGGGCGTGGAGCGCGAAGACACCCTCGCCGACCTGCGCCGTCTGGGTTGCCAGTACGCCCAGGGCTACCTCTTCTCCCCCCCTCTGGACGAAGCCGCCGCCGGCACCTTCCTCGCCGCCGACCAGTGCTGGTGAGCCGGGAACCTGATTCCCTTTCGCGCGTATCTTCCCTATAGGATCGCAGCTCGTGAGGCACCCAGGGGACGATCGGATGGCGGCACTGGAGGAGGAGATTCTCGCGCGGCTCGCGAAGCTGAGCCCCATCCGGCGGCAGGCGCTCCTGGACTACGCGCGCGAGTTGAACGGCGAGCCACGCCACGCAGATACGAAGTCGCCTGTGGTCGCCGATGGAACCGCTCGCGCGTTCAGGGATGCGATCGCGGCTGGTTGCCTCCCCTCCGATGGGAAGCCAGAGGGCGTTCCGGGTGAAGCCCTCAAACCCTTCTTCGGAATTTGGACCCCCGAGGAAGGCGCGGAGATGTGGAAGGCGATCGAGGAGGAGTGCAGGTGCGTGGATCCCGATGGCTGGTGAGCTTCTCCTCGACACAAGCATCCTCGTAGACATCCTCGCCGGTAGCCGCGAAGCCCAGGGCGTCGTCTCTGGCTCGACGCGGGCTTACGTGCCGAGCATCGCGTTGGGGGAGCTATTCTTCGGTGCGGAGCGGGCGAACCGGCGTGCTGCCGAGCTCGCGCGTATCGAACGGTTCGCCATCACGAATGAGGTGCTCCCCTGCGACCTGGTGACCGCCCGCTTCTACGGTGAAATCAGGCATGCACTGAGGCGGAAAGGGCGCCCCATTCCTGCCAATGACATCTGGATCGCCGCCCTTGCACAGCAGCACGACCTCACGCTCGCTACGAGAGACGCGCACTTCCGCGACGTCGACGCGCTGTCCCTGCTGTCGTGGTAAGCTCGGTTTCACATGACGAGCTGCCATCGGCGCCCCCTCTTCGCGGCGAGCTGCGCAAATCAGCCCGGAACCTGATTCGCGCGTATCTTCCCTATAGGATCGGGTTCGCGAACTTGCAACCGGGGGGTGGGGATGACGACGCAGGAGAAGGAGATCCACGAGCGGCTGGCGGCACTCACACCCGCGGACCAGGAGCGGGTACTGGGCTACATCCGCCAGATCAGCGGGGAACCGATCGGGTTGAAGCCTGGGAGCGATTTGCTGCGGTTCGCGGGGATCTGGACCGATGAAGAGGCGGACGAGATCAGCAGGGCGATCGAAGAAGGATGAGAGAGAGTGGATCGAGGGTTTTTCGGAATCCTCCTCTATCGGACTTAGTCATCGACCCGGCTAGCGTCAAACGTGTTTCCCCTGCTGTCTTGGTAGTCCCCTACGCCGGCCAGTCCCCGATTAGCTCGATCTCGCATAGTTCCGAGGGCCGCTGGGGATCGTCGGCGTCGACGACGGCCCAGAGACGGTGGGGGTGATCGCGCCAGAAGGCGATTCCCTCCACCTTGCCGTCAAAGGGCGCGCCCGCGGCGTCCACGAGCAGCGTCCAGCGGCCTCCCTCTTCGTCCAGAACACCGAGCACCGAGCCGGCCACGCGCCCGTCGCGAGTCGCGTCGGGTGAGTCCTCCGCGGCGGCGCTGAAGTACACGGTGCCGCCGCGCGCCGTCGCGTCGGTGAAGCCGAGGCGGAGAGTGTCGATCGCGTCGAGGTGGTGCTGGACGACGTTCTCCGGGGCGGGCGGCGGGCCGGAGGGGTCGCCCAGGTATGCGAGGATCGCGGCGAGCGGGAGATCACACGAGGCATCGACCGGCTGGTACCCGTCGCGCGCGGCGCCGTTGCCGCGGTTGAAGAGGCGCACCACGTTCCCGACCAGCGCGGCACCCTCGATGTTCATCTCGCTCCCGCTGAAGCGCCGCTCGGCGCGGAGCAGTGCGTAGAGCGAAGACGCATCCACCATCTCCACCGCGGGCTCGGCGGTGTTCAGGCGGCGCGCCACCAGCACACGCTCGCGCTTCTCGGTTGACCCGGAGCCGAAGGCGAGGAGCACCTCTGCGCCGTCGTGCGGCACGGTGACGCACGCCTCCAGGTCCGCCTTGAGGTGCTTGTTGCCGCGCCCGTCGTCGAACTGGCGCACCCCGCCCTCCGCCGCCTCCAGCGCGATCGCCCGCACCTCCACGGTGGCGGGATCGACGAGCGCGAGGAACGCGGCATCGTCCTGCACCACCGCCAGCCGCTCGCCCACCCACGCGATCCCCGATCCCGCGCGCACGTGGGCCGGCCGGTCCAGCTCGGGATCCGCGCCCTCCGTGTACAGGAGCGGCGCGGTACGTAGGATCCGCGCCGTGAGGCGTGGGTCGGGGAGGATGGCGCGGGGGTTCGTCATGGACGCGGGCGGGTTGCGGTGCAACGAAATACGAAACACGCGGACGGTGCAAATCTCACGCGCGCCGCACCGCTCTCCCACGAAAGACGCAAAGGCACGGAGAGATGGTCATCTCCGTGCCTCCGCGCCTTTGCCGTTCTCTCCTGCGTCTCTGCGCCTCTGCGTGAGGCCTCGCCGTTACAGCACCTGGCGAAGCGACGCGATCTGCTCGCGCACGGCGTCCGGTGCGGTGCCGCCGATGCCGGCGCGGGCGGCGAGGGAGGCGGCGGGGGAGAAGAGGTGCGCAAAGTCCGCATCCGCGAAATGGGGCGAGACCTCGAGGAAGATCGCCGGGTCCAGCTCGTCCACGGAGCACCCCGTCTCCTCGGCGGTGCGCACCAGGCGTCCGACGGCGCCGTGGGCCTCGCGGAACGGCATCCCGTGGCGGACCAGGAAGTCGGCCAGGTCGGTGGCGAGCATGCCGGCATCGACGGCGGCGGCGCAGCGCTCGGCGTTCAGCTCCAGCGTGCGCACCGTGCCCGCGACGGCCGGGAGAAGCGCTTCGAGCGTGTCGAACGTGTCGAAGAGCGCTTCCTTGTCTTCCTGCAGGTCCTTGTTGTAGCCGGAGGGGAGCCCCTTCAGCACGGTAAGGATCCCCGTCAGGTTGCCGATGAGGCGCCCCGACTTGCCGCGCGCCAGCTCCATGGCGTCCGGGTTGCGCTTCTGCGGCATCAGCGACGAGCCGGTGCTGAAGCGGTCCGAGAAGCGCACGAAGCCCCACTCCTGCGACCCGAACACCACCAGGTCCTCTGCCAGCCGCGACAGGTGCATGCCGACCGTGGCGCCCACGAAGAGGAGCTCCGCCACCCAGTCGCGGTCCGCCACCGCATCGATGGAGTTGGGTGAGACGGCGTGGAAGCCGAGCGTTTCCTTGAGGAGCACCCGGTCCACGGGGAACGGGCACCCGGCGATGGCACCCGACCCCAGCGGCAGCACGGCCACGCGGTCGCGCGCCTGCGCCAGACGCTCGCGGTCGCGCGCCAGCGGCCATGCGTGCGACAGGAACCAGTGCGCCGCCGAGACCGGCTGCGCGCGCTGCATGTGCGTGTACGACGGCATCACCGTGCCGCGGTGTGCCTCCGCCTGCTCCAGGAGCGCGCGCTGGAGCTCGCGGACCGCCGCGTCCAGCCGCGCAATCGCGCCCATCGCCCAGAGGCGCGAGTCGGTGGCGACCTGGTCGTTGCGCGAGCGGCCGGTGTGGAGCTTCCCGGCCACGTCGCCGGCCTCCTCGTACAGGAGGCGCTCGACGAGGGAGTGCACGTCCTCGTCGTGCGCGGCGCGCCAGTCGTCGGCGGACCAGCCCTCCAGGCGGGCGGCCACGGCATCCAGCCCCGCCTGCAGCCGCAGCCACTCCGCGTGGGTGATGACCCCCGCCGCGGCGATGGCCGAGGCCCACGCCTGGCTCCCCGCCACGTCCTCGCGCCACAGGCGGAGGTCCACGGGAAGGGAGCGGTTGAGCCGGTCCATCTCGGGCGCCGGCTCCGCGGCGAAGCGGCCGCCCCAGAGCTTGGGCTTGGGCGTGGGGTCGGGCTTGGTGGCGGATGCGAGCATTGGTTCGGTCCCCGGCTTGGGTGACAAGTGCCTAGTGCCAGTGCCTGGTGCCCAGTGCCGCGCCCGAAGTTACTGGGCACCTGGCACTGGGCACTCGGCACTGCCCTTCAGTCCGCCGCCAGATCGCCCGCCAGCCGCGTGATGCCCAGCGGCGGCGCGGCTGTCGCCTGCTCCTTCAGCGCGGCGACGCGCATGGGGAGGCCGTAGAGGCGGATGAAGCCCGCCGCGTCCGCCTGGTTGTAGACGTCGTCCTCGCCAAAGGTGACGAAGCGCTCGTCGTACAGCGAGTAGGGCGAGGTGCGGCCCGCGATGGTGTGCGTGCCCCGGTACAGCTTCAGGCGCACGTCGCCCGTCACGCGCTGCTGCGTCACGTCCACCAGCGCGTCCATGGCCGCGCGCTCGGTGGTCCACCAGCGGCCCTCGTACACCAGGTCCGCGTAGCGCGGGGCGAGCGCGTCCTTGAGTGCAAGCGTGCGCCGGTCCAGCACCATCTGCTCCAGCTCCGAGTGCGCGGCGTACAGCAGGGTGCCGCCCGGGGTCTCGTAGACGCCGCGGCTCTTCATCCCCACCAGCCGGTCCTCCACCAGGTCGATGCGCCCCACGCCGTGCAGGCCGCCGATCTCGTTGAGCCGCTCCAGCAGCGCGACCGGCGCGAGCGCCTCGCCATCGACTGCTACCGGGTCGCCGGCCTCGAAGGTGATCGTGACGTACTCCGCCTTCGCGGGCGCGTCCTCGGGCGAGCGCGTGAGGAGGAAGAGGTCCTCGGTGGGCTCGTAGTTGGGGTCCTCCAGCGGGCCGCCCTCGTGGCTCACGTGCCAGATGTTACGGTCGCGGGAGTAGATCTTTTCGCGCGTGGCCGTCACCGCGACGTTGTGCAGGGCCGCGTAGTCCAGCGCGTCCTCACGCGAGCGGATGTCCCACTCGCGCCAGGGGGCGATCACCTTCATCTCCGGCGCGAGGGCGGCGTAGGTGAGCTCGAAGCGCACCTGGTCGTTCCCCTTCCCCGTGCACCCGTGCGAGAGGACGGTGGCGCCGATCTTCTGCGCCACGGCCACCTGCCGCTGCGCGATGATGGGGCGCGCCATCGAGGTGCCCAGGAGGTACTTGCGGTTGTAGATGGCCCCCGCGCGGAGCGTCGGCCACACGAAGCCGGTGAGGAACTCCTCGCGCAGGTCCTCGATGAAGCACTCCTTCGCCCCGGACGCGATCGCCTTGGCGTGCACGCCGTCCAGCTCGTCCCCCTGCCCCACGTCGCCCGCCACGCAGATGACTTCGGCGTCGTAGTTCTCGCGAAGCCAGGGCACGATGATGGAGGTGTCGAGTCCGCCGGAGTAGGCGAGGACGATGGTTTGCTTGGGCATTGGGGCGGTCTCCTGTATGGGTAAGCTCGGGCGAGTTTTGGCTCGGCTTCGTGGTGCGTTGGTGCGGGCGGCCGCTCGTTCCTCGCTGCCCCTCCCCAAAAACCACCTGGGGGAGGGGCGGTGGCGTGCATTCGTGCTCGCTCCACTTTGTCATCCTGAGCGACGCGCTTCGCCGGTCTGTGCGTGTACTCCAACCTTTGGCGCGGAGCGAAGGATCTACTGCGCGGGGCGAGAGGTTCGTGGTGCGCCGCCGTCCTCCTGCTTCGCCGGCTAGATCCTTCGGTCGCCGCGGGCGTACGGGTCGCGCCGGCGTTGGGCGGGCTCCCTCAGGATAACAAGGGAGGGTGCAAGCGCACTAACGCACTCACGCACTCACGCACTAAAGTTCCTTCACCACCGCGATCTCATCGCACTTCTCCAGCTTGGCGCAGCCTCGGCAGTCCGCCCAGACCTTGAGGGGGAACATCTCCTTGGGGACCGTGCGGTAGCCCTGCTTGTGGAAGAAGACGTCCTGCAGCGTCAGGGCGAAGACGGTGCCGATGCCGTGGCGCGCGGCCTCCTCCTCGACGGCGGCGACGAGCTTGCGGCCGACGCCCATGCCGTGCGCGGACTCGTCGACGGCCAGAGAGGCAAGCTCGGCAAGCTGCGGCGTGTAGACGCGGAGGGCGGCGCAGCCCAGCAGCTTGCCGGAGCCGTCCAGCGCAACCACGAACTCGCGAAAGGTGCGGGCGAGCTGCACCGTCGTCTTGTGCAGCATCAGCTGCTTGTCCGCGAAGCCGTTGATCAGCACCTCGATCTGCGCCACGTCCGGAAGGAGCGCGGGGCGCACGATTACCTGGGCCTGGTCGGGTACCGCCACCGGGCCGTACCCACTGGGCACCGGGCACTCGGCACTGCGCACTGCAGTATTCATCACAGCACCTCGTCCAGGATGTCGATCCCGCGCCGCAGCTCGTCGTCCGAGGCCACGAGGGGCGGGAGGATGCGCACCACGTTCGTGCCCGCGGTGCAGAGCAGCAGACCGGCTTCCAGGGCGCGCGCCACCACGTCGGCGGCACTGCCCTCCACTTCCACGCCCCACACCATCCCCGCGCCGCGAACGTCGCGGACCTTGGGGTTGCTGAGCGCCAGCGCGCCCAGCCCGTTCGCCAGCTCGTGCGACTTGCGCCGCACCTCGGCCATGAACTCCGCGTCGCCGATCTTCTTGCAGGCGGCCAGGGCGGCGCTCGCCACCAGCGGCCCGCCGCCAAAGGTGGTGCCGTGGTCCCCCGGCTGCAGCGCCGCCGCCACCCGCTCGGTCAGCAGCACCGCGCCCATCGGGAGCCCGCCAGCCAGCGGCTTGGCCAGCGTCATCAGGTCGGGGGTGACGCCGGCCTGCTCGTGCGCCCACAGCGTCCCGGTGCGGCCCAACCCCACCTGCACCTCATCGAAGACCAGGAGCGCGCCCGCTTCGTAGCACATCGTGCGCAGCGCCTGGAGGAAGGCGGGGGGCACCGGGAGGACGCCGCCTTCCACCTGCACCGGCTCGATGATGATCGCGGCCACGCGCCCGCCGGCCAGCAGCGCCTTCACGCCGTCCACGTCGCCAACCGAGGCGAAGTGCACCCCCGGCATCAGCGGGAGGAAGGGCGCCTGGTACGCGGGGCGGTCGGTCGCGGCGAGCGCGCCCATCGTGCGCCCGTGGAAGGAGCCGCGGAAGGCGATGACGTCGGTGCGGTCCTCGTGGCCCTCGGCGCGGGCCCAGCGGCGCGCGAACTTGAGGGCGCCCTCGTTGGCCTCCGCGCCGGAGTTGCAGAAGAAGGCGCGGTCGGCGAACGAGTGCTCCACCAGCCACTCCGCCAGCTCACCGGCGGGGCGCGTGCGAAAGAGGTTCGAGGTGTGGATCACCCCGGCGTCCAGCGCGGCGCGGATGGCGTCGGCCACCGTGGGGTCGCCGTAGCCCAGGGCGTTCACCGCGATGCCGCTGGTGAAGTCCAGGAAGCGGTCGCCCTCCTCTGAGATCAGCCAGCACCCCTCGCCGGACACGAAGACGGGCCCCGCCGGACGGTACACGCCCAAGAGCGCGCTGCTGCCGGTGGACATCGCCGCTGTGGTCATCTCCACGCTCCTCCCGGGGTTGCCCCCGCTTCCGTCCGGGCGGCGTGCACGCGGGTCCCCGCGGTCTCGTCGCCCAGCATCTCCACCCCGCCGATCCTCACCCGCCCGACCCCGCCCGCCGCCCGCGCGGCCGCGCGGAGCTTGGGGGCCATCCCACCCGCCGCGGTGCCGTCCGCGATCAGCGCCTCCACCTCGTCCGCGCCGATCGCGCCGACCACCGCGCCGCCCGCCAGCACGCCGGGGACGTTGGAGACGAAGAGGAGCTCGCCGGCCCCCATCGCCGCAGCCACCGCGGCCGCCGCGTCGTCCGCGTTGACGTTGAGGGCCCGCCCGTCCGGCCCGCGCGACACCGGCGATACCACGGGCACCAATCCCTGCGCGAGGAGGCCGTGGAGGAGCGCGCTCCTCACCCGCCGCACCTCGCCGATGCGCCCCATCGCCCCGCCGCGCGCCACGTCGGCTTCCAGCAGCGCGCCGTCCTCGCCGGAGATCCCCACCGCGTCTACGCCCGCCGTCAGGAGCGCAGAGGCGATCCGCTTGTTGACGAGCCCGGAGAGGACCATGGCGACGGCGCGCATCCCTTCGTCGCTGGTCACGCGCAGGCCATCGCGCCACTCCGGCTCCGCGCCGAGCGCCCGCTGCAGTGCGGTGACCTCCTTGCCGCCGCCGTGTACCAGCACCGCCTGCCCCGCGCGCGCGGCGACCGCATCGGCGAGCCGCGCCAGCCACTCGCGGTCGTCCACCTCGTTGCCGCCCAGCTTGATGACGGCGACGCTCACAGCAGCCCCTCCGTCTCGTCCAGCCCGAACATCAGGTTCACGTTCTGGATGGCCTGCCCTGCCGCGCCCTTGACCAGGTTGTCGATCGCCGCCACCACGGTCAGCATCGGCGCCGAGACCCCGGCCACTGCCGTCACCCCGATGGCGACGCGGTTGCTGCCGACGACGTCCGCCAGCGTGGGCGCCCGATCCATCACTTCCACAAAGGGCTCCGCGGCGTACGCGGACCGCCACAGCTCCGCCGGATCGTCCAGCGGCTCGCGAAGGGTGACGTAGATCGTCTCCAGGATGCCGCGCCGAACTGGGAGGAGGTGGGGCGTGAAGACGAGCTCCGGCGCCGTGCCGCCGTTCATCCGCGCCGCCTGGTCGCGCATCTCGGCGAGGTGGCGGTGCGTGTTGCCCAGCCCGTAGGCGCGGAAGTCCTCCGCCACCTCGGCAAAAAGGTACTCGCGCTTCGCTGATCGCCCGGCCCCCGTGACCCCCGACGCGGCGTTGACGATCACCGGCCCGGCCACGTTCCCGGCGCACAGCAGCGGCGCCAGCGCCAGGAGCGCGGCCGTGGGATAGCACCCCGGGTTCGCGACCACGTCCGCGCCGCGGATCCGCTCGCGGTGCAGCTCGGGGAGTCCGTACACCGCCCCGCACGCCCACTCCGGCGTCTCATCGCCCGGCACGCGCAGATCGGCCGAGAGATCCACCACCTTGGCCCCAGCCTCGCGCGCCCGCTCCGCCCAGCGCGCGGACTCGCCGTGTGGCAGGCAGGAGAGGACCACGTCGCAACCGTCCAGCTTCGCATCCTCCAGCCGCACCATCGCCAGATCGGGAGCGCCGCGCACCGCCCGGGACAGCATCGCCCCCGCATCGCTCTGAGAGCTTGCGAGGGCGAGGGCCGCCCCCTGGTGCTTGGTCAGGAGCCGTACCGCCTCCTGACCCGCGTAGCCGGTTGCGCCCAGTACTCCAACCCGGACGCGAGAGAATCCATTCATTGCGTAGAATATAATCCCGTTTTCTTGAATGGTCAACCGGTTGCGTGCATAACCATACGTCTCAACAGCAGGGCTCACGCGGAGGCGCGGAGACGCAGAGAGAACTCTGTGAACTCTTCCTCTGCGGCTCCGCGTCTCCGCGTGAGGCCATTCAGTAGATCTCCGCCCCGCACCAGTTCTTGCAACGCGCCAACGATAGGGTGCCGAAGCAGCCGCCATGAGGGGGAGGACGGGATGGGTGGAGTGTGGGAGTACCGCGGGCGCTGGGGGCTGGTCACGGGTGCGTCCTCCGGCATCGGCGAGGAGTTCGCGCGGGCGCTGGCGCGGCGGGGGATGAATCTTGTCCTCGCCGCGCGCCGCGAGGACCGGCTGCAGGCGCTGGCCGCCGCACTCCGCTCCGAGCACGGCGTGGAGACGGCCGTCGTGCCCGTGGACCTGGCGAAGCCCGGCGCCGCCGGCGTGCTCTGGCTGGAGGCGAGCGACGGGCGGCCCCTCCACCTGCTCGTGAACAACGCCGGCTTTGGGCTCAAGGGCCGCTTCGACGAGCTCCCCGCCGAGCGGCAGACGGAGATGGTGCGCGTCAACTGTACGTCGCTGCTGGAGCTGGCCCACTTCGCCGTGCGCGACATGCGCCCGCGTGGCAGGGGCGGCATCATCAACGTCGCCTCCATCGCCGGCTACCAGCCGATCCCCTACCTGGCCGCCTACGCCGCCAGCAAGGCTTTCGTCGTCGCCCTCTCCGAGGCGCTGGCGGAGGAGAACCGCGAGGCGGGCGTGCGCGTCGTCACCCTCAACCCCGGCCCGGTCGCCACGGAGTTCCAGGACGTGGCCGGCACCGTCTTCGGCGACAATCCCGTGGGGCTGCGCACGCCGCAGCAGGTGGTCGCGGCCGCGCTGGGCGCGCTCGAACGCGGCCAGCGCACCATCACTCCCGGCCTCGTCAACCGCCTCAGCACCTACGTCGTGCGCGTGTCGCCGCGCGGGATGGTGATCCGCACGGCAAAGACGATCATGAAGAAGATGAGGTAGCCTAGGCCCGAGCAATCGGGCCGGCACGGCCTGCAGCCTCGGCGTCCGCGGCTTCGCTCTCTCGCTGACGACGACTTTCCGATCGCCACACGTGACTTGGAAGGGGTTGCGCAGGTATTTTTGAAGTAATCCGCGCCGGGCCGCTGCTCCGGGACTTCGTGATCGGCTCCTCTCTTCCCATCAGGTGGTGGTCAATGGAAAAGGAACGTGGGTTCCTTCGTCGAGCGCCCGTGGCGACTCGCTATGCTCCGGCGATCATTATCGCGCTCGTCGCGGCCTGCTCGCCGGATGTGGAATCGCAGCCGGCGCAGGTCACGGAGGAGGCGCGGCCGGCGCTCCCTCCCCCGGCGGTGACACCGCCGAGCGGGGCGAGCAAGGCCGAGGAGATCGCCCGGCTCATCTCGGGCAAGGGTTCGCTTCCCAGGGTTATCCAACGGTTCGGCGAGCCGAAAGAAAGCAGACCCGCAGGGGACCAGCCCGCCGGCGCGACCGATCCCGTCCTTCAGTACCATTGGGGGTACGACGTATCGGTGGTGCCCGGCTCGCTGATGGCGTTCGCTCAGGGGGATTCGGTCCATCGCCTCATGCTCGCCCCCGACGACAACGATCCGGAGAGTGTGGCCGCGGCGCTGGGAGTACCGCTTCACCCGGTGCACTTCGCGTTCTGCGCGGCGGGCACGGGCGACTACTCGAACCAGGAGACCTATCTGGTCAGCGCGCCGGACGACGCCGGGGCGGCGACCCAGCTCAAGGACGACTCCGGGCTGATCAGCCTGGAAATCGATTCGAGGGGAAAGGTCTCGACCATCATCTGGGGGATCCTCTACCGGCACCACAGCTCGCGCGCGGGCTGTCCGAACTGAAGGGGCTAGTCCAGCGGACGCTCCTTCGCCGGATGTTGCGGGGGGATGAATGAATCCCCCGTCTGAACTGCGGGAAGGCCGATGAAGCGGACTCTTGCACCCAGCGTTGGGCGATGACCGTGCGAACGCGGGCTTTGTTTTCCGAGCCGCGGCTTCAACCGCCCGGGCCGGATGCGGCGGGATGCCGTCCGCGTCAGCATCCGAGCCTCGGACTCGCGAATGAGTTGCGGCGGAAGTCGGCTCAGGGGGCGCGCTTCTTGCCGCCCCGGCGCGCGGCGACCCGCACGGAACACCGGCACGAGGGGCGATGAGCGACGGCGAAACGGAAAGCACGGACGGGCTCCTGGCCCTCGGCGGCCAGGCCATCGTGGGAGAGAGCCCACCGATGCGGGACGCGGTGGAGCGAGCCTGCGCGGCGGTGGCGTCCGGGGCCTCGGGGGTGATCCTGGCGGGGGAGGCGGGCACGGGAAAGGAGCTGCTGGCGCGCGGCATCCACTACTCCGCGGCGCCATACGATCCCTTTCTCCCCTTCGACTGCGCCGCCGTCCCTGAGCCTCTCCTGGCGGCGGAGCTGTTCGGCACCCATCCGTCGCTCATGGCCGATGCGCCGCCCCCGCGCCGAGGCCTCATCGAGCTGGCGGGTGCCGGCACGCTGTTCGTCTCCGACGTCACGCGCCTCCCGCTTCCGCTCCAGCAGCGCCTGGCCGCGGCCATCCGCGAGCGCACCATCGTCCGCGAGGGCGGCGACTCGCCCGTGCGGGTGCAGTGCCGCGTGATCGTGGCCGCATCCGCCCCGCCGGAAGTGTCGCTGGAGGCCGGGACGCTGGACCCCGAGCTGCTGGCCGCGCTGTCGCCGGCGCGCGTGGATCTCCCCCCGCTCCGCGACCGTCCGGGCGACATCCGCATCCTGGCCGAGCTCTTCCTGCGCGGCCCCGCCGCCGAGCGCGGAATGGAGATGACGCTGGACGACGAGGCGCTCGCCGCGCTGGAGGCGCACCCCTGGCCGGGCAACGTGCGCGAGCTGAGGCACGTGGTGGAGCGCGCCGCCCAGCTCGCCGGCGACGAGGTCATCCGTGCCGAGCACCTGATCGTCCTGCACCGCACCGCGCGCTCCGGCCTTTCCAACACGTCGTCTCCGCCGGCCGCCGTCATCCACATCCCCGCCGAGGGCAAGACGCTGGAGCGCGTGGAGGGCGAAGCCGTGGCGCTCACGCTTGGCCTCACGCGCGGCAACCGCAGCGCCGCCGCCCGCATCCTCGACATCTCGCGTCCCACGCTGGCCCGGAAGCTTCGCGAGCATGGGCTTGGGGAGGGGAACGGGGGGTGAAGAAGTGCGTGAGTGCGTGAGTGCGTGAGTGCGGCGGCCACAACATTCTGTCATCCTGAGCGACGCGCGTCTCCGCCCTCGCCCGTGCGCAGGCGTGTGGCGCGGAGCGAAGGATCTACTGCGCGTGCCGAGAGGATCGCCCGTAAACGCCGTCCTCTTGCCGCTCCGGCTAGATCCTTCGTCGCCGCCCACGGTTCGGTGTGCCGCGGACATCCGACGGGGCGGCTCCCTCAGGATGACAAACGGCGCCGCCTCGAGCGCACTCACGCACTAACGCACTCACGCACTTCCCTCCCCCGTTTGCCCAAATCGGCACAGCGGGGTACAATTGGGGGCTTGGGCGCGCGTCGCCCGGCCTCGCATGACGAGAGAGCGCAAAACGCGAAGGGCGAGAGGGATAGATGAGCGTCGAAGCACCCCAGCAGGGAACCCGCGGGTACGCGCCGCAGGGCAAGGACAACGGGGTCGTAAAGAGCAAGGGGACGGTGAACGTTCCCCTGCTGGAGGGACAGCAGCCGCTGGAGCACCGCGCGCGCAAGCCCGAGTGGCTCAAGGTCCGCGCGCCGGGAAGCCCCAACTACCTGCGCCTCAAGCAGCTCATGCGCGATCAGGGCCTCCACACCGTGTGCGAGGAGGCCCACTGCCCCAACATCGGCGAGTGCTGGGAGAGCGGCACCGCCACCTTCATGATCCTGGGAGACGTATGCACCCGCGCGTGCAAGTACTGCGCGGTCGCCCACGGCCTCCCCACCGAGCTGGACGAGGACGAGCCCCGCCGCGTCGCCGACTCCGTCGTGACGATGGGGCTGGAGCACGCCGTCGTCACCTCGGTGAACCGCGACGAGCTCAAGAACGGCGGCGCCGAGATCTACGCGGAGGTCATCCGCCAGATCCACGCGCGCCAGCCGGGGTGCACGGTGGAAGTGCTCGTCCCCGACTTCAAGGGGAACGAGACGGCGCTGCGCATCGTGGTCGACGCCGGGCCCGAGATCCTGGCGCACAACATCGACACGGTGGAGCGGCTGTCGAAGCACCTGCGGCCGGGCGGGCGCTACTGGCGCTCCATCTCGATGCTGGGCGCCGTCAAGCGCATGAACCCGCGGCAGCTCACCAAGAGCGCCATCATCCTGGGGATGGGTGAGACGGAGGAGGAGATCTACACGTCGATGCGCGACCTGCGCGACGCGTCGGTGGACGTGCTCACGCTGGGGCAGTACCTGCGGCCCTCGCAGCACCACGTCCCGCTCGACCGCTGGGTGACGCCCGACGAGTTCCGCCAGTGGAAGGAGATCGGCGAGCGGGAGCTGGGCTTCGGGCACGTGGAGAGCGGGCCGCTGGTTCGCTCGTCGTACCACGCCAAGGAGCAGGCGCGCACCATCGAGGCGCAGGGCCCCGGCACCATCACCGAGATCCTGGAGGCCGACGTGGACTCCGCCGTCGTCATCGACCCCGCGGAAGCCGCCCTGCGCGCCATCGGAGCGCCCCCGGTGCGCCCCGCCGCCGCCCTCGTGCAGCTCGGGAGCCTGTAGCGCCATGCTCCCCGCCGCCGCCCCCGCGACTCGCGTGACGCCAGAGGAGTACCTGGCGTTCGATCGCGCCTCCGACGTACCGAATGAGTACGTGAATGGCGAAATTCGGGCGATGACCGGCGCGAGTCGCGAGCACGGCCTGCTCGTTACCAACGTCACTGGATTGCTCCACGGGCTGCTGCGTGGCCGTCCCTGTGAGATATTTTCGCACGGGATACGGGTTCGCATCCCGTTGAAAGGCAATTACGTGTATCCGGACGTGGTGGTCGCCTGCGGCGGCACCCAGCTCGAAGATGACGAGCACGACACGTTACTGAACCCGGTCGTGGTGTTCGAGGTGCTTTCTCCCTCGACCGCCGCCTACGACCGCGGTGAGAAATGGGATATGTACAGGCGTATCCCCTCGCTGAGAGACTACCTGCTCGTGTCGCAGACGGAGCCGCTCGTGCATCGTTATCGCCGCTCGGGGGAGGAGCAGCAAATCTGGGAGTTCGATCCAACGGAGGGTCTGGACGCATCCATTGAGATGGAGTCCATCGGGTGCGTGCTCCAGATGGCGGACATCTATGAGCGCGTGTTCCCGGCCGAGCCAGAGGAGGCATCGTCCACGCAGGAGGCCCGATGAGCGAGACCGTGATCGGAATCGCGATCGCGAAGCGGACTGGCGAGATGCGCATCCTCACGCTGGACGAGTACTGGAAGCTCGAGGAGTGGAGCGAAGCACGATGGGAGTTCTGGAACCTGGAGCTGGATCCGGTCACGGGGGAGCCGCGCCCCGAAGACCTCGAGGAGTATGGATTCGTGGTGGGCGGACCCAGGGTCATCCCTGGAGACATGGTGGAGATCTCTCCCGGGCTGTTCCGAGATGTAGAGAGCTCCACGAACCCGAGCAGTCCCTGATAGAGATCAACGATGCCTGAGACGAAGACCATGACCGCCCCCGCGCCGCGCGAAGACCAGGCGGCCCCCGCGTCCGAAGCGGCCGAGGCGCAGACGACGCCCAGCGGCGAGCCCGGACCCGACCGCGCCTGGCAGCAGTCGGAGAAGCCGCAGCTCAGCGACGAAGAGCGCATGCAGGGGCTGGAGCCGGAGCAGCTCCGCAAGATGATGTGGGACATGCTCCTGGCGCGCCGCTTCGAGGAGAAGACGGCGGAAAGCTACGCCCTGGGCAAGATCGGGGGCTTCTGCCACCTGTACATCGGGCAGGAGGCGGTGGCGGTGGGCGCCATCCACGCGCTGCGCAAGGACGACTACGTGATGACGGCCTATCGCGAGCACGTCCATGCGCTGCAGTGCGGAATCACCCCCGGCGCCGTGATGGCCGAGCTGTACGGCCGCGCCGACGGCTGCAGCAAGGGGAAGGGCGGCTCCATGCACATGTTCAGCGCCGAGCACAACTACCTGGGCGGCCACGGCATCGTGGGCGGGCAGGTGCCGCTGGCGCTGGGTGTGGCGTGGAAGATCAAGTACCGCCAGGAAGACCGCGTCATGCAGGTGTATCTGGGCGAGGCGGCCGTCAACCAGGGCGCCTTCCACGAGTCGCTGAACATGGCCGCGCTCTGGAAGCTCCCGCTGGTGACCATCGTGGAGAACAACCGCTTCGGGATGGGGACGGCGTGGGAGCGCGCCTCGTCGCTCTACGACATCTCGCAGAAGGCCACGGCCTATGCCATGAACTCCGCCGTGGCGGACGGCATGGACGTGCTGGACATGTACCGCGTGGCCAAGGAAGCCCACGACCGCGCCCGCGCGGGCGAGGGCCCCACGCTCATCGAGGCGCGCACCTACCGCTTCGTGGGCCACTCCATGTCCGACCCCGTCTCCGGCGTCTACCGCACCAAGGAAGACGTGGAGCGCGAGAAGGCCAAGGACCCCATCCGCATCTTCGCCGACCTCCTCTCGCGCACCGGCATCCTGTCGCAGGAGGAGCTCGAGAAGATGGACGCCGAGGTCAAGCAGATCTCCGAGGAAGCCGCCGACTTCGCCGAGAACTCGCCCGAGCCCGCGGTGGACGAGCTCTACACCGAAATCTACGCCGAAGAGAACGTCAACGGACGCCTGTACTTCGACATGAGGAATCGCTGAAGATGGCGGTCATTACCTATCGCGAAGCCCTGAACCAGGCGCTCGCTGAAGAGATGCAGCGCGACCCCGACGTCTTCCTCATGGGGGAAGAGGTGGGCGTTTACAACGGCGCGTACAAGGTATCGAAGGGACTCCTTGAACAGTTCGGAGAGCTGCGCGTGGTGGACACGCCGATCACCGAGCTCGGGTTTGCGGGTCTCGGCGTCGGCGCGGCGATGACGGGGATCCGGCCCGTGATCGAGTTCATGACGTGGAACTTCGCGATCCTGGCGTTCGACCAGATCTTCAACGCCGCCAGCAAGATGCGCAGCATGAGCGGCGGCCAGTTCAACATCCCCATCACCTTTCGCGGGCCGAGCGGGGCGGCGCTGCAGCTTGGCGCGCAGCACTCGCAAGCGCTGGAGTCGCAGGTGGCGCACTACCCGGGGGTCAAGGTGGTGGTACCCGGCACTCCGGCGGACGCCAAGGGGCTGCTCAAGGCCGCCATCCGCGACGACGATCCGGTGTGCGTCTTCGAGGGGGAGATGCTGTACAACATCAAGGGCGAGGTGCCCGAGGATGACGACTTCATCATCCCGCTGGGCGTGGCGGACCTGAAGCGCGAGGGGAGCGACGTCTCCATCATCACGCACGGCAAGATGATCCACGTGGCGCTGCAGGCGGCCGCGCAGCTGGAGAAGGATGGCATTCAGGCCGACGTGCTGGACCTCCGCTCGCTGCGCCCGCTGGACACCGAGTCGATCATGCGCACGGTCGCCAAGACGAACCGCGTGGTGCTGCTGGAGGAAGGATGGCCGTTCGGCGGCATCACGACCACGGTGGCCGCGCTGATCCAGGAAGAGGCCTTCGACGAGCTGGACGCCCCCATCCTCCGCGTGACGCAGGCCGACGTGCCGATGCCGTACGCCAAGGCGATGGAGCGCGCCGCCAAGCCGAGCGCGGAGATGGTGGTGGAGAAGGTGAACCGGGTGCTGTACAGATAAAGGAAGTTCCCAGTGCCGAGTGCCAAGTGCCTAGTAACCTCGGGCGCATCTACTAGGCACTAGGCACTCGGCACTAGGCACTTTGAACTGAGACTGAAATGGCCACGAAAGTCTACATGGAAGCCCTCTCCCCCACGATGGAGGAGGGGCGGATCAGCACCTGGCTCAAGAACGAGGGCGACGAGGTCAAGGAAGGCGACGTCCTCGCCGAGGTCGAGACCGACAAGGCCACGATGGAGCTGGTGGCGCGCGGCTCCGGCGTCCTTCGCAAGCGGATGATCGGCGATGGCGACACGGCCAACGTCGGCGTGGTGATCGCCGTCATCGGCGCGGCGGACGAGGACGTCTCGGCGCTCACCGGCGGCGGCGACGCGCCGGCGGCACCTGCAAAGGCTCCCGAAGCCGCCGCGCCCGCTCCGGAGCCCGCAGCTCCGCAGGCGGAAGAGGCTCCGGCTCAGCCCGCCGCCGCCACTCCGGCTCCTGCCGCACAGGCGGAGAGCGCCGCGCCCGCGGGCGGCGACGGGCGGGTGAAGGCGTCGCCCCTGGCCCGGCGCATGGCGGCCGACGCGGGGGTGGACGTCGGCTCGATGCGCGGCAGCGGTCCCGGCGGCCGCATCATCCGCCGCGACGTGGAGGCGGCGATGCAGGCGGGCGGCGGACAGCAGCAGCCGGCCCAGCCGCAGGCCGCGGCTCCCGCGCCGCAGCCCCAGGCCGCAGCTCCGGCCGCCGGCGGGCGCGACGTGCCGGTGTCGCAGATGCGGAAGGCCATCGCCAAGCGGCTCTCCATGTCGAGCGGCCCGGTCCCGCACTTCTACCTCACCGTCGAGATCGACATGGGCGAGGCGATGAAGATGCGGGGGCGCATCAACGAGCGCTTCGCGGCGGACGGGGTCAAGGTCTCGCCGAACGATCTGGTGATCCGCGCGGTCGCGGGCGCGCTGCGCAGGCACCCGTGGGTCAACGCCTCGTGGCAGGGCGACACCATCCGCATGAACGACCGCGTCAACATCGGCGTGGCCGTGGCGGTGGAGGAGGGGCTCATCACCCCGGTGATCTTCGATGCCGACCGCAAGGGCGTGGCGGAGATCAGCCGCGAGGTGAAGGAGCTCGCCGGGCGCGCCCGCGAGAAGAAGCTGAAGCCGGAGGAGTACACAGGCTCCACCTTCTCCATCTCCAACCTGGGGATGTTCGGGATCGAGGAGTTCACCGCGGTGCTCAACCCGCCGGAGGCCGCGATCCTGGCCATCGGCGCCTCGGTGGACAAGGTCGTGGCGGTCGACGGCGAGATGCAGATCCGTCCGCGGATGCGCGTCACCCTCACCTGCGACCACCGCGTGATCGACGGCGCCACCGGCGCGGAGTTCCTCCGCACCTTCAAGAGCTACCTCGAAGACCCGTTGCTGATGATCGCGTAACACGCCTCACCGCCAGAACCGCCACGCCCCGGACAGCCTCGGCCGTCCGGGGCGTGGTGCATCCTGCCACGACCGCCCCACGTGGCTGCCCGTGCCCCCCGACGCTCCCCACCCCGCCGCAAGCACCGAAACACTGGCGGCGAACGATCCGCATCAACCGCCAAGGTGCCCGCCACCCGTCCAACCGCCGGAGAGAAGCCTTTTCTTTCTTACGCCGCACGCTAGATTGCCGACGACGCACCCTCCTCCACCGGGCACCTCCGCACCGCCCGAGCTCACCACTACATCCCGATCTCGATGCTCAGAACTTCGTTGCTGGCAGCAGGGGCCGTCCTGGCCCTCGCGCTTCCGCTGCACGCCCAGGCCCCCATCCGCGTCGGGCAGACGGTGCAGGGCGAGCTCTCCGCCACCGACCCCAAGGCGGGCGACGACTCGCACTACGACATGTACACCTTTCGCGCACGCCAGGGCGAGCGCGTGACCTTCACCCTGCGCTCCTCCGCGTTCGATGCGTACCTGGCGGTCGGCCGCATGGAAGGCGGCGAGTTCGAGCAGATCGAGAGCGACGACGACGGCGCGGGCGGCACCGATGCGCGGGTCTCCATCACCTTCTCGGAAGCCGGCGACTACCTCGTCCGCGCCAACTCGCTCAGCGACGGGGAGACGGGCGCGTACACCCTGATCGCGGAAGCGGGGGGCGCGGAGGAGGACGACGAGGACGCGCCCACCCCGGCCGCCGTCGCCACGCCGATCCGGGTGGGGCAGACGGTGAGCGGGGCGCTGGCCGCATCCGACCCCAAGATGGGCGACGGGTCGTACTTCGACCACTTCAGCTTCACCGGCCGCCGCGGCGAGCGGGTCGAAGTGGTGATGCGCTCCACCGCCTTCGACGCGCACCTGTCGGTGGGGCAGCTCAACGGGACCGACCTGAACGTCCTGGAGTCGGACGACGACGGCGCCGGCGGGAGCGATGCGCGCGTGCGGCTGACGCTGCCGGAGGACGGCGAGTACGTCATCCGCGCCAACTCGCTCGAGGGCGGCGAGACGGGCGCGTACACCGTCGCCCTGCGCGCCTTCACGCCTCCGCCGGCACCGCGGGCGCAGGCGATCCGCGTGGGCCAGACCGTCAGCGGCCAGCTCTCCGACAGCGACGCGCAGGCGGACGACGACTCCTACTACGACGCCTACGTGTACGAGGGCCGCGCGGGCGAACGGCTGCGCATCACCATGCGCTCGCCGGACTTCGACGCCTTCCTCTCGGTCGGGCAGGGGACGGGGGAGGAGTTCGAATCCATCCAGACCGACGACGACGGCGGCGGCGGCACCAACGCGATGGTGGAGATCACCCTTCCGCGCGCCGGCACGTACGTGATCCGCGCGAACACCCTCACCGGCGGCGAGACGGGGTCGTACACCCTGGTCGTCGAGCGGCTGTGACCCATTCCCGACCGGCGGCCCCCAAGGCCGCCACCCACTTCCCCCGGAACGAGAAGACGATGAACGCGATTCGACGTGGCGCCGTGGCGGCGCTCCTCCTGGCGGGCGCGGCGGCTCCCGCCGTGGCGCAGGCCAACCACCCCGCCATCCGCCCGGGGCAGACGGTGAACGGGACGCTCTCGGAATCCGATCCCACCCCCACCGAGCGGGGCCGCTTCAAGGTGTACCGCTTCGAGGCCGCGGCGGGGCGCCCGTACGTCATCGTCATGCGCTCCAAGGACTTCGACGCGTACCTGCGCGTGGCGCGCAACGTGGGCGGCATCACCGACGTCCTCAAGGAAGACGACGATCACGGCGGCGACACCGACGCGCGCATCCGATTCACCCCCAAGGACGCCGGCACCTACCTGCTGGTGGCGCAGTCGCTGGACCCGGAGAAGACGGGCGCCTTCACGCTGAGCCTGGCCGACGCGCCGCGCACCTCCACCGGCGCACCCCGCCCCATCCGCATCGGCGAGACGGTGACCGGCTCGCTTGCCGAAACCGACGCCATCCTGGAGGACGACGACACCTTCTACGACAGCTACATCCTGACCGGCCGGCCTGGGCAGCGCCTGTCGATCGAGATGAAGTCCGACTCGTTCGACACCTTTCTGAACCTGGGGCGGATGACGGGCGGCGAGTTCGTCTCCAAGTCCACGGACGACGACGGCGCGGGCGAGGGCACCAACTCGCGGATGCGGGTGACGCTGGACGAGGAGGGCGAGTACGTGCTGCGCGCCAACTCGGTGGGGAGCGACACCGGGCCGTACACGCTGACGGTGACCGAGCGCCCGGCGAGCCGCCCCGCCACCCCGCAGGCGCTTCGCCCGGAGACGGACATCGAAGGCTCGCTGGAGGACGGCGACGCCGAGGCCGACGATGGCGCGCTGTACGACTACTGGAGCTTCCGCGGCCGCAAGGACGAGCCGATGACCATCACCCTGTCGTCCGATGCGTTCGACACGGTGGTGGCGGTGGGGCGGCTGGTGAACGGCCGCTTCGAGGAGATCTCCAGCAACGACGACGGGCCGGACGGCACCAACTCGCACCTCGAGGTCACCCTCCCGGAGGACGGCGACTACGTGGTGCGCGCCAGCTCCCTGGGCGCGGGCGGCGTCGGCGCGTACAAGCTGCGGATGAGCAGCACGCGCCGGTAGGGGGCCCTCACCCCCAGCGTCGCTCCGCGACGCATCCCCCTCCCCCAAAACTGCCTGGGGGAGGGGGATTTTGTTCGGGCGAGGGCTTAGTTCTGGTCCCTGCCCGTGGACGAGGGCTCGGCGGTCGCCTGCAGGGGGATCGTCCAGATCCAGTCCGTCTTGGACTTGGAGATGGGGATCACCGTCTCGTTTCCATCGCCCACCTGCACGCGCAGCGAGCGGAAGTACACGGGGACGGTGAGCATGTAGTGCGCGCGGGAGCTGGGGCGGTTCCGCACCCGGACGCCGCCCTCCTCCGGCACGATCCGCTCGCCGCGATGGCCGCTGGTGACCTCCGCGGTGGCATCCTCCACGTCGCGCAGCCAGAGCGTGGCCGTGCCGCCGCGCTGCAGCGTCTCGAAGCGGATCGTCACCTCCGGGCCGCGGGGGGTGAACTTCACCGGCGCGGTGGTCCCGGGCCTCACGGTGCTGCGCGGCTGCACCTGCACGCGCTGCCGCGGCGTGACGGGCGGGCGCTGCGTGCGCACGGCCTCCACGGGCGGCGGCGCGGCGGCGGCGGGCGGGGGCGGCTCGTCGCCGTCCAGCATGCGCAGGACGCCCGCCAGCAGCGGTCCCGGGTTGTCGCCGGCCACCGCCTCCACCCGGTCGGAGACCCAGGCACGGCCGGGCTGCGTGGTCATCGCCCCCAGCAGCGCCAGCATGAAGAGGGCGGCCGCTCGCAGCAGCACCCTGCCGCTGAGCGGGCCGGTGGCCGAGCTGCGCAGGCGGGCGCGGTCCATGGCGGCCAGCGCCACGGCCCGCTTTCCGGAGTCGGGCAGCTGCACCGGCAGCTCGCCGATCAGCGCGCTGACGGTGGCGGAGCGCCGCTCCAGCTCGGCGAGCTGGGCGGAGCAGGCGGTGCACTGCGCCAGGTGGTGCCGCGCGTGCCGCAGCGCGTCGCGGTCGAGCTGCCGGTCCAGGTATCGAAGCAGGTCCGTCTCACCCAGATGGGTGCGCGGACCGATCACAAAGCTCATCGAAGGCTCTCGGTTGAGGGAGAGAGCTCCGCGGAAAGTTTCTTGAGCGCGCGTGCCAGCATGGTTCCCACCGACCCGGTGGTGGTCCCCACCGCATCGGCGATCTCGTGATGCGCGAATCCTTCTTCGCGCATCAGCAGCACGGTGCGCTCCTTCCACGAAAGGCGGTCCAGCGCGGCCCGTACCAGGCGCCGCCGTTCCTCACTCTCGGTAGCCGCGTCCGGCGCGGGGCCCATGTCGCCCACGGGCGCC
This sequence comes from Longimicrobium sp., assembly GCA_036398975.1. Classification (GTDB taxonomy): domain Bacteria; phylum Gemmatimonadota; class Gemmatimonadetes; order Longimicrobiales; family Longimicrobiaceae; genus Longimicrobium. Next base: position 27,345 of record DASWNZ010000217.1, read on the forward strand.
CTCTCGGGCGTCGCGCGGAGCAGCGTGAGCCAGCGCGCACGGGCGCGGGCGGTGTCGCGTACCACGTTGGTGGCCACCGCGTACAGCCAGGCCCGCACGTGGCGGTCCTGCGGTGGCCGCTCCACCAGGCGTACGAACGCTTCCTGCGCCGCGTCCGCCGCCAGGTCCGGGTCGCCCGTCAGGCGCACCAGGTAGCGGTACAGCCCGTCGTAGTGCTCCAGGAAGAGCTTCGTGGGATTCAACGGCTCTTCCTCGTCGTACATCGGAGGCAAGATGGCTACGGGCTCTGAATTGTCGGGGTGGAACGCGCCGGGCCGGCGGATTCTGACCGCAGGTGCGGCAGGAAGGGTGCCGGGAAGGATATTGCGCGGCGGCGGGGGGCGGAAGGAGTGCGTTAGTGCGGCGGGTCCCCTACCCCCGGCGACTCATCCCCCGGCTCCCGCGCGGGATTCCTCCCGCCGGATCTCGTTGACCAGGCGGTGGCTGCGGCGGGTGGTCTCCGGCTCGCGGTACTTCGGGGAGACGGAGAGGACGACGCGCACGGCCGTCTCGATGTCCATCAGGTGGCCGGGGGAGACGTACACGGGCTTGACGCCGTCGCGGGTGCGCAGCGCCGCGCCGACCGTCTCGCCCTGGTGCACGAGCGGGGCGGTGGATCCGCGCGCCCACCCCGGCTCGTCGTGCTCGCCCACCAGGATCGACTTGGCGCAGCCGATGGTGGGGACGTCCCACAGCAGGCCGCCGTGGCACGCGATGCCGAAGCGGCGCGGGTGCGCGAGCCCCTGCCCGTCAAAGATCACCACGTCCGGCTTCGTCCGCAGCTTCCGGAAGGCGTCGTCCAGCGGGGGAAGCTCCCGAAAGGAGAGGTAGCCGGGGATGTACGGCATCTGCAGCGTGGCGGCCGAGCTCGCTTCCTCCACCGTCTCCAGCGTGGCGGCGTCCAGCGTCACGATCCCAGCGTAGCCGCGCTTCGCGAACTTCTCCATCGACACGTCCGCGCCGGCGATGATGCGCGGCCGGAAGTCCGGCGGCGCGCGCAGCTCGATGCGCTCGCGCAGGGCAAGCTGTAGCTCGCGCGCCTGTGCTACGGTGAGGCCCCAGCCGTGGCCGAGCGGGTTCGCGGAATCGGTCATGCGCGTCGATACCTCAAGAAAAGCGCCTCACGCAGAGACACAGAGGGTACGGAAAGGAAAACGGAAAGGCTGTTCTCAGCGCCTTTCCGTTCCCCTCCGTGCCCTTTGTGTGATGCTGATCAGGCGCGGGCGCGTGCCAGCGTGTGTTCGACGGCTGCGATCCACTCGGGCGGGAAGCGGCTCGCGTCGCACACCCATTCCGTTAGCGAGGGGACGGCGTACTCGATGCCGGAGCGCTCGTCCGCGACGGCGGCGACCAGGATGCCGCCCATCCCGCGCAGGCGGCGGTTCCACGGCTCGCCGACCGCCGCGTCGAATGCGTCGGCGAGGGCCTGGAAGCGGGCGGGGGGAAAGTGCGCCTCGCGCATGGAGCGCAGCTCGGCCGCGCAGAGGAGGAGGATCGAGTAGCGCCCCACCGACTCAGGGAGCGCGGCGGACAGCTCCTCGTGGAGGATGGCCAGGTGGCGCTCCAGCATCCACTGCGGCATCCCGCGCGACGCGAGGACGCCGCCCAGCCATTTTACCTGCTCCACCGCCACATCCGGCGTCAGGTCGACCAGGGTGGCGAGCCAGCCGCTGTCGCTCAGCGAGAACTGGCGGCCGCGCGTGCCGTAGCGGTGGCCGTAGTACGGAAACTCCGCCCACGAGCGCTGCGCCGCCCGCTTGGCCGCCTTCACCTCGCGCGGGTCGCTGGTGACGACGTGGTTTCCCGCCTCGGGGTTGAGGATGTTGGCTTCGTGGTAACGGACGTGCTTCGCGATCATCGGTCCCTCCATTTTCGGGTGCCGCCTTCAAGCTGTACGCGACCGCCCATGCGCGCAACCGATTCAGCCGAAGATCCGGTTCCACAGGTCGGGGACCATCGCCACCACCGCGAAGTGGATGAAGCGCCCCACCAGGCACGCCACCACGAAGAAGACGATGTTCATCCGCACCGCCCCCGCCGCGATCGCCATCACGTACAGCGGCGGCAGGCCCACCAGCGAGCTGCAGAAGAAGACGAGCTTCCCCCAGAGCGGCCGCGCCTCCAGCTTCGCCTGCGTCGCCTCCAGCCCGCGCTGCACGCGGCCGGCGGGGAGCTTCAGCACGCCGAGCCCCACGTAGTACATCGCGATCTTCCCCACCGTCTGTCCCAGCGTGGCCGCGATCACCAGCGGCAGCACGTACGACCTGGGCGAGAGCGCCACCGCGGAGAGCAGGTAGATCTCCGTGTTGACGAAGGGGACGAGCGAGCCCAGCACGCAAACGGCGAACGTGGTCAGCCAGACGGCGACGAGCGTCATCGCGGGCGGTACGGTTGGGTGCGGCGCAGGCTCACGGCTTCACGAGCAGGGGATACGGATTCAGGTCCCTTCCCCGCCACCAGCGGTTCGGGTCGGCTACCGTGTAGACGGCAAAGTGCAGGTGCGGGTTTCCGGCGGGCGCGTTGCCGGTGTGACCCACGTATGCGATGACGTCTCCGGCGCGCACCAGGTCGCCCTCCTTGAGGCCGGCGCGGTAGCGCTGGAGGTGCGCGTAGTAGTAGATGGTGCGCCCGTCCGCGTCGCGGTGGTAGAGCGAGATCCCGCCCAGCGCGCTCGTCGCCCGCTTCACGATCACCCCGCCCGCCGCCGCCAGCACCGGCGTGCCGTCCGGCGCGAATATGTCCACTCCCTTGTGCTTGCGCCCGCCGGAACGCCCCGCGCCGTAGCTGTCCGCCAGGTCGCGCTCCCGCACCCCCGCCACAGGGATCACCAGCCGCGCGGAGGTCGCCGCCGGAGGCAGCTCCTCGCGGGTCGCCACCCTCACCAGCAGCGTCTTCTCGGTCGCGGCCAGGTAGATGACGAGCCCCAGCAGCAGCGCCACCTCCGCCAGCGCCACGCCGATGGTGGCGCGGCGCAGGGTGATGCGCATGCGCCTCCGCCGCGGCGCGGGCTCCGGGGCCGGAGCGAGCTCGGGCGGGTCGGCGTCCTCTCTCAGCGCGGCAACGGGGGAAGCTGCGCGGCCGGGTTGTAGTGCCGGAACACCTCGCGGCCGATGCGCGCGATCAGGAGGTTGGCGGGGTTGTCCGGCATGTACGACCGGTCCTGGTTCTCGCGCGTCATCACGCAAATCGCGACCGGGGCCTCCGCGCCGTACAGGATGCCGCAGTCGTTGCGCGCCTGGTCCACGTCGCCGCTCTTGTGCGCGGCGGCGAGCTCCTCGGGGAGCCAGCGCTGCAGCTTGCCGGCGTCCTGGTTGGCGCGCAGCATCCGAAGCGCCAGCGAGTCCATGGCCGGCGACACCGCGCGCCCCTGGTGCAGCAGGGTGAAGAGGCGCGTCGTCTCGTCCGGCGTGGTGACGCCCAGGCCGTACTTCACCGAGCTGTCCATGGCGACCGAGGTGGCGCGGAGGAAGGTCTTGGAGTGGATCTTGGTGTGCGGCAGCCCAAGCGCCTCCATCTTGCCCCACACCGTGCGGATGTTGATGCGGTCCAGGAGGAGGTTGGTGGCGGTATTGTCCGACACGGTGATCATCAGCCACGCCGCGTCCTCCACCGTCAGGTTGAGCCCGGACGCCATGTACTGCAGCACCCCCGAGCCGCCCACCCGGTCGCGCGCGATCATGCCGATGCGCTCGTCCAGCCGGATCGATCCCTTGTTGACCTCGTCCAGCAGCGCCACCAGGATCGCCACCTTGATCAGCGACGCCGACGGGTACGTCTCGCCGCCGCGGATGGAGAGCGTCTCGCCCGTCCTGAGGTTCGCGACGCTGACCCCCGCCACGCCCGCGTAGCCGCGCATCACCCCCTCCAGAGTGCGGCGCAGCGCCGTCGTGTCTGTGCGGACGGCGCTCGGAGCCGGACGTCCGGCGGCGGGCGCGGCGGCGGCGCAGGCCAGCGCGGCGAGCGCCAGCAGGGGTACGGCTGTGCGGAAGAGGCGGCTCATGGCGGATGCGTCAGGATTGGCGGGGGATGGTCTTCCGCAGTATGGGGCGGGGCGCCCGCGTTGTCCATCAGCGACCGGCGCGGGGTGGAAACGGCCGGATGGATCGATTTCCGTAAGCCATTGGAACGCATCAGCTTAGGGTTCCGGGGCCGGAACGGCGGGGCACGTGGTGGTTGACGAGGGGGGTGCGCGGGGGTATCATGCCCCCCACTTCACACCCTGATCGAGTCCGCTTCGGCGCCGCCGCGGCCCTCCCCTGGTAAGGGGATGCCACCCGGTGGGATGGTCCCCGCGCCGATCCGCTTTCACCCGCGTTCCCCCACATCAGCCTTGCTTCCAAGCCGCGGCAGCGCACTATTCGCCATTGCCCTGGGTCTCGTGCTGGCCCTTCCCGGCGCCGCATCGGCGCAGGAGAGCTTCCCCAGGCTGCGTGAGTTCCTCCGCGGCGAGAGTGCCCCGCGCGGCGAGGCGGATGCGAAGCGCGACTCCGTGGTAACGCTGGCCCGGCGGCAGCTGGGCGTGCGGTACGTGCTGGGCGGCACCTCGCCCGACCGCGGGTTCGACTGCAGCGGCTTCCTCCAGTACCTGATGCGCGGGCTGAACGTGCGCCTCCCCCGCACCGCGGCTGAGCAGGCGCGCGTGGGCCAATCCATCCCGCGCGACGTGAGCCGCATGCTGCCGGGCGACATCCTCACCTTCGGCTACGGCGGGCGCACGACGCACGTGGGGGTGTACATCGGCGGCGGGCGCTTCATCCACGCCAGCACGGGATCGCGCCGCATCGCCGAGGCGCGGCTGGATCGCTCCTCTTCGCTGGTTCGGGCGTGGACGGGCGTGCGGCGGATGCTGGGGCGCAGCGACAGCACCGTCGCGGTGGCGAACCGCTGAGCCGCGCCTCACACAGAGACACAGAGGGAACGGCAAGAAGGAAGAAAGGTGTTTCCTCTGTGCCCGGCCCGCTCCCACGCTCGTGGAAGCGGGCCTTGTGCTATGCGGCGCGGCGCTTGCAACTCCAGCCGCAAACCCTTCGGAGCAAACGACGTTGACCAATCCCACCGAGAACCCGGCGCTGGACGAGACGCAGGCGCAGGCGCTGATGGAAAGCGCCCGCACGGCCCGCGGCTTCGCGTACGTGCCGTACAGCCGCTTTCCCGTGGGCGCGGCGCTGCTGGCCGACGACGGCACCGTGTTCACCGGATGCAACGTGGAGAACGCCTCGTACGGGCTCACCAACTGCGCCGAGCGCACGGCGATCTTTAAGGCCGTCTCCGAGGGACGCACCACCTTTCGCGCGATCGCGGTGGTGGGGCCGCAGGACGACCTCGCGTGCGCGCCGTGCGGAGCGTGCCGCCAGGTGCTGTACGAGTTCGGCCCGGAGATGGTGCTGGTGACGCCCGCCGGGCCCAACGACCCGGGAGGCGTGCGGATGACCACCGTCGGCGCCCTCCTCCCCGGCGCCTTCGACGGCTCGGATCTCCCCGCGCTCGCGGAGGATGCGTGAGCAGTGGGGCGGTGCCGCTGATCGAGCGGAAAAAGAACGGCGGCCAGCTGGAGCCTGACGAGATCCGCGGCCTGCTGGCCGGCTACCTGGACAGGTCGATCCCCGACTACCAGGTGGCGGCGTGGCTGATGGCGGTCTGCTGGCGCGGGATGACGGAGGGCGAGACGCTGGCGATGACGCAGGCGATGGTCGACACCGGCGCCACGCTGGAATGGGCGGACCTCGACCGCCCCACCGTCGACAAGCACAGCACCGGCGGCGTGGGCGACAAGACCTCGCTCGTCCTGGTGCCGCTGATGGCGGAGGCGGGCGCCGCCTTCGTCAAGATGTCCGGGCGCGGGCTGGGGCACACCGGCGGCACGCTGGACAAGCTGGAGTCGATCGCCGGCTTCCGGACGGAGCTGGGGCTGGAGGAGATGAGCGCCCAGGTGCGGCGGATCGGGTGCGCGCTCGTGGGCCAGAGCCCCGCCCTCGTCCCCGCTGACGGGGCGCTGTACTCGCTACGCGACGTCACGGCGACGGTCGATTCGGTGCCGCTGATCGCCAGCAGCATCATGTCCAAGAAGCTGGCCGGCGGCGCGGGGACCATCGTGCTGGACGTGAAGTGGGGCTCCGGCGCCTTCATGACCACGCCCGAGGCCGCGCGCGAGCTGGCCGGCGCCCTCGTCCGCATCGGCGAGGGGGCCGGGCGCCGCACGCGCGCCGTCCTCTCCTCCATGCGCGAGCCGCTGGGGCGCGCGGTGGGCAACGCGCTGGAGGTTCGCGAGGCGCTCGACACCCTCAACGGCGCCGGCCCCGCCGACCTGTGGGCGCTCACCCTGGAGCTCGGGACGCACCTGATGCTCCTCTCCGGCCTCGCATCCTCCGCTGACGATGCCGTGCGCACCCTCACCGCGCTACGTGACTCGGGGGCGGCGGCGCGGCGGATGGAGATGCTGCTGGAGGCGCAGGGCGGCGACCCGCGCGTCGTGGCCCGCCCCGACCTCCTCCCCGCCGCCCCAGTCGTCCGCACCGTCGCCGCCGACGCGGACGGGTGGGTCGCGGAGGCGGACGCGCGAACCATTGCGGAGGCGGCGCTTCAGCTCGGCGCCGGACGGCTGCGCAAGGGCGATCCCGTGGATCCCGCGGTCGGCGTCGTCGTGCTCGCCCGCGTCGGCGACCGCCTGGTGCCCGGCGCCCCCCTCGCCGAGGTGCACGCCCGCACCGACGCCGCCGCCCAAGCCGCCGAAGCCCGCCTCCGCGATGCGTTCCGCCTCTCGCCTGAAGCCGTCGCGGCGCACGCGGAGCCGTACGAGACGGTTGGGTAACGGCCCTCACCCCCCGGCCCCCCTCTCCCGATAACAGGTGAGGCTGGCGCCTCTGTTATCGAGAGACGGGGGAGGTAGGGGCGCGATTTATCGCGCCCGTGCCTGCCGCGGCACCGTCGCCCGCTTCTTCGCACGGGTTCGGTAGGGGCAGACCTGCATGTCTGCCCTCCCCCGCCCGCGCCACGACCTCGGCCATCCGCACCGAAACCGTTGTGGCGAACGGCCGTATCCTGTACCGTGCCCTCTGCGCCCCTCCTCGCACGGCCCCCTTCCCCCGCTAGCTGGAACCCATCATGCACCTCGCTGCCTGCGTCCTGCTCTTGATACTCACCGTAGTCTCCGGCGTCACGGCCATCGTGAACCTGCTGATCTCCGTCTCGGAGACGGCGCCGGGGACGAGTACGTGGGCCGCGGTCACACGGGGCGCCTTCCTCAGCCGGAAGCACTTCACCGAGCGCGGCTGGAGGCTTCGCGGGCGCGCGATCCGCTTCCAACTCCTGACGATGGCGCTGATGATCGTCCTCTTCCTCACCTGCTCCGAGCTGTAAGCGGGCGGCCACAATCCGATCTCACCATGACACGGTTCATCCTCCCGATCATCATCGCGCTGAGCCTGCCCGGCGCGCTGGCCGCACAGGGGACCGTGGTGCAGGACCCCCGTCTCTTGCCCGATGCGCCCCTGCGGGTCACGGCGGAGGGCGGCGTGTGGGTGCGGACCGAGGCGCGCTTCGTGGCGGTGCGCGGCGACACGCTGGTGGTGGCGCGGCCGGGCGTGGCGGAGGCGGCGCTCCCGCTGGCCAGCGTGCAGGCGGTGCAGGTGATGGCGCGTCCGTCGCGGAGGGGTGCGTACGCGCTCCGCGGGGCGGTGGCGGGGGCGCTGGTCGGGTTCTTCGTGGCCGGGACGGTGCTGGGGGATGGCTACGACGGCGACGATCCCGGGTTCGGCGTCTTCCTGGCCCTGGGGGCCGGCGCGCCGGTGGGGGCGCTGCTGGGCGCCGGGGCCGGCTACGCGATCGGTGCGCCGCGGTGGGAGGAGGTCCGCGTGTGGGCGCAGGAGGTGCGGCTCCCGACCCGATAGCGCGCGAGGAGCCAAAAGAAGCGGCACCGGAACGATCCGGTGCCGCTTTTCTTTTACCTCGTCTCGCCGGTCAGAGTCCCTGCGGCGAGCGCACCGGCCAGGCGTCGGCGGCCGGATCTTCGTCGCGGGGCGGCGGAGAGTAGGGGCGGCGCACGTCCGGCCGATCGTAGACCGGGCGATCGTAGGACTGGGTGCGCTCCTGCCGCTCGTAGGGGCGGCGGTCCTCGGGGCTGGCGAGGAGGAAGGTCTGGAGCAGCTCGGGGGTGATGACGGTGCGGTCGTCCGCCTCTTCCCACAGGTCGCGGTGCGGCTGCTGCGGGCCGGTGCCGTGGAAGAGGTGGATCAGCACCCCCTCGTTCTTGGCCGCGCGGATCGCGGGAAGGAAGTCGCTGTCGCCGGTGATGAGGATGGCGCGGGACACGCGCTGCTTTACGGCCAGCAGCACCAGGTCCACGCCCAGGTAGATGTCCACCCGCTTCTGCTCGAAGATGGGGCGCTCGCTCTCGCGGTCGGTGCCGCGGTACTCGAGCTTCCCTTCGCGGACTTCGAAGCGGTTCAGGCGGTTGAGGGCGCTGAAGAAGCGCTTCTTCCCTTCAAGCCGCTCCAGCTCCTCCGGCGTCGGCACCGGAGAGACGTAGGGGAGGCAGTGATAGTAGTAGGTTCGCAGGAGGTCGTTGGGCCGTGCCAGCTCGGTGGCCAGCTTGCCGAAGTCAATCCGCGGGGAGCCGCAGTCGCGCGAGACGCGGTCGAAGTAACCGCCGTCCACAAAGATCGCCGCCGCACTCATAATCAATCCTTCAGTGGGGATAACGAACCCGCCCGGTGCACGCGGCGGTGAAAAGAAATAGACCCGCGGAGGCGGCCGTCATCATCCGGCGCGCCTCCGCGTCCGATGAATTTGCCACCCCCGCGAGTCGTGTCAAGTTCCATCTCCCTACCGCTTGGGAGAGGACAAAATCGCTTCAGCGTCGAAACTTACCAGATTCCGCCACGACTCTCGCGGTTAGCGGATGCCGATCAGCTCCACGTCGAACACCAGCGTCGCGTTGGGCGGAATGACGGCGCCGGCACCCCGCGCGCCGTAGCCGAGCTGCGGCGGAATGACCAGACGCCGCCTGCCGCCTACCTTCATCCCCGCCACGCCCTCGTCCCATCCGCGGATCACGGTGCCCGCACCGAGGGGAAACTCGAACGGCTTGTTGCGGTCGCGGCTGCTGTCGAACTTGCGGCCATCGGTGAGCGTGCCGGTATAGTGCACCACCACGTGATCACCTGCGTGCGCCTCCTGGCCGCTTCCCACCGCCTCGTCGGTGTACTGGAGCCCGGAGGCGGTGGTCGTCATCGCGTCGTCGGTCAACGGAGTCTCTCCTGCTGGTGGTTCTGCATGGACGGCCGCGCGCCGTCCGTGGCGTGGAGGGAAGGTATGCGGCGGGGGCGGGAGGGGACAGGGGAGCGGGCGTGTGTCGGTTGCGTGCATGGGACGGCGTGGAGGCGGGCACGGGCAGCCACGCGGGGCGGCCCCTACGGG
>DASWNZ010000218.1:0-15093 GCA_036398975.1 Longimicrobium sp.
CCCGAAGGCGACCTACTTCACCTTCGAGATCATCTCGGGCGACGCGACCAAGATGTGCGCCAAGGCGACCCCGACGCAGAAGGGCACCGACGCGGGCGTGGTGGCGATGTACATCACGCAGACCAAGGCCGGCGCGGACACGGACGCCAAGCCGACCACCACCGCCTGCACCTGATCCACGTCTGACCTGACGTAGCGCCTCGGAGGATCGAAGCGCCTCGAAAGATCCACGAAGCCCCCGCCCCGGAACGTCCGGGGCGGGGGCTTCCGCGTATGGCCTGGGGCCGCAGAGGCACGTCGGGCGGAGCCGGACCTGGACGGCGCGCCACAGCCGGAGAGCTCGGCCGACGCGCCGCGGCTGCACGACCCCGTACGGAGGCGCAGGAGAGCCCTGCACGCCTCCTCCCGCGTCTCTGCGCACCGTGAGAGGCACGGTGCAGCTCGGCGGCGGCGGCGCGTGCCAAGCCGCCCGCCGTGCCGCCCGCGGCCGGGGCACCACGTGCTCTTGCAGCGTGCAAGGAATCGTGCACGATCACGGTGCCAAAGCGGGCCCTCGCCGCCGCGGATTTTTCGTAAGTCATTGCAAAACGGCAACTTGCATTTCGCGCCACGACTGGCGTGCCCGTTGCCTTAAGAGAGCCCGACAGCACGACGGAGTGCTGCGGCCCCCAACCCACTCATCTCACTCTGGAGCACCACCATGCGCAACCTCCGCAACCGCGACGGCTTCACCCTGATCGAGCTCATGATCGTGGTCGTGATCATCGGCATCCTGGCCGCCATCGCCATCCCGAAGTTCGCCAACGTGTCCCGCAGCGCCAAGCAGAGCGAGGCCGAGCCGACGCTGAAGCAGATCGCCACGCTGCAGCAGAGCAACTTCCAGAAGAACGACGCCTACATCGGCACCACGGCCGCCAACGCGATGTCCGCGCTGCCCGGCTTCGAGGACCCGAAGGCGACCTACTTCACCTTCGAGATCATCTCGGGCGACGCGACCAAGATGTGCGCCAAGGCGACCCCGACGCAGAAGGGCACCGACGCGGGCGTGGTGGCGATGTACATCACGCAGACCAAGGCCGGCGCGGCGACGGACGCCAAGCCGACCACCACCGCCTGCACCTGATCCGCAGCCGATCTGACGCCCGGCCCGGCAGCACGCCCTGAAGCGGCTGCCGGTCCGCCCCGCTCCGCACCCACTGCCTGAGAATCGCACCATGACCCCGTTCGATCCCGCCCGGCTCGGCCGAAAAGGCTTTACCCTGATCGAGCTCATGATCGTGGTGGTGATCATCGGGATCCTGGCCGCGATCGCGATCCCGAAGTTCGGGAACGTCTCCAGGGCGGCAAAGGAAGCGGAGGCGCAGCCGATCCTGAAGCAGCTCTTCACGCTCCAGGAGCGCTTCAAGCAGAAGAACGACGAGTACGCCACGGACATCGCGGACCTGGAGGGCGGCGCCGCCACCTTTGCAAACGCGAAGTACTACACCTTCCTGATCGACAGCGGAGACGGGGCCACCTACCTGGCCTGCGCGCAGCCCACCCTCACCGGTCTTCGCTGGTTCACCATCAACGCGGCACGGGAGATCGTCCCCCACGATTCCGGGTGCACCTGAGCGCCCATCCATCCTGACCGCGCAAACGCAGAAAGCCGCCCCCACCGGGCGGCTTTCTGCGTTTCTGGCGCTACCGTCAGCGCGGGCCTCGGTACTCCACGAAGAAGTCGTCGTTCTCGTGCAGGCGCATCGCGACGAGCCGCGCCCCTTCCAGCCGCCCCTCCACCCGCTGCCACAGGAGGAGGAGGATGTTCTCCGTGGTGGGGATCAGCCCGCCGGGCGCGAACTGGGAGACGGCGTGGTTGAGGTGCTGGTGGTCGAGCGGCTCCACCACCTCCTCGCGCAGCACCCGGTCCAGCGCGCCCAGGTCCACGGCGAACCCGGTGAGGGGATCCACGGTACCTTCCAGGGAGACCTCGAGCAGATAATTGTGGCCGTGCCCGTGCGGGTTGCTGCACGGCCCGAACACCTCGCGGTTGCGCTCGTCGCTCCACTCCGGGCGGTGGTAGCGGTGCGCGGCGCAGAAGCGCACGCGCCGCGTCAGGACCATCGGGTGCATGGAATCTGTACGGACGGAGTGTAAAGAAAGTTCGCAAAATTGTACCCGTATCGGCCGGACTCCACAAGCCAGGCTGTGAGAAGCGGGGCACATCCCTTGCGTTTCGGTACCCTGCCGCAACCGTTTTCCACCCTGTTGACGCCCTCAAACATCGATGGCTGTACTCTCCCCGGCTGCTTCGGAGCCGTTGCCGTTCCATACCGCATCGCGCGGCTCGCACTCGCTCTCGGCACACCTGCGGGGAGCGCTGCCCGCGCCCGGGGGCGGCGCTACGGTGCTTATCGCCGAGGACCACGAGGACAGCCGCGACGCGCTCTGCACGCTCCTGGAGGCGTTTGGCTACCACGTGCACCTAGCGGCGAACGGCTACGAGGCGGTGGCCGAAGCGCGCGCCATCCGCCCGGACCTGATCCTGATGGACATGATGATGCCGGGGATGGACGGGCTGGAGGCCACCCGCACCCTGCGCTCCGACCCGGACTTTCCCCGCATCCCCATCGTGGCCGTCACCGCCATGGAAGGCGCCCGTGACCGGGTGCTGGCCGCCGGCTGCGACGACTGGGTGGCGAAGCCGCTCGACATCCGCTCCTTCCTGGCGCGCCTCCCCGTCTGGCTGGCACCCGCCGGCGCGCGCGGCGAGTAGGGCCGGTGCACTGCGAGTGCCGAACGGACCAGAGGCGCGTCGCGCTCCTGGTGCGCAGCTTCGAGGAGTACCCCGAGCTGGAAGAATTCGGAAGGGAGCACGGCTGGGAGTTCGACCTCGCCCTGAGCGCCGCGCTGGTGGACGTGGGCGAGGGGCGGCCCATGTCGGGAATCAGCGACCTGGCCAACTTCCTCCGCACCGTACTGGACCCCGTGCGCTTTCGCGCGGTGCGGGCGGCGTGGCTGCGCCCGGAGGTCCCGGTCCACCAGCAGCTCCCCGCGCTGATCCACGCCGAGCCGCTGGGCGACTTGGTCTCCGCGGACAGCTCCGAGCTGATGCCCGTCCTCAACGAGGAGCGCATCGAGAGCTGGTTCCAGCCCGTGTTCCACGCCCGCACGCTGGAGCTGTGGGGATACGAGTGCCTGATGCGAGGCAGGGCGCTGGACGGCTCGCTGATCCCCGCGCCCACGCTGCTGGGGTGGGCGCACCAGGAGCACCTCACCTTCATGCTGGACCGCGTGGTGCGCGAGCTCCACCTGCGCGCCATCGGCCGCCTGAGCGTGCCGGAGCACTGCCGCTTCCTCATCAACTTCCTCCCCACCGCCATCTACCGCCCGGAGTTCTGCCTGGCGACCACCGTGCGCGCCGCCCGCGACAGCGGGATCGCGCCGGAGCGGATCACCTTCGAGGTGGTGGAGAGCGAGCGCACCGTGGACCCCGACCACCTGCGCGGCATCCTGGCGCACTACAGGGCCAAGGGCTTCGGCGTGGCGCTGGACGACGTGGGAAGCGGCTACAGCGGCCTCTCGCTCCTGGCCGACCTGGCCCCGGACATGATCAAGATCGACCGCGAGCTGGTCACGAAGTCGGTCGAGAGCTCCGCCCACCGCGGCATCTGCGCCTCCCTCGTCGGCCTGGGGCGCGACAACGGCCACCTCGTCCTCGCCGAGGGCGTGGAGACCGAAGCGGAGTGGACGGTCATGGAGGAGCTGGGCGTGGACCTCCTGCAGGGCTACCTCTTCGGCCGCCCCGCCCCCGTCCCCGCCCTCGAAGCGGAGGTGGGGGCACTGGCGTAGGCCGGCGAGTGAACTCGCTGCAACAACAGCACAAAGTCCGCCTTCGCGGACTCCCGGGCGAGATCCGCCCCCGTACATCCGTAGGGGCAGACCTACGTGTCAGCCCACCCTCGCCGCGCCGCGACCCCCGCCCCCCGCGCACCAAACCCTGTAGGGGCAGCCCCACGTGGCTGCCCGTGCCCCGCCATGCACCGAACCGTTCCCCGGAGCGAACAAATTCGCCGCTGGAAAAACACGGAGTCCGCCTGCGCGGACTCCGGTTCAAATCTCGTGTTCGTCGAGCCGGCTTCAGCCGCCTTCGCGTAGTTCCAGCCGGGGGCTTCAGCCCCCGGCGTCCCACCCCGCCCCCCCGCAGCCCTTACGGCCTCCGCACCGAGATCGACGAGGACTGGATCAGGTCTTCGAGCCGCAGGAGCACCCGGTCGCCCGGCGAAACGCGCACCCCCTCGCTGGAGAAGTTCGTGGAGGCGCCGATGACCTCGGCGCCGATGCGCAGCGTCTCCGAGGCGCCGGGCTGCAGGCCGCGGTAGGTGAAGCTCCCGGTCCTCCCCGACACCACCGTCCCCAGCCGCACCGGGGTGCCGCTGCGGATGAGGAAGACCCGGACGTCGCGGCGGTTCTGATTGCTGACCTCCACCGTCACCGGCTCGGCCTGCGGCTGCCGTCCGGAGCCCGGCTTGGGGCCGCATGCGCCCGCCACCAGAACCGCGGCCGACACGGTGACAGCACGAAACAACTTGTTCATGGGATTCGTCCCAGTTGAGCGGCGTGGCCGCAAGGCGAACAGCCGCGTTGGAGAAGGAACGACGGTAGGCTACAAATGACGGCGCCCGGGGAAGACTTTCCCCGGGCGCCGCATGGATCTGCTACACGGCCATGCTCAGCACCCGGGTGCCGAGCCAGCCCCGCCGCGCGCCAGGCACTCCACGAAGGGAATCGGGAAGAACTCGATCGACTTGTCGCCGGTACGCGGATAGTTGGTCAGCGTGCCGAGACGGCCGAAGCGGCGCAGGTCCATCCAGCGGTAGCCGCCCTCGTACAGCAGCGAGTACCGGCGCTCGTACAGCAGCGCGGAGATGAACGCCTCGTCGTTCGCCGGCATCCCGATCGGCGCGAGTCCGCCCGAGTTGGTGCGGACGAAGTTGAGGTCGGCCAGGGCGCCGGGCTTGTCGTTCGTGAACCAGCGCGCCTCGGCGCGGTTCAGGATCAGCTCCTCGTTGCGCACCCAGGGAATGGGCGAAGCGGCACCGCTGGTGCCGAAGAACGGCGCCGCGCGGTACAGCTTGAAGCGCAGGTTGCTGGTGATGTTGTACCGCGTGACGCTGGTGCCCGCGGTGTCCACCTTGAGGTCGAAGCGGTTGTCACGCCCACCGCCCACCTTGATCTGCGCGTCCGTCTTCAGCATCGGGTCCGCCATCTCCGGCGTGCCGGTGGCCAGCCCGTTGGCCCGGTCGCCCGAGGCCGCGCTGAAGGTGTAGTACGCGCCCCGGTTGAGCTCGGCGCGCGTCCCAGCGCTGGTGCTGATGAACGACGCGTTGATGCTCGTGAGCGCCGACGCGTAGTCCCGCACCAGGATGTCCAGCCGCGAGCGGAGCGCGCGGTTGAACTGCCGGAAGGTGGTGCTCGGGTTGCTCAGGTTGAGCCCCGAGCCGGTAAGCCCGGACGGCAGCTTGAAGGTGAACGTCGATCCCCCCGCCGCCAGGTGCGTGGCGCCCTCGTCGAAGAGCTGGCGCGCCTTGGCGTACACCTCGGCCTGCGGCTTCAGCGGCGCCGGCGGAGCGAGCGGGTCGGCGTTCACGTCCACCACCGCGTACTGGTGCATCATGGCCAGCACGAGGTACTCGCTCGCCATGATGGTCTTCACGAAGCCGCGCAGTCCTTCCTTCTGCGCGTCCGTGTACTCCGTCGCCGCCACCTTGTCGATGGCCGTCAGGAGCACGTTCCCCTGCGCGATGGTGCCGTAGATGTTGAGGAAGTTGTGGTTGCCGGCGAAGCTCGACGGATCGATGTTGCCGGTGACCAGCTCCGTGACGTACCGGGACTCGTTGGGGTCCAGGTAGTACGCCTCGCGGCCCACGATGCCGGTGAGGCGCACGCGGGTGGCCGCGTCGATGCGGGCCGACGCGAGCATCCCGGCCGTCGCCGCATCCACCAGCGTGCGGTTGGGGGCGGTCTGCAGGTCGCCGAACCCGGCGCGGTTGTAGTCCGGCACGTTGATGTCGGAGCACGCGCCGGCGGCAAGCGCCGTGGCGAGCGCGCAGACGTAGGCAACGTGCCGCTGCCTGCCTGTTTTGATATGCATAAGGGTCTCAGAACTCGAGGTTGACGCCGAGCGAGTACACGCGGCTCGGCGGGAACGGGGTCACGTCCTGGTTACGGCCCGCGGACACGTTCCCGAAGTTGCTGACTTCCGGGTCGTACCCCGAGTAGTCCGTCCACGTCTTCAGGTTGCGCCCCGAAAGCTGCAGCTGCGCGCCACGGACTCGCCCGCCCAGAACGCGGGTGGGAAGGTCGTAGCTCAGCGCCAGCTCGCGCAGCTTCACGAAGCTGCCGTCTTCGATGTAGACCGGGAGGTTGTTCGGCGCGCCGAACAGGAACAGGCGCTCCTCGCCGGAGAGGCAGTTCGGGCCGCACTCCGAGAAGGGGCGGCTCTCCGTGATGTGGCCGTCCGCGTCGCGGGCGAGGTTGCTCGGCGCGTCGTAGTCGGACGCCGTCGCGGCGCCGTCGTAGTAGTTGCGCGTCAGGTTCACCACCAGGCCGCCCTTGCTCCAGTCGAAGAGCGAGCTGAGGCGGAAGCGACCGAACTGCAGGTCGTTCAGGAAGCCGACCTGGAAGTCCGGCTCCGACTCGCCGATGGGGGCCACGATCAGCGTGCCCGTGGAGTCGCGCCCGTTGTTGGCGAACACCGTGGTGGGCGAGTAGCCCTTGCGGATCCGGTAGCTGCCGTACGAGTTGCCGAACGAGTTGCCGGCGCTGAACTCCGGCACCGGAAGCTCGGTGATCTCCGTGCGGTTGTGCGAGAAGGTGGTGGTGGTGTTCCACTGGAACGTGCCGCGCTGGACCGGCGTGCCTTCCAGCGACACTTCCACGCCCTTGCTCTGCATCTCGCCGCCGTTGAAGAACTCCGTCGTGAACCCGCTGGACTGCGCCAGCGTCCGCGACAGCAGCAGCTGCGTGATGTTGCGGTTGTACACCGTCACGGCGAGCTGGGCGCGGCGGCCAAACAGGGTGGCGTCGAACCCGCCCTCCAGCTCGGTGACGCGCTCCGGGCGCAGGACGGAGCTGCCGATGGCGCCGTTGATGGTGAGCTGCGGATTCCCCTCGGTGTTGCTCACCGACAGCGGGGTGTACTTCTGCGCGTACAGCGGCTCGTTGCCGCTGGAGCCGAACGCGGTGCGGAGCTTCAGCTGGTCCAGGAAGCCGAACGAGCCCGGAACGCTGAAGGCGGCCGCCGCCTTCGGGTAGAAGTAGTACTTGTCCGTGTCCGCGTTGTTGCTGCTGCGATCGCCGCGAAGGCTCGCCGTAAGGGAGAGCCGCTCGTCGAACAGCAGGACCTCTTCCTGCACGTAGCCGCCGAAGTCGCGCACGCGCGAGCGCGAGCCCGCCGACAGCTGGTTGGCCGCCTGGAAGGGAAGCTCCAGGCTACCCAGCAGGTAGCGGCCGGTGACCTGCGACAGGCGCAGGTCGCGGTCCTCGTACTGCACGCCGCCCGAGGTGGTGGCCGAGAAGGCGCCGGACTCGGGGCGGAGCGTGTGCACCAGGTTGACGTTGGTGTTCACGTTCAGGTTGGTGCCGCCGCCGCGCACCGTGGTGCCCGGGTTGGCCGGGTCCGCCTGCAGCTGAAGGCTGGGCGGGAAGTACAGGCGGTTGTCCTGCGTGAAGTAGTCCGCGCCGCCGGTCGCCACCAGGCGAAGGGTGTGCGGGCCGCGCTCGAGCAGGTCCACCGACGCGTTGGCCGAGCCGATCACCCGCCACACGTCTTCGTCGTTGGTCGAGAGCTCCGAGGTCTCCAGCGGGTTGCTTTCGAGGAACGGGTTGCGCGGGTACAGCCCGTTCTGCGGGCGGTAGCTCACGAAGTTCGGGGTGAACGAGATGGCGCTGACGTAGCTGGCGCCCGTGTTGTCGTTGCCCGTCACGCCGCGCGCGGCCACCGAGTGCAGCACGTTGCTGGTGGCCGAGATGCGGGCACGCCGGCCGACCTGCTGGCTGACGTTCAGGTTCAGCGACTGCTTCTCGTAGCCGGTGTTCGCCGCGATCCCCTCGTCGTTCTGCACCAGACCGGAGAGGAAGTACTGCGTGGTCTCGCTGCCGCCGCCCACGCTGAACGCCGTCTGGCGCTGCGGAGCCTTGCGGCCGAACACTTCGCGCTCCAGGTCGTACGTCGCCTTGGGCGAGCCGTCGGCATTGAAGTAGTCGCCCACGTTGTCCTCGTCCACGTAGCCGGCGGCCATCGCCCGCTCCGCGGTCCACTGGCGCGAGCCCAGCGTGCGCGAGAGCTCCGCGTAGCCGAAGCGCTGCGACAGGGTGTAACGGGGCGCGCCCGCGCGGCCGCGCTTGGTGGTGATCACCACCACGCCCGCCGCCGCCCGCGACCCGTAGATCGAGGCCGCCGAGGCTCCCTTGAGGATCTCGATGTTCTCGATGTCGTTCGGGTTCAGGTCGGCGATGCGGTTGACGACCACGTCCTGGTTGGACGAGTTGACGCCCACCGCGCTGGCCGCGCGCGAGATGGCGTTCTGGCCGCCGGGGATGGCCACGTCGCTCACCACCACCCCGTCCACCACGTACAGCGGGGTCGAGTTGCCGGTGATGGTCGCCGGGCCGCGAAGGCGGATCTGCACGCCGCCGCCGGGGGCGCCGGAGTTGGTGCGGATGGTGGCGCCGGCCACCTTGCCCTGCAGCGCGCGGTCCACCGTCTGGGCGGGCGCGTTGCCCACCAGCTGGCGGGCGCTCACCACCGCCACGTCGTTAGCCAGGTTCTCACGGCGCACGGCCGTGGCCTGTCCGGTCACCACCACCGCGTCCAGGTTCAGGATGTCGTTCTGCAGGCGCACGTCGAGCGCGCTCTGCGAGGCCGGAACCGGGATCGTGCGGGACGCGAGGCCGATCCGGCGGAAGGTGAGCGAGGTGTTGCCGCTCGGTACCGAGATG
Organism: Longimicrobium sp.; assembly: GCA_036398975.1. Lineage (GTDB taxonomy): Bacteria > Gemmatimonadota > Gemmatimonadetes > Longimicrobiales > Longimicrobiaceae > Longimicrobium. Next base: position 8,983 of record DASWNZ010000218.1, read on the forward strand.
GTGTAGCGGCCGGCGGCATCCGTCTGCACACCGCGGGTGGTCCCCGAGATGGTGACGGTGGCGCCGGCGATGGGCCGCTGATCCGGGCCCGTGACCGTACCGCTCACCTGCCGCTGCTGCGCGCTGGCGCCCGTGGCGCTTGCCGCAATCAGGAGCAGGGTCATGACGAACGACAAGATGCGTTTCGACATACTTCCTCGTGGGGGGTGGGTAAAATGTCCTGCGCGGGTGTGCGGATGTGCGCGGGTCGCCTCCGTGGGTGCTTGAGGGTGGACGTAATGCGGGAGGGCGCCAGGGAAGCGGGGCCGCTCCCACGGACTACACGAAGCTATGGACTGCGGAACGCGCCCCTGGACGGCGTGCCGGGGCCGGCTTTGGAGACGGTGAGCGGGGCGGGTTGAACTCTGAAGCTACTCTGCACCTCGCCACTCCGCAAGAAGACTCTTGGTGCGGGAGCGCCCCTTCGGAGCCCAGCCTTGCACTGCGATACAACGCGCGAACGGCGGTTTTCCGGACGCGTGGGCGCCCGCACGGCGGGTCTCACGCGGAGGCGCGGAGACGCGGGGAGAGGAACGGAAGAGGTCGGGCGCGAGCGGGCACGATGCAAGCGCCCCCTCCCCCGCGGATTGGGGGAGGGGGCGGCGAGGTGACGAGCGGGGGTGGGCGCCGCCGTTACGGGTTGCAGTAGTACAGGCGCGCGGGCGGGATGTTGCGGGGCTCGAAGCCCAGCTTCACGCGGCCAAAGGTGCGCTTGAGGTTGGGCAGAACGCCGTTGGAGTACTGGTAGACCAGGAAGGCGCCCGTGGGGGTGAGCGCGTCGCGGGTGGCGCGCACGATGCCGTCTCGGATGGCGGCGGGCATGGTGCTGAACGGGATCCCCGAGATGATGTAGTCCGCCTTGCCGCGCCCCAGCCGCTGCAGGATGCTCCCCACGTCCGCCGCGGAGCCGTGCACCAGGTGCAGGCGCGGGTCGGCGGCGCCGCGCTGCAAGAAGCTCACGAAGTCCGTGTTCATCTCGATGGCCACCAGGATGCCGTCCGGGTGGAGGCGCTTCAGGATCTTGTGCGTGAACGTCCCCACTCCCGGGCCGTACTCCACGATCACCCGCGCCCTCTCCCAATCCACCTCGCCCAGCATCTCGTTCACCAGGTAGCGGGAGCTGGGGATCACCGAGCCCAGCATGCGCGGGTGCTTCAGGAAGTTCCGCGCGAAGAGCAGAAGCTGCTGGCGGTGAGCGGAGGTCGTTGCGGGCACGTTGGTTCTCCGGATGATCGTAGGTCCTGGCGGGCGCACGGCCCGGCTGCGGCGGCGCACCGGCTCCACGTGGACACGGTACGCAAAAACGGGACTCACCCGCAATTCAGGGCGCGGGTGCCCACAAGGTGCCCCCGCGGAGCCCCGCGCGCCAGTGCTACCCCTCCCAGCCCCCCTCGCGCGCGGCCGCCTCCTCCACCGCGATCCTCACCAGCGAGCTGCGCAGCGCGGCGCCCGTGATCCCCGGGTCCAGCGCGCGCACCAGCTCAACCGCGTGCACCCATACGGCCGGGTCGCCGCCGTCGCCGGGGTGCTCCACCGGGTGCAGGATCCCCCGCACCACCACGCTCCGCCAGCGGAACCCCGCCTCCACCTCGTCCACCTCGAAGGTGATGGGGGTGCCGTGCGACTCGCCCATCATGGCCGCCCAGGCGGAGCCGTACGAGGTGCGCGCCCACAGCCAGCCGTCCGCCCAGGCGTAGAGGACGGGCTCCACCTCCAGCCGGCCGCGGCGCGTGTAGGCGATCCGCCCCACCCGGTTCCGGGCCAGGATCGCGTCGGCGCCGGCGCGGTCCAGCGGGCGGAAGGCTTGCGGTTGCGGTGCGGACATGCCGGTCTCTCCGTGGCTGCGGGTGGCCCTGCGATGGAAAGAAATGTCTCACGCGAAGGCGCGGAAGAAAAGCATCACACAGAGACGCGGAGGGGAACGGAAAGGCCACAGAAAACCCCTTCTGCTTTTCTTTCCGTCACCTCTGTGGCTCTGTGTGAGGCCATCTGTTTTTCTCTCCTGCGTCTCTGCGTGAGGCCAGGCAGGACGCAAGGGCCGTCCCGCGGCTGGGCACAGGGCGTCGCGCGGGTGGATTGGAACTTGCGCCTGCGCGGGCTCCCCCGCACACGGGGCGGGGCAAAACGGCACCACGAGGAGCGCGCGGATGGCGGATCGAGAGCAGCAGGGAGAGAGCGTGCGGCTGCAGGTGGCCGGGGCGAAGCGCGAGGACATGGCCAAGGGCACGGCGCGGCTGGGGCAGCGCACCTTCCAGGCGCTGGGCCTCAAGGAAGGCGAGATCATCGAGATCGTGGGGCCGCAGGTCACCGCCGCCGTCGCCCTTCCTCCGTACCCGGAGGACGACGGGCTGGACCTGATCCGCCTCGACGGCCTCCAGCGCACCAACAGCGGCGTCAGCATCGGCGACTACGTGGAGGTACGCTGCGCCAAGGTGGAGCCCGCCCGCCGCGTGACGCTGGCCCCCGCGCAGGAGAACCTGCGCCTCATGGGCACCGGCGACGCCCTGCGCCGCACCCTCTTCCGCCGCCCGCTCACGCAGGGCGACACGATATCGACCTCCGCCTACCAGCGCACCGAGACCTCGCGCGGCCCCGAGGACCCGGGCGCCTTCCCCGAGGAGCTCTTTCGCACCTTCTTCCAGCAGACGGCGTACGCGCTGCAGGAGATCCGCCTGCGCGTGGTGGGGACGACGCCGCGCGGGATCGTGCAGGTGGTGGAGGACACCGAGATCGAGCTCCTCCCCGAGTACGCGGAGCCGGAAGACCCCAGCCGCGGCGACATCACCTACGACGACATCGGCGGGCTGGGGCCCACCATCGACCAGGTGCGGGAGATGATCGAGCTCCCGCTCAAGCACCCCGAGCTCTTCCAGCGGCTGGGGATCGACCCGCCCAAGGGCGTCATTCTGCACGGCCCGCCGGGGACGGGCAAGACGCTGCTCGCGCGCGCGGTGGCCAACGAGGCGCGCGCGCAGTTCTTCCACATCGCCGGCCCGGAGATCATGGGGCGGCACTACGGCGAGAGCGAGCAGCGGCTGCGCGAGGTGTTCGAGCAGGCGGAGCAGCAGGCGCCTTCCATCGTCTTCATCGACGAGATCGACTCCATCGCCCCCAAGCGCGAGGAGGTGACGGGCGAGGTGGAGCGGCGCATCGTGGCGCAGCTGCTGACGCTGATGGACGGGCTGAAGCCGCGGCAGAACGTGGTGGTGATCGCCGCCACCAACCGCGTCAACGCCATCGACGAAGCGCTGCGCCGGCCGGGCCGCTTCGATCGCGAGATCATCATCGGCGTGCCGGACGCGGTGGGTCGCCGCGAGGTGCTGGCCATCCACACCCGCGGCATGCCGCTGGGGAACGACGTGGACCTGGACGAGCTGGCGCGCATCACCTACGGCTTCGTGGGCGCGGACCTCACGGCGCTGGCCCGCGAGGCCGCCATCGACACGCTGCGCCGACACCTCCCCGCCCTGGACCTCAACCAGGTGGAGATCCCGGCGGACGTGCTGGCGCGGCTGATCGTGTGCCGCGACGACTTCATCAACGCGCTCAAGCGGGTGCAGCCCTCCGCCGTGCGCGAGATCATGATCCAGGTGCCGGACGTCGGCTGGGACGACATCGGCGGGCTGGAGGACGCCAAGCGCGCGCTCAAGGAGGGGGTGGAGCTCCCCCTGAAGCACCCCGACGCGTTCCGCCGCCTGGGGATCCGCCCCGCCAAGGGCTTCCTCCTGTACGGCCCTCCGGGTACGGGCAAGACGCTGATGGCCAAGGCCGTGGCGCGCGAGTCGGAGGCGAACTTCATCGCCACCAAGTCGTCGGACCTGCTCAGCAAGTGGTACGGCGAGAGCGAGCAGCAGGTGACGCGCCTCTTTCAGCGCGCGCGGCAGGTGGCGCCTACGGTCATCTTCATCGACGAAATCGACTCGCTGGCCCCGCAGCGCGGCGGCGGGCTGGGCGAGCCGGCGGTCACGGAGCGCGTGGTGAACACCATCCTGGCCGAGATGGACGGGCTGGAGGAGATGCAGGGGATCGTGGTGATCGGCGCCACCAATCGGCCCACGCTGCTGGACCCCGCCCTGCTGCGCCCCGGCCGCTTCGACGAGCTGGTGTACATCACGGTGCCCGAGCGCGAGGCGCGCCTCACCATCCTGCGCATCCACACATCGGGGATGCCGCTGGCGGAGGACGTGAAGCTGGAGGCCATCGCGGAGCGCACGCACGGCTTCACCGGCGCGGACCTGGAGGACCTGGTGCGCCGCGCGGGCCTCATGGCGCTGCGCACGGACCTGGACGTGGCCGAGGTGCCGATGCGCTTCTTCGAATCCGCGCTCAAGGAGAGCCGCGCATCGGTGACGCCGGAGATGGAGCGCGAGTACGAGGAGCTGCGCAGCGAGCTGAAGCGCGAGGGCCCGCGCGGCCGGCAGATCGGCTTCCGCGCCCCCGAGCGAACCGCCGCGGACTGACGGCGCCAGAGGGGGACACGGGGAGGGCGAAGGGTGCCCCTCCCCGTGTCTTCGTGCGTCGCTATCTCGTTACAAAGAAACAGGTTGCCGGATCGGGCGCCCAAGGTTTGTGGAACGGTTGTTGCTTTCCCGCCGGCCCCAAGCGGAGAGGCTAAGGGGCCTCCCGAATAACCCGAACCAGGGGCAACCATGAGCATCACTCCCAACGACCGCGACCTCCCGATGGACCGCAACGCGGACTCGCTTCGCGCGGACCAGCTGCACGGCAACGAGCAGCTTCGCGCCGACCAGCTGCACGGCGGCGAGCAGCTTCGTGGCACCGAGGAGCGCCTGACGCTCTCCGAGGAGGAGCTCGCCATCGGCAAGCGCGAGGTGCGCGCGGGCGAGGTGGAGATCGAGAAGCGCGTGGAGACGGAGCACGTGCGCCGCGAGGTGCCGCTCACCCACGACGAGGTGACGGTGGAGCGCCGCCCCATCGAGGGCGGGATGGTCGCCGCCGGCGGGCTCGGCCACACCATCGGCGAGGAGCACATCCGCGTTCCGCTGACCGCGGAGGAGGCGGTGGTGGAGAAGCGCGTGGTGCCCAAGGAGGAGCTCGTGGTGCGCATGCAGCAGGTGACCGAGGAGCGCATGGTGGAGGCCGACCTGCGCACCGAGCGCGCGGAAGTGCGCGAGGTCAACGCCCACGAGGTGCGCCACGACCGCGACACGCTGGGCGGCGACCGCGGCGGGCTGGGCGGCGGCAACCTGTAGGACGGGTGGGTTATAAGACGGCCGAGGCGGCTGCCCCGGTCGTGATCTGCCCCCTCTCCCGGATGCCGGGGGAGGGGGCAGGTTTTTTGTTGGGTCGAGCCAGGGGTTTCCGGCGGTTGAAACCGCTGCAACAACCGCGGGAAACCTGCCTTCGCAGGTTCCGAGGGGGCGGGGTTGGTGCGCGTCGCGGGCGCCGCGGTGGCGCCGGGGTTCCGGGGGCTGAAGCCCCCGGCTGGAACTACGGGAAGACGGCTGAAGCCGGCTCGCCGGGCCGAAGCCAGTCCGCGGAGGCGGACTTCGTGCTCTTGTTGCAGCGAGTTCACTCGCCCGTCTTGGTTGGGCTTGTCTCAGCCCCCTCAGTTCCGCGCCGGGCGCTCCAGGTGGGCGGCGTTGGGGCGGGGGCGCACGATGGAGGGGAGGCCGCGCGGGTGCGGGGCGCCGCCCGAGACGGAACGCTCTGCATCGGTCTCGCTGAAGAGGAGGGTCGCGACCAGGAGGGCGCCACGCTCGCGCAGGTCGGCGGCGGCGCGGCTGGTGTAGTTGGCCACGTGGAAGCTCCCCGCCAGCAAAAAGATCCCCGCGGGCTCGCCCAGCCGCCGCTCGCCCAGGCGGTATGGGTCGTGGTCTTCGTAGATCAGCGTCTCGTCCTGCTTCACGTCGCTTCCCCCGGTGTGGTCGGCCGCGGCGGGGCTTCGCCGCTGTGGGTCGTTTGTACCCGGTCCGGGCGTTTTGGATCGTTTCGAACACCCGGGCACCGGCAAGGGAGGGCGGACACGCAGGTCCGCCCCTACGAGGTCGGTGATTCAGGCGAATGGGGATGGTTCGATGATAGAAGACGCCCCCGCCGCGACGTTCGCGG
>DASWNZ010000219.1:0-18813 GCA_036398975.1 Longimicrobium sp.
CGTGAAGCTGTGCGTAGACGAGAGGGCAAGCAGCCCACGCCGTCTCTGGTCATCATCGACAGCCAGTCGGCCCAGACCACGGAGAGCGGTGGTGTCCGCGGGCTCGACGCGGGGAAGAAGGTCAAAGGCCGCAAACGCCACGTCGTGGTCGACACGCTGGGTCTGGTCTGGGCTGTAGTCGTGCATGCGGCCGACATCCAGGACCCGGTCGGCGCCCGGCTCGTGCTGCCGAAGCTGCAAGGGCGCGTGCCTCGCTTGAAAGTTGTGCTGGCCGACACCATCTATCGGGGCTCGCTGGCGCTCAGCGCGTGGGTGCTCGGCAAATGGAAGCTCGAGATCGTTTCACGCTCAAAGGGTCAGAAGGGCTTCCAGGTCCTCCCAAAGCGCTGGGTCGTCGAGCGCACGTTCGCGTGGCTGGGCAGGAACCGGCGCCTCAGCAAAGATTACGAGCAACTGCCCGAGACGTCTGAGGCTTGGATCTACCTCGCCATGATTCACCTGATGATCCGTAGACTTCGGCCAGTTTGACGTTTTTAAACAGCCTCTCAGGATGACAGAGATGGGGAGGGTGGTCCGGGACATTCCCCATTCCCCGCCGTTCAGTCCGCCGCCATCGGCGCTTCGGGCATTTCCGCGCTGCCGTCGACGTTGTCTTCGCGGACAATGGAGGTGGCGGCGCGCTCGTCGAAGTCCACGCGGAGCACCTGGTCCAGGCTCTCACGGATGCCGTCGATGTGGGTGATCAGGATGACCTGCTCGAAGCGGCCTTCCAGGGCGTGCAGGAGCTGCACGACGTTGTCGCGGCGCGCCACGTCCAGCGACCCGAACACCTCGTCCAGGATCAGCAGCGAGAGCGGGTGGCCGGCGCGCTCGGCGATCATCTGCGAGAGCGAGAGGCGCAGGACAAGGTTGGCGACGTCCTCTTCGCCGCCGGAGATCACCGGCTTCTCCTCGCCCTCGTCCAGCACCATGATGTTGTAGCCCTCGTCGATCTCCATCGCCGTGTAGCGGCCGTCCGTGAGCTGCGTGAGGAAGGCGGAGGCGATCTCGGAGAGCTCGGGACGCACCTGGTCGTTGAGCTCCTGGCGGAGGTCGGTGTAGGCGGCGTCCATCTCGTCGTGGTAGCGGAGGTCGGTCTCCTGCGTCTCGACCTCGGCGGCGCGGCGGTTGTACTCGTCTTCCGCGTGGCGCGCGGCCTGGAACGCCTGCTCGGCCGTGTTCACGTCGCCGCGCAGGGTGGCGGCGCGCAGGTCGGCGGCGCGCGCGCGGCCGTCGGCGGCGGTGTAGTCGGCACGGGAGGCCTCGAACGCCTCTTCGGAGAAGCCGAGCGTCTCGCGCTCCGCCGCGGCGGCCTTTGCGCGCGCTTCGGCGGCGGCCTCGCGGGCGGCGGCTTCGGCGCGGTCGCGCTCCCAGTCGGCGCGGCGGCGGGCGGTCTCCTCCAGGCGGGCGGCGCGCTTCTCCACCTCGCGCAGCTCGCGCATGCGCTTCTCGACTTCCTTGTGGCGCGCGGCGTCGTAGCCGGCGGGTGTGGCGGCCAGCTCGGCGGTCAGCTCCGCGTGCCGGGCCTCGCGCTGGGCGCGCTCCTTGAGCAGCCCCTCGCGCTCCTGCAGGGCGGCCTGGCAGCGGGTGTGCTTCTGCGTGCGGTCCTCCACCTGGCGGGAGAGGTCGTGCGTCAGCGCCTCCAGGTTGGCGACCTCCTCCGGCTTGTCCTTGAGCTGGTCGAAGCGCGACGACCACCACTTGCCATCCTGCACGATGGTCACCCACTGGTCCTGCAGCTCCTCCAGCAGGCGCTCGTAGTCCGCACCGACGGGGCGGCCGCAGGTGGGGCAGGTGCCCTCGGGGCCCAGCTCCTCGATGGAGCGGATCTGCTCCTTGAGCTCCACGCCGCGGTCGCGGTACGTCTGCAGCTTGGTCTCCGCGTCCTGCCGGTCGCGCAGCCAGGTGGTCTTGCTCTCCTCCAGCTCGGCGTCCACCTCGGCGCGGCGCGCGCGGAGCTGCTCCAGCTCGGTGGCGTAGCGGCGCTCCAGCTCGGGGGCGGTGTCCAGCTTTTCCAGCCTGGTCACCGTGCGCTGCGTCTCCCCCACCGCGTCCGCGATCTGCGCCACGAGCGACTTGCGGCGCTCGGCGTGGCGCGCGAGGTCGGCGAGGCGGGTGCCCTCCTCGGTGAGCGCGGGGAGCACGGCGAGCTGCTCGCGCAGCGGCGCGAGGTCCGTCTCCGCGCCGGCGACGGCGGCAAGCTCGCCCTCGGCGCGGGCGGCGTCGCGGCGGGCGGCGTCGCGGTCGCGGATGGCGGCGTCGGCGGCGTGGGTCAGCTCGCGGAAGCGCTCGCGGGCGGCCTGCGCGGCGGCCCAGCGCGGTGCGACCTGCTTGAGCGCGGCCCGGGCATCCTCCGCCTCGCGCTCGGCGGCGCGCAGGGCTTCGAGGGCTTCGGCAACGCGGCGCTCGGCGGCCTGGCGCGCGCCCACGATCTCGCCGCGGTCGCCCAGGGCGGCGCGCAGGGTCTTGATCTCGGTGCGCAGCTCGGTGCGGCGGAGGCGCGCCAGCTCCTGCGCGCGGCGCAGCCTCTCGTATCCCAGCACCTGGCTTAGGAAGCGCCCGCGCTCCGTCGGCCCCATGGTGGCGAGGAAGGCGAGCTCCTTCTGCCCCGTGAAGTAGGTGTTGAAGAACTCCTCGCGCGACATCCCCAGGCGCCCCTGCAGGTACGCCGTGGCGCCGCCCAGGGTGGCCGCCACCGGGGCCACGCCGCCGTCCAGGAAGACCTCCGCCTTGCTGAGCGTGCGCACCACGCGGTACTCGTGGCCGCCCAGCTCGAACTGCAGCTCCACCTCCACCCGCGCGCCCTGCCCCGCGCGCGCGAAGCGGATGGTGTCGTTGGTGCCGCGCGCCGCCGCCGCGCCGTACACGGCCCAGGCGATGGCTTCCAGGATCGTGCTCTTCCCCGCCCCGTTGGGCCCGATGATGCCGGTGAGCCCCGGCCGGAAGGCGATGTCGGTGCGCGCGTGCTGGCGGAAGTTGCGCAGCTTGAGGGAGATGAGCCTCATACGGCCTCTCCCGCCCGGTCCACGTACGACGTGGCGAGCTCCACCAGGCGCTCCCGCTCGATCCCCTGCTTCTGGGGCCAGGTCCGCAGGTACGCCGCCACCTGCTCCTGCAGCGTCTGCCTGCGGATGGGCGCGCCGGAGCCGATGCGGCGCCGCACCTCGGGGGGACGCGCGTCGAGGTGGAAGTGGAGCGCCTCCGCCTTCCACTCGCGGATGCGGCGGTGGTTCAGCTCGCGCACCAGGTTGCGCGGCACGTCGGTAATGACGAGCCGGACGATGCGCGCCGCGATCCCCCCGGCGACGCCCTCCACTGCGGCGCGGATCCCCTCGTCCAGCTCCGCCGCGCTCAGACCGCGGCCGTCCAGCCGGGGGAGGTCGACGGTGCTGCGCGTCTCCACCGGGTGGAACTCGGCCGCGCGGCGCTCGGTGTCGTACAGGAGGAAGCCCTTCTCCCCCGTCTCCATCCAGATGTTGGTGGACGTGCGCTCGATGGCGCCCGCGTACCACATGTTCGGCGCCAGCTCGGTCACCAGGTGGTAGTGCCCCAGCGCCACGTAGCTCCACCGCTCCGGCCCGATGCTGGTGTCGGCCACCATGGCGCCGCCGTACTCGGTGACGTAGCGGATCTTCTGCTCGGCCACGGTACCGCTCACCGTGCCGTGCAGCATCAGGATGTTGTTGGCGGAGGCGGGGTCGGGGTCCATCGACGCCTCGTGGTCGCACGCCAGGGCGTTGTGCGGCATGCACATCACCGAGGTGTCGAGCGACTCCAGCCGCACGTGGCTGCACTCCTCGGTCACCACCCTGATCCCCGGGATCTCGCAGAAGAGACGGAGGATGTTGCCCGTGTCCGACGAGCGGGGGGAGTCGTGGTTCCCCGCGAGCATCACCACCGGCACCCCCGGCAGGCGCTCCGTGAGGATGCTGAACTGGCGGAACGCCTCGGCGATGGCGGTGTTGGAGGGGCGCACGGTGTGGAAGATGTCGCCCGCCAGCAGCACCAGGTCCGGCCGCAGGTCGCACACGCGCGCCACGGCGCGGCGGAAGGCTTCGGCCACGTCCGCCTCGCGCACGTTGGTCCCCCGCGGCGTGACGCGGTGGTAGGCGCGGAAGCCCAGGTGAAGGTCTGCGAGGTGTGCGATTCTCACGGGCGTCGGTGGAGCCGGGTCGGTGCGCCGGTGCCGGACGGGGAGGGGTGCGCCGCGCCCCTTGCGGGGAGGGCGGCGCCGCCCCTTTCTTCATACCCCGTTCCGCCGGTCAGGAGCGGCAACGTAGAAGGGTTGGGCCCCCGGAGCAACGCCGGGGAGTCTCGTCCGTCATTGCGGAGTGCGGCGCAGGCCCGCTCCTTCCAGGAACTTATAAGGTTACGCACCATGGCCAAGAAGAAGAAGCTCTCCCCCGAGGAGACGCACCGCCAGCTCCAGGACACCGTGCAGGCGCTCCCCTACGCGATCGCGCAGATGGAGAAAGAGGGGAAGCGCGGGCAGGCGTTCCTGCTGAAGTACATCCGCGGGCCCATCATGCGCTTCATGCACCGCATGTCGTCGAAGCAGCGCTACGCCGGGCCGGAGGGCTCCAAGCTGAAGCAGTCCGACCAGATGAAGCGCCACCTGGAGCAGCGCCAGAAGGCGATGGAGTACTACCAGGGGGAGATGAAGCGGGCGCAGCAGAGGCAGGCGAAGAGGCAGGGGAAGAAGCGGTAGGGGGTGTAGCCTGTGCCGGGAGGTGAGCTTGGCCAGCCCGGCGGTTGAAACCGCTGCAACAAACGCGGGAAACCTGCCTTCGCAGGTTCTGAGGGCGAGGATCCGTGTGCGGCGGAAACGACGGTGCGGCGGCTGGTTCGCCGGGGGCTGAAGCCCCCGGCTGGAACCACGCGAAGCCCACTGAAGTGCGCTGGAGAAACGTGGCATTCGAACCGGAGTCCGCGAAGGCGGACTTTGCGTTTTTGCAGCGGCGAATTCATTCGCTCCCAGATGCGGGCCTCGGCGCATCGCAGGGCACGGGCAGCCACGCGGGGCTGCCCCTACGAGGTTCGGCGCGCGGTGGCGGCTCCTTGCCCGCGCCGGCATTTCAGGACGCGCCGAGATCTCGCCCGGGAGTTCGCGCAGGCGGACTTTGTGCTGTTGTTGCAGCGAGTTCACTCGCCCGCGCAGGCCGCTCCTCTCGGTCGCGGTCGCGGAAGACGGCGATGGAGGGGAAGCGCGGCCATTCGGCGGCGGGCCAGAGGTCGAACATGCCGGCGCGGGAGGGGAAGGCGGGGCCGTCGTCCAGGGCGGCGGCGAGGAGGAAGTTCTGGCGGTCGGGGAAGTCGCGGCCCAGATGTGAGTAGACCATCACGCGCGGAAAGACCGCGGCCACGGTGCGCACCGTTGACCAGAGGCGCACCGAGCCCGGGCCGTCCGCCACGCCGATCGCGTTCATCAGCAGGAGGCCGCCCGGCGTCAGGAGGGCGCCGAGCTCGCGCATCGCTTCTTCGCTCACGAGGTGGAGCGGGGTCATCTCGGTGCCGTCGTAGACGTCCAGGAAGACGCGGTCCCACCCAGCGCGCGGGAGGCCGGCGGCCACCGCGCGCGCGTCGCCGTGCACGGTGGCGATGCCGTGCTCCGGGCGCAGGCCGAAGTAGCGGTAGGCCACGCGCGTCACCTCGGGGTCGCGCTCCACGACGGTGACGCGGGCGGTGGGATCCTTCTCAGCGATGCGGCGCGGCAGGGTGTAGGCGCCGCCGCCCAGGCACAGGTACGACAGCCCCGGACGCCCCGTGTCCCCCAGCCAGCGCTCCGCCGCGGCGATGTAGGCAAAGGAGGGGGCGCCGCTCCGCGACAGCTCGCCCGACTCGATCTCGTCGTCCTGGTACAGCTTGAGCTCGGGCTGGCGGCCCTCCGCGAACACCGTCTCGGTTACGCGCACGGTGTTGAACGGCGTCTCCGTCTCGTGGAGGACGCGCTCGGTGGTGGTGGGCGCCGGGCGGCTCGGGAAGAGGAGGGGCAAGGTCAGGATCGCGCCCATCACCATCAGCAGCGGGCCGGGAAGGACGCGCGGAAGGAGGACGAGGCCCGCCAGCGCCGCGCCCACCGCCAGCCCCACCAGCACCGCGATCGCGGCGGTACCCGCTAGGCCGAAGGAGTCCTCGTCCTCGTCCTCACCAGCGGCGTCGCGCTCCCACGCCACCAGTGCGGGGAGGAGAAAGCCGGCGGCGTAGACGGGGATGCCGACCATGAAGAGGAGGGCGGCGGCGCGTCCGGGGCCGCCGAAGCGCTCGCCGCCGGCCGCCGTCCAGAGGATGGCGAAGAGCCCGCCCAGCGCCAGCAAAAGCCCCGCGAAGAGCCAGCGTCCGGTGGGAGCGACGTCGCCGCGGGCGCCGGGGGCACCGGCCCACATGCCGGCGGCCAGGGCCACGGCGAAGGTGGCCGCCAGCCCGCCGGCCGCGCCCAGCGCGCCGCCGGCCTCGTAGAGGATCAGGCTGCCGGTGGCGAAGAGGGTGATGCCGGCCGCCATCCCCACCAGGGCGGCGCGGGCCGCCAGCCCGCCGAAGCGCACGCGGTCAGGGCGCAAAGCGTCCATATCCCCCGCGATAGTAGAGGAGCGGCGTGCCCTCGCGGGTCTCCGCCGCCTCCACCTCGCCCACGAAGATGGTGTGGTCGCCGCCGTCGTAGGCGTTGCGCACGCGGCAGTCCAGCCAGGCGAGCGCCGCGTCCAGCACCGGCGCGCCCGTGCGCTCCGCGTGGAAGGCGGTGCCCATGAACTTGTCGCCGGTGGTGGAGGTGCCGAAGCGCCGCGCCAGCGTCTCGCCCTCCCCCTCCTCCAGCACGTTCACCGCGAAGACGCCCGAGCCCTCCACGTAGCGGTGCGACTCGCTGGCGCGGTCCACGCAGGCTAGCAGCAGCGTGGGCTCCAGCGACACGGAGCAGACGGCGCTGGCGGTGAGGCCGGCTGGCTGCCCGTCGTCGCGCAGCGTGGTGACCACGGCCACGCCTGCGGCGAAGTGCCCCATGACGCGGCGGAAATGGCTCGGATCGATCATCCTGGCACCCCGGCGGGGCAGTCGGTAGGTTGGGCCGCGGGCCGGGCGGCAAGGCCCTGGCCGGTTCTTTGCGCTCGCCACGCACGCACCGGGCCCGGCGCATCCGCCGCTGCCCGCAACGACCGCGGGCCGGCAGTGGTGGCCCGGCCCGCACGCACACTCATACGGCTCGCAATGCGCGACTTTCCAGACCGCGGCGCCCTCGCGGCGGCGCTCCTGATTCTAACCGCTCTCTCCGGCTGCGACAACGTGCGGTGGGAGGGCTCGTCGATGCAGGTGGTGCCGCCGCCGCCCGCCAGCGACGTGGTGCAGGTGTCCGCCGTCAGCGAGGGGCCTGCGTCGCTGGGGCTCCCCACGGGCTCGGTGCTCTTCCACGTGATCCGCACGGCGAACGGGGCGCAGATCATTCCCGTGGCCGAGATCTCGGGCGACTCGCTGCGCACGCTGCGCCGCCCGGCGGGGGTTTCGCCGCAGGCGTACGAGCAGCGCTTCCGCCGCGCGGTGCTGGAGCCCAACTCCCAGTTCGTCCTCTTCCGCCGCGGCGCCCGGGTGGGCACGGCCACGGTGCAGGGGAACGGGCCGGTGAGCACCTGCGGCGTACCCAGCTCCGTGGGCCTGGTGACGACGGTGGCCGCCGCCGCCGCGGAACGCGAGTTCGTCGCCTTCCGCAAGGGGCTTGAGCCGGACGTGGTGGGCGAGTTCTCGCCGCCGCAAGTGGCGGGACCCATCCGCCGCTACGGGCCGCTGATCGCGGAGCGCGCGGTGCTGCAGAATGGCCTTCCGCGCCCGCGCAGCTGGCCGGGCGCCCAGCGCGACCTGCAGGCGCTGGACGTGGTGCGCGGCGGGCAGCCGGAGATGGCTTCCACCTTCCTGGTGGGCGACCAGCTCGCCGTGGGGCCGCCGGAGGAGGACGGGTGGAGCGTCTTCTTCGTGGCCTCGTACGAGCAGCGGACGGGGTACAACCCGTTCTACACGGAGGTCTCCGACTACCGCAAGGGCGGCAAGCGCGCCCCCAAGCTCGTCGACTACCTGAACTGGAACCGGGCCGGCGGCGCGGAGATGCTGGTGCAGGTCTTCGGCGCGCAGGACTCCTGGTACGAGGCCGTATCGCAGGACCGCGGCAACCGCTGGGCGCGCGTGTGGGAAGGGACGCCCTGCCGGGGGGAGGCGCCGGCCGGGGGCTGAAGCCCCCGGCTGGAACGACGGGAAGACCACTGAAGTGGTCTCGCTGACCGCCGAGCCCCTCAGTCCGGTTCCTGATTCCCCCAAAGCCCGGCTCCATGCGCCAGGTCTGGATCACCAAACGTGGCGGGCCCGAGGTCCTCCAGGTGCGCGAGGCGCCCGATCCCGAGCCGGGGGCGGGCGAGGTGCGCATACGCGTGGCGGCGGCGGGGATCAACTTCGCGGACATCCTGGCGCGGATGGGGCTGTATCCCGACGCGCCCAAGCTCCCCGCCGTCGTGGGGTACGAGGTGGCGGGGACGGTGGACCGCGTGGGGAGCGGGGTGACGGGGGTGCGCGAGGGGGACCGCGTCGGGGCGATCACGCCGTTCGGCGGGTACTCCAGCGTCGTGGTGGTGCCCGCCGCGCAGGCGATCCCGCTGCCGGACGGGCTCTCGTTCGAAAAGGCGGCGGCCATCCCCGTGAACTACCTCACCGCGTGGATCATGCTGGTGCACCTGGGGTGCGTCCGCGCGGGTGACCGGGTGCTGGTGCACGCGGCGGCCGGGGGCGTGGGGGTGGCCGCGCTGCAGATCTGCCGCGCGCGCGGGGCGGAGGTGATCGGCACCGCCAGCGCGTCGAAGCACGAGCGGCTGCGCGGGATGGGCGCCGCGCACTGCATCGACTACCGCACGCAGGACTTCGAGGCGGAGGTGAAGCGCATCACCGGCGGCCGCGGGGTGGACGTCGCGCTGGACGCGATCGGGGGCGAGTCGTTCGGCAAGAGCTACCGCTCGCTGGCGCCGCTGGGACGGCTGTACGTGTTCGGCGTGAGCGGGTTCGCGACCGGTGAGCGGCGAAACGTGCTGGCCGCTCTTCGCGAGGTGATGCGGACGCCGCGCTTCCACCCGTTCCCCATGATGAACGCCAACCGGGGTGTCCACGGCGTAAACCTCGGACACCTGTGGAAGGAGAAGGAGCTCCTCGCCCGCGGCATCGGCGAGATCCTGGCGGGCGTGCGCGACGGGACGCTGGACCCCGTGGTGGACCGCGTCTTCCCCTTTGAGAAGGCGGGCGATGCGCACGCGTACATCCAGGGGCGCGGCAACTTCGGCAAGGTGCTGCTGGCGCCCTGACCATCGCCGTTTTCAGGATGATGCAACAAAGGGCTGGACAACGCGCCCCGCTGTACCGACCTTATGTACTCTCCACACCCCCTCGTCTCATCCGCCCCGCCGCCGGCCTCATGCCTTCACCGATTCCCGCGCTGCGCGGGCTCATGCTGCTGAGCGCCACCCTGGCGCTGGGCGCGTGCGACCTTCCCGCCGCACAGGCACCCGGGGGCGCGGCATCCGTCATCACCTCGCTGCGCGCCGAAACCCCCGCCGCGAACGCGATGACGGGGAAGTTCCGCGTGGTCTACCGGGCGGTGGAAGACTCCACGTTCGCGCAGTGGCAGGACGATTTCCGGGAGGCACGCTTCCTGGAAGGGGTGGCGGAGTGGCTGAACGGCTGGATCGCGCTCCCCAGCGACGTCACCATCGGCTTCGAGAAGTGCGGCGAGCCCAACGCCTACTACGACCCCGAGAAGCGCGCCGTCTCGCTCTGCTACGAGCTGGTGGACGACCTGGACGCGGTGCTGGGCGGCGACGGCGAGGAGGGGGCGCAGGCGGTGAGCGACGCACTCCTCTTCACCACGCTGCACGAGGTGGGGCACGCGCTGGTGGACGTGCTGGACATCCCCATCGCGGGGCGCGAGGAGGACGCGGTGGACCAGCTCGCCGCCGTGATGCTGGTGGATGGGTCGGAGGAGGGGAGCGAGGTCGCGGTCAACGGCGCCTCGGGGCTCGCGATCGAAGAGGGGGAGCTGGACGACCTCGCCTTCGCGGACGAGCACGCGCTGGGGCCACAGCGCTTCTACAACGTCCTCTGCTTGGTGTACGGGCAGGACCCCGACGGCTACGCCGAGTGGGTCAAGGACGGCACCCTCCCGGCCGAGCGCGCCGAAGGGTGCGAGGCCGAGTACGCGGACGTGTCGCGGAGCTGGGACCGGCTGCTGGAAGCTTACCTGCGACCCTGACCGCGCGTCACACAGAGACGCAGAGGGAACCGCAAGAACAGATGAGGAGGGTGCCTCGGATGACGAGGCGCCCTTCTTTTTCAGCGGGTGCGCACCTTGACCGCGCTCTGGAACGCCGCCGCCGGCACGATGCGCGTCACGACGTTGGTGGATGCGAGCCATGCGGATGCATCCAGGTCGATCAGGAGGCGCACGTCGTCGTCCTCGTCGCCGAGCGAGACGGGGCGCTCCACCACAATGCTGTCCGCGGGGGCGATAGCGACGGCGACGCGGCCCGTGACGCTGACGCCGCCGATCACCAGTCCGGAGGCGACGTCGGCCTCCACGCGGGTGAAGACGATGCGCACGCGGTCGTAGCTCGCCCGCCGCACCTCGCCCGTGGTCAGGCGCACGGTGTCGCGGCCCTCGATGCGCACGGAGGTCGACGCCGGGGTGCGGTTGACTTCCTCGACCTGCGCCGACGAGACCAGGCTTACGCGCGCGTCGAAGGTGACCGTACCCTGCGCCGCGGCGGCGCTCAGCGAGCGGGGGCCGTCCGCGGGGGCGAGCGACATCCGCGCGGCACTAGGCGAGCCCTCGGAGGTGGCGTCGCCGGTGGCGTGCACCTCCACGTCGCGCGCGCCGCCCGCCACGAAGTCCTTGCCGCACCCGCCCAGCGCCAGCACGGCGCCCAGCGCCATCCAGCTCCGCACCCTCATATCGTCACCCCTCCTCGGTTGATCCAGCGTCAGTCCGCGCGATCCGGGCCAGCTCGGCGGTGGCCCGTTCGATCTCCGGACCCGTTCCCAATTCGCGATAGATCTCCAGCGCCACCTGCAGCCGGGCGAGCGCCGACTCCGTCCTCCCCTGCTCCGCGTCCAGCAGCGCGTACTCGTGCTGCGTCGTCGCCAGCTCGATGGCTGGGATCGCCTCGCCGCGGCAGATGCCCAGCGCCTGCTCGTAGAAGATGAAGGCCTCCTCGTCGCCACGCGCGCGCGCCACCGCGCCCAGCGTGCGGTACACGTCCGGGAGGAGGGTGATCAGGGAATGCGCGAGCACCACCGCCTCGAGCACGCGCGCCGCCAGCTCCGCCTCGCGCACTCGGCCGCGCGCGAGGTGGACTTCGGCGACGTTGATCAAGATCAGCCCCTGCGCGTATGGCGAGGATGCATGCTCCAGCGCGGCCTGGAACTCCGCGTCGGCCTCCTCCAGCCGGCCACGCACCATCGCCAGGCGGCCGCGCCCGTTGTGGATGTGCACCGCCGCGCTGGGGTCGCCGACCTCGTCCGCCATGTCCAGCCAGCGCTCGCAGGCGTCGAGGGCGCCGGTGCGAAGCTCCACCACGGCCATGTTGACGTAGAGCTGCCAGCGGTGGACGGGCGAGCCCTCGTCGCCCAGGAGCTCAAGCCCGCGCTCGTACCAGCCGCGCGCTTTGCCCCAGAGGCCCTGGTCCGTCCGCACGTTTCCGAGGCCCAGGCACGCGACCACGGCTCCGTCGCCATCGCGCTGGGCGGAGCCTATCTGGAACGATTCCGTGTAGAAGCGCACCGCGTCGTTGAGCGCGCCGCGCGAGCGGGCCACGCGCCCCAGCCTCCGCAGCGCGAGGGCTTCGCCGCTGCGGTCGCGCGGCTTGCGCCCCAGCTCCGCGGCGCGCCTGAAGAAGCTCTCCGCCTCCTCCAGCCGACCCTCCTCCTCCTCCACCTCGCCGGCCGCGATCAGCGAGCGGGCGGCCGCGGCGGGGTCGCCAGCGTCGATGGCGCGCAGGGCGGCGACGGAGTGGCGCATCACCCGCTCCACGCGGTCGCGGGCGCGCTCGGCCAGCGCGGCGATCCCGGCCTCGAGCGCATCCGCATCGGCCAGGCGCGAGCCCAGGGTGGCGTAGGCGTCCGCGGCGGTCCATGCGCGCCCGCCATCGTCGCGCGACGCACCCACGAGCGCGGCCCGCAGGAGGGACAGGTCGTCCGCCCTTGGAAGCGCATCCAGCGCATCGCTCAGCTTCAGGGGTCGCGTCACGGCAGTGGGCTCAGGTGAATCATCGGCATCTCACCAGGGCACGCTCCGTTCCCCTCCAAACCCGCGCAAACACTGACTTTTCCCCACCCGGTCGCCGTTGGCGCCGCTGCATTTTCTGAGACATGCCCGAAAATGCAGCATTGCCGGCGGGCGAGTGAACTCGCAGCAACAACAGCACAAAGTCCGCCTTCGCGGACTCGCGCCTTCCAAATCCGTGGTAGGGGCGCGATCCCACCCCAACCTCCGCATCATCGCACCAAACCCGTAGGGGCAGACCCGCGTGTCTGCCCTCCCCCGCCGCGCGCTAATCCCCGCGCCAAGAACCGACACCCGTAGGGGCCGCCCCACGTGGCTGCCCGTGTCCGCCGTGCGCCGACGCCCGTCATCCGGGCAAAATCCCGTACTCCAGCGCCTTCCGCGTAACGGTATTGCGGTGCACCCCCAGGATCTCCGCCGCACGCCCGATCTGCCCCTCCGCATGTTCGAGCACCTGGCGCAGGTGCAGCGCCTCCATCTCCGCGAACGAAAGCGTGGGCGAGTACCCCGGAAGCGCGATCCCCTGCGCCTCTCCCGGCGGCGCGGCGCCGAGATCCACGTGCTCGGGCAGCACCACCTCGCCCGGCGCGATGAGGACAGCCCTCTCCAGCGCGTTGCGCAGCTCGCGGATGTTGCCCGGCCAGCGATGCGACGCCAGCCGCTCCAGCGCACCCTCGCTGATCGCGCGCACGGGGCGCCCGTACACGCGTGCGAAGCGCGCGGCGTAGTGCAGCGCGAGCGGACGGAGGTCGCCCGGCCTCTCGCGCAGCGGCGGGAGGTGGAGGCGAACCACGGCCAGGCGGTAATACAGGTCCTCGCGGAAGTCGCCGGACGCGATGAGCGCCGGCAGGTCGCGGTGCGTGGCCGTCACCACGCGCACGTCCAGCGCAATGCGCTCCTCCCCGCCCAGCCGCTCGATCTCGCGCTCCTGCACCGCGCGGAGGATCTTGGCCTGGAGGACGAGGCTCATGTCGCCGATCTCGTCCAGGAAGAGCGTCCCGCCCCCCGCGCGCTCGAAGCGGCCGATCTTGCGCGCGACCGCTCCCGTGAACGCACCCTTTTCGTGGCCGAAGAGCTCGCTTTCCAGCAGGTCCTCCGGGATCGCGGCGCAATTGACCGCCACGAAGGGGCCGCCGGCGCGCGCGCTCACCCGGTGGACGGCGCGTGCGATCAGCTCCTTACCGGTCCCGCTCTCCCCCGTCACGAGCACGGTGGCGTCGCTGGGTCCCACGCGCCCCACCGTCTTGAACACCTCCACCAGCGCCGGGCTGCTCCCCACCACCTCGTCGTCGCCATCAGGGACGTCGGGGAGCGGGATGGCGTCCGCGCTCCCTTCCCCCGCCCGAAGGACTCGCGCCACCTCCTCCGCACGCAACGGCAGCGTCAGCAGCTCCGCGGCGCCCAGCGACGGCGCGGCGAGCGCCATCCGCAGCGAGGGCGCGGCGGCGGCGAGGACCAGGGCGCCCGTCTTCGGCTCGCGCGCCACGCGGCGGATCAGCTCGTCGTCTTCCGCGATCAGGTCGAGCGAGAGGATCGTGGCGGTCCACGGGCCCTCCGCCAGCGCGCGCAGTCCGGCCGCCAGCGTCGCTTCGGCGCGCGCCTCACCCGCCAGCGCGCGCACCGCGTCCGGCAGCGCGACCCCGATCGCCAGGAGGCGTATCTCCGCCATGCCGCCTTTTGCAAAATGTGACGAGCGCCCGTTCCGATCTGCTGCAAATTGTAGCGCCGCAGCCCCTCCAACGAAAGGGCGGAAGGCGAAAACCCAGTATCCACGCGGGTTTTCACTTCGGCACCGCCCCTGCCTTAGCAGTCCCCGACGCCGACGAGCGGCGGACCACGAGAACGGGACAACCGGGGGAGGCTACGATGAACGGCAAGGGACTCTGGATCGCGGCGGCGGCGCTGGTGGTGGGCGCGTGCGACAACCCCGCGGGTTCGGGCGACGGCGCGTGGATGGAAGTGGCGGCAGTCGGCGAGGATGGAAGCGCGGCGCGCAGCCTGTCGCCGAGCGAGACCGGCACGCGGTCGCAGCAGTCGAGCGCGTCGGGCACGGTGAGCTTCGACGCCCGCGTGTACGTGCAGACCTCGGCGGGCGCGTGGCTGGAGCTGACCGACGGCGCGGCGGAGTCGGTGTCGGTGGATGCGGCGGGGCAGAGCGAATCCCGCGCGTTCGCCTCGGAGCGGATCGAGGCCGGCAGCTATAGCCGGGTGCGCGTGGTGTTCGAGGACGTGGACGCGCAGGTGAACGGCTCGATCCAGATCGGCACAGGGCTGCTTTCCGGCGCGGTGTCGGTGGACCTGCAGAGCGACAACCAGGTGGTGGTGGAGCGCGAGGTGAACGTGACCGCGAGGACGGCGGCCACCACGCGGCTCCTGGTGAACCTCAACGCGGACGCGTGGCTCAACCGCGCCAACGCGCAAACGAAGACGGTGAGCGAGGCGGAGTTCGCCTCGGCCGTGGCGGTGACGGCGCGCTGAAACACTCATCAACTCTCTTGAAGGAGATCTGACGATGAAGCTCGTGATGACGATGGCCGCCGTGGCGGCCCTGGCGATCCCGGCCGCGCTCGCGGCGCAGGTGGAAACGAAGGCGACGGTGGGCGCGCGAGTCGGGGTGGATGCACCTGCCGCGCAGGCCGGGCTGAACGCGGACGCGACGGTGCGCGCCACCGCGGACGCGGGGCTTCCGGACGCGCCGGTCCGCCGTGCGGTGGCGAGGTCGCGCTCCCGCGGCAACTCCGAGGCCGAGACGGCGCGGATCGCGGCGGAGGTGCAGGCGCGCCTCATCGCCTCGCGCGACGCGCTGAGCAACGATGGGCGGCGCGTGGCGACGAACGCCGAGATCACGGCCGGCGCCGACGCGATGGCAAAGGGCGCCACGCACGCCGAGCTGGCCCTGCTGGCCCGCAGCGCCCCGCCCCGCCGCTCGCTGGTGGCGTCGGTGGATGCGCTCGCCCGCCTGGGCACGCGCAGCGGCGACTTCGCCCGATCCGCGACGACGATCGCGGGACGGCTGCAGGCGGGCGCCAGCGACCCCTCGATCACCCGCCTGGGCGTGGGCGCGCAGGCCGGCGCCGGGGTCAGCACCGCGGCGGGCGGCGTGCTCCGCACCGGCACCTCGGTCACGGGGCGCGTGACGGGAAGCATCCTGCCCTGACCCACTGAACGGCAGGTCTCACGCGGAGGCGCGGAGACGCGGAGAGGCGCTGGTGTGCCCTCCGCGTCTCTGCGTCTCCGCGTGAGCTTGCGATTGCTTTGTTGTTTGGCGGAGGCCGCGCCCTCACATTGTCCGCCATGCGCTCCTTCCTCCTCCTCGCCCTCGCACTCTCCGCGTGCACGCCCGATCGCCGGGACGCGCCGGTCACCGTGTCCGCGGCGGCGTCGCTGCGGGAGGTGATGACGGAACTGGAGGCGGAGTACGAGGCCGCGCACCCGGGCGTGGAGGTGAGGACCAACTTCGGGGCATCGGGAGCGCTGCGGCAGCAGATCGAACAGGGCGCGCCGGTGGATCTGTTCGTCTCCGCCGCCGCCGCGCCCATGGATGCGCTGGCGAAGTCGGGGCGGGTGGATGCGGCCACGAGGCGGGTGCTGGCCGGTAACGAGCTGGTGCTGATCGTGCCGGCGCAGGACTCGACGGTGGACGCCTTCGCCGACCTCGCGCGGACGGAGGTGCGGCGGGTGGCGCTCGGCGCGCCCGCATCCGTGCCCGCGGGGGAGTACGCGCAGGAGGTGCTGCGCGCGGCGGGAGTGCTGGAGGCGGTGCGCGCGAAGGCGGTTTACGCGCAGGACGTGCGGCAGGTGCTCGCCTTCGTATCCTCCGGCAACGTGGACGCGGGGATCGTGTACCGCACCGATGCGGCGGTTACCAACCGCGTGCGCGTCGCGGCGATGGCGCCAAGGGGGTCGCACCGGGCCATCGAGTACCCCGTGGCGGTCGTGAGGGGCGGGCCGAACACGGAGGATGCGCGCGCCTACCTGGCCTTCCTCGTGGGCCCGTGGGGGCGCGCGGCGCTGCGGCGGCGCGGGTTCCGGGTGGAGGAGTGAGCGTGTTCGACTGGTCGCCGGTCTGGCTCTCGCTGCGGGTGGCGCTTTCCGCGCTGGCCATCGTCGTCGTGCTGGGGACGCTGGCCGCGCGCTGGACTGCGCGCCACGCCTTCCCCGGGCGCGACGTGGTGGACGGCCTCTTCCTGCTGCCCCTCGTCCTGCCGCCCGTCGTGACCGGCTTCGCGCTTCTGGTGCTCCTGGGGCGCAATGGGCCGGTGGGCCGCTTCCTGGAGTCGGCGTTCGGCGTGCGCGTCGTCTTCACCATCCACGCGGCGGTCCTTGCGGCGGCGGTGGTCGCCTTTCCGCTGATGTACCAAAGCGCCAAGGCCGCCTTCCAGTCCGTCGATCCGCGGCTGGAGGACGCCGCGCGTACGCTGGGGGCCGGAGAGGCGCGCGTATTTCTCGCCGTCACCCTCCCGCTCGCGTGGCCCGGTGTCGTCTCGGGGATGGCGCTCGCGTTCGCCCGCTCCCTCGGCGAGTTCGGCGCAACGGCGATGGTGGCCGGCAACATCCCCGGCGAGACGACCACGGTGCCGCTCGCCATCTACTTCCTGGCGGACGCGGGGGAGCTGAAGACGGCGGGGCTCTACGCGCTGGGGATCAGCGCGCTCAGCATGATCCTGGTGGTGGGGCTCAACGTGTGGACGCGCCGGCGCACCCCGCGCTGGCAGCGCAGGGCGGGGCGGTAGCGGTGCTCGAAGTGCGCGCGGCGCGGCGGCTCCCGGAGTTCACGCTGGAGGTGGACTTCCAGGTGCGCGACGAAGTGCTCGTCCTCTTTGGCCCATCGGGCGCGGGGAAGACGATGACGCTGCGCCTGGTGGCCGGCCTGGAGCGCCCCGACGAGGGTGAGATCCGGCTCGGCGGACGCGTGCTGGTGTCGCAAGAGGCCCGCGTCTGGGTGCCGCCGCGCGAGCGACGCTGCGGCCTCGTCTTCCAGGACTCCGCGCTCTTCCCCCACCTCACCGTCTCCGGCAACGTCCTCTTCGGCGCGCGCTCATCCGACGCGAGAGCGCGCCTTCCGCGCCTCCTGGAATCCTTTCATCTCACCCACCTGGCTGGGCGCTACCCCTCCGAGCTCTCCGGCGGCGAGACGCAGCGTGTGGCGCTCGCCCGCGCACTCATGGCCGAGCCCGAGGCGCTCCTCCTGGACGAGCCCTTTACCTCCCTGGACGAGGACGCGCGCCGCATCGCGCAGGACGAGGTGCTGGCGGCGCACGCGGAGTTGCGCATCCCCTTCGTCTTCGTCACCCACGACCGTGCGGAGGCCGAGCGCATGGGGGATCGCATCCTCTTTTTGCGCGATGGGCGGCAGGTGGGGGAGGAGCGAAGGTAGTGGCGGGCCCCCTCCCCCGCTCGTGAACTCGCGGCCCCTCCCCCAAAACTACCTGGGGGAGGGGCGTACGCATGGATCCGCGCCGGGTCTTCGAGTTCTGGCGATTGGAATAGGACACCGTGGACAGGGAACGTGCTGACTCTGGGCTGTCCACGGCGCACATATTCAGCCACCCTCGCGCCAAAGTGGCCGCCCGCCGAAGCCGCTGCGGGAGGCCCACTTAGCGTGTCCCCAGCCGGGGCAAAGTGTCGCAAGTGCGCGCCCCGTGCACTTTTACGAGGTGCGCCAGGACCCTTGATTCGGATTTTCTTCGGTATTATACATCATTCAGCAGGACACGCCGAGTTGAGCACCTGGACCGCAGCATGGAGGGAGCTGAGATGGATTTCCAGAGGACGCGGGACCCGCACGAAGCCAACATCCAGCACCTCCGCGACACGGCGTCCGCGCGGGTGGAGGGGACGTCGCTGCGGCGCGTGGCGCGGGAGATCGGGATGAGCCCCACCGGGCTCAAGAAGTTCCTCCTGGGAACGGCGCCGTACTCGCCCACCCTGCGGAGGCTGCGCAAGTGGTACCTGCAGTACGGCGGCACCCACCCGGGCTCCGTGGGCGAGGAGGAGGTGGGCCACGCGCTCGCCCTCCTCACGCAGGACCTGCACCCCGGCGCGCGCATCCAGACCACGGACCAGGTGCTGGAGTCGCTGGCCCGCGGCTACGACGCCAGCGGCCGCGAGCGCCCTCGCTGGGTCTCCGAGCTGCGCACCGGCTACCGCGCCCAGCGCTCGGCCTGATAACCCACGGCGGCGCAGAGAGGCACGGAGAACCGCGCGTTCTCCGTGCCTGTGGGCGGGTGTAGGGGCTGGGCACTGGGGTGGGCCCGGCGAGTGAACTCGCTGCAACAACAGCACAAAGTCCGCCTGCGCGGACTCGCGGGCGGGATCCGTCCTGTATGCCGAATTTCGGCGCGGTCCGTTGGGGCGTGATTCATCACCCCCACCCTCGACGCCGCGCGCGCCGAAACCCGTAGGGGCAGCCCCGCGTGGCTGCCCGTGCCCGATGTATTCGCCGAGGCCCGCGTCCAGGAGCGAATGAATTCGCCGCT
>DASWNZ010000220.1:0-37182 GCA_036398975.1 Longimicrobium sp.
CGGTTTGGGGGAGGGGCCGCGAGGAACGAGCGGGGGAGGGGGCCCTCGCCCCGCGCCTTCCCCCACCCCCGCGCGGGTGTTACCATCAGAACGCAGGCCCGCGGTCAGAAGAGCAAGCACTCACGCTGGGAGGGGAAGCCATGAGGAAGCCGGTGAGCAAGCACGCGCTGCGCAGGTCGCTCGAGCAGGTAATGGGCGAGGGGATGATCCGCATCGACGAGCCGATCGGGACGGTGGTGGACCGTCTCTGGCATTTCGTGGAAAAGGAAGCGTTCGAGGGCGATGGGCGTAAGAAGCAGGCCGCCCGCCCAGCAGAGCCGGTGGACGTCTGAGCACCCCCGTCCGCCGGCGCGCCGGCGACGCGCCCGAAGACGGCGCCGTGCAGAGCCCCGGCGAGCAGCGCCGGGGCTCTCTGCGTGGCGAGATCCTCTTCAGCCTCGCCTTCCTCTGCGGCGCCGCGCTCCTCCTGGCCGTCTGGACGCTGACCGTGGTCCGTGTGGCCGCGCCGAACTCCAGCCTCCTGGTGTGGGTCCTCCTGGCGGTGGACGTGCTCGCCTTCGTCTTCCTGGGAAGCCACCTCATCCAGCGCCACGTGATGCGCCCCATCTCCCAGGCCGTCGGCGCAGCCGAGGCCATCGCGGGGGGCGACTACGAGCGCCGCGTCCCCATCGGCGACACGCGGGAGATGGCGGCGCTCGCCGGCGCCATCAACCGCATGACCGACCAGCTCCTGGAGAACCAGGAGCGCCTCTCGCACAACGTCCACTCGCTGGACGAGACCAACCGCATCCTCCTGGCCACGCAGCGCGACCTGGTGCAGGCGGAGAAGCTGGCCTCCATCGGCCGGCTCTCGGCCGGCGTGGCGCACGAGATCGGCAACCCGCTGGGCGCGGTGCTCGGCTACACATCGCTCCTGCGCAAGCGCGGCGCGGAGGCCGAGCTGGTGGACGGGCTGGAGCGCGAGGCGCGGCGCATCGATCGCATCGTGCGTGCTCTGCTGGACTACTCCCGCCCCGCCCCCGCGCACCGCGAGCCCGTGGAGGTCAACGAGTCGCTGCGCCGCGTGCTCGGCCTCCTCCAGGCGCAGGAGCGGCTGGGGAAGGTGGAAGTCGAGATAAAGCTCGACCCCGGCGACACGACGATCGTGGCCGATCCGCACCTCCTCGACCAGATCTTCCTCAACCTGATGGACAACGCCTGCAACGCGATGGACGGGCGCGGAAAGCTGGTGGTGAGGACGATCGCGGAGGAGTACCGCATCGACCGACCGATCCCCTCGCGCCGCGCGGACGACCCGCCGGGGATCACCTACGCGCACCTGCGCCGCCCCCGCTTCGCATCCGTGCGCGACGCCACGCGCATCGAGCCCGGCACGCCGATCGTGCGCACGGTGATCTCGGACACGGGGGTGGGGATCCTGGCCGAGAACATCGAGCACATCTTCGACCCGTTCTTCACCACCCGCGCGCCGGGGGAGGGAACGGGGCTCGGGCTTGCCATCGTCGCCAGCACCGTGGCAGAATTCGGAGGGCGCATCGAAGCCTCCTCCGCGGAGGGGGGCGGCGCCGTCTTCTCCGTCTGCTTCCCCACCGTCCAGGCCGAAACGTGAGCAATCGCAGGGTGCTGGTGATCGACGACGAGGCGGGGCTGCGCCACACCCTCCTCCTGATCCTGCGCGACGAGGGCTACCAGGTGCAGGTGGCCGAGGACGGCGAGGCCGGCATGCGCGCCGCCGCCGCCGAGGATCCCGAGCTCATCCTGTGCGACGTGAGGATGCCGCGGCTGGGCGGCGTCGAGTTCCTGGAGCGCTACAAGGCGGCCGGCGGCGGCGGGCTCGTCATCATGATGAGTGCCTACGGCAGCATCGACGCCGCCGTCGAGGCGATGCGTCGCGGCGCCTACGACTACATCTCCAAGCCCTTCAACGCGGACGAGGTGATCCTCACCCTCCGCAAGGCCGAGGAGCGCGAGCAGCTGCGCCGCGAGGTCGCCCGCCTGCGCAAGGAAGTCGGCCAGCTCACCGGCACCGAGGGCGTGGTCGGCAGCTCGGCGGGGATGCGCGAGGTGCTGGAGCTGGCCGGCCGCGTCGCCCCCTTTCCCTCGACCGTGCTGATCACGGGCGAGAGCGGGAGCGGCAAGGAGGCGATCGCCCGCACCATACACCGCTCCTCGCCGCGCAGCGCGCGCGCCTTCGTGGCCGTCAACTGCGGCGCCATCCCCGAGAACCTGCTGGAAAGCGAGCTCTTCGGCCACGAAAAGGGCGCCTTCACTGGCGCCGACCGCGCGCGCGAGGGCGTCTTCGAGGAAGCGGACGGCGGCACCCTCTTCCTCGACGAGATCGGCGAGCTCCCCCTGGCGCTCCAGGTGAAGCTGCTGCGCGCGGTGCAGGAGCGCACCATCCGCCGCGTGGGCGGGAGCGGCGAGCGCGCGGTCGACGTGCGCGTGCTGGCCGCTACCGCGCGCGACCTCATCGAGGAGGTGAAGAGCGGTCGTTTCCGCGACGACCTCTTCTACCGGATCAACGTGGTGCAGATCCACGTGCCGCCGCTGCGCACGCGCCCCGAAGACATTCCGCTCCTGGCCGCGCACTTTCTGCGCATGCACGCGCGCCGCCTGCACATCGACTCACCCGAGCTCCCCGCGAGCGTCCTCCCCATCCTGGCCGCCTACCCCTGGCCCGGCAACGTCCGCGAGCTGGAGAACGTCCTGGAGCGCGCCCTCGTCCTCTCCGGCGGCCGCATCACCGAGGACCACCTCCCTTCGCACGTGCGCAGCGGCAAGGAGCTCTTCGAGGTCCGGGACGACGAGAGCGACCTCTCCGTCAAGCGCCGCCTCCCGGCCCTCGAGCGCACCCTGATCGCCCGCGCCCTGGAGCGCTGCGGCGGCAACCGCACCCGCGCCGCGGAGATCCTGGAGCTGTCGGTGCGCGCGCTGTCGTACAAGATCCAGGATTACGGGCTGGATTGAGCGGGGAGTGAGGAATGAGGGTTCCTGCGCATAACACGGGCGGCGGCGCGCGGGCGGGCACGGGCAGCCACGCGGGGCTGCCCCTACGAGGTGGCGGTGTGCGTCATCAGATGCTGAGCCGCGCCGGCCACGGGCGCGATGAATCGCGCCCCTACCGGATCTGTGCGGCGCACACGTATTTCTCCCCCTCACCCGCCCTGCGCCCCCGCAGGCGGGGGAGGGGGTCGGGGGGAGGGGGCCTCCCCCGGTTGCCTTCCGCCCCGAATCCCGCTATTATCAAGGCTTTCGATCGTCCGGAGGAAGCGGCGATCGGCGTACCCCGAACAGGGAGCGGGTGCATCATGAAGGCGGACATCCATCCGAATTACAAGACGACTCAGGTGCGCTGCGCGTGCGGCAACACCTTCCAGACCCGCTCCACCACCGACGAGATTTCGGTGGAAGTGTGCTCGCAGTGCCACCCGTACTTCACGGGCAAGCAGAAGCTGATGGACACCGCCGGGCGCATCGAGCGCTTCCGGCAGCGCTACGCGGGCGGCGAGGCGGCGAAGTAAGCAGCGCCCACGCAGAACAGGGAGAGCCGGGGACAGCAGCCCCGGCTCTCCGAGTATCCGGACCGTAACAGCACCGCCCCGAAGCCGCGCGAGTGCCGGTTCCCGAACCCAGCACCCGCACCTTCGAAGACCACCCCATGGACGACCGCATCCGCGAAGTCGAGCGCCGCTACCAGGACCTCTCCGACCAGCTCGCGGACCCCGCGATCCACGCGGACCCCAGGCGCCTGCGCGACCTCTCGCGCGAGCACGCGCAGCTCACGCAGACGGTGGAGACCGCCGCCCGCCTGCGCGCAGCCGAGGAGGAGCTGCAAGGCGCCCGC
Organism: Longimicrobium sp.; assembly: GCA_036398975.1. Taxonomy (GTDB): domain Bacteria; phylum Gemmatimonadota; class Gemmatimonadetes; order Longimicrobiales; family Longimicrobiaceae; genus Longimicrobium. Next base: position 3,845 of record DASWNZ010000220.1, read on the forward strand.
GCCCTCGCCGAGGAGGGCGACGACGCGGAGATGGCCGCCATGGCCCGCGCCGAGGTCGCCGAGCTGGAGGAGCAGACCGCGCGTCTCTCCGAGGAGCTCAAGCGCCTCCTGATGCCGCGCGACCCGCTGGACGACCGCGACGCCGTGGTGGAAGTGCGCGCCGGCACCGGCGGCGACGAGGCGGCCCTCTTCGCCGGCGAGCTTTTTCGCATGTACCAGCGCTTCGCCGACCGCCGCGGGTGGAAGATCGAGGTGCTCTCTGCGTCCGAAGGCGGGTCGGGCGGGTACAAGGAGGCGATCTTCGTGGTGCGCGGGCCGCACGCGTACGGCGATCTGCGCTACGAGAGCGGGGTTCACCGCGTGCAGCGCGTACCGGCCACCGAGAACCAGGGGCGCATCCACACCTCCGCCGCCACCGTCGCGGTCCTTCCTGAGGCGGAAGAGGTGGACGTGCAGATCAACCCGGGCGAGCTCAAGATCGACGTTTACCGCTCCTCAGGCCCTGGCGGCCAGTCGGTGAACACGACCGACTCCGCCGTCCGCATCACGCACCTCCCCACGGGGCTGGTGGTGACCTGCCAGGACGAGAAGAGCCAGCACAAGAACAAAGACAAGGCGATGGGCGTCCTCCGCTCGCGCCTGCTGGACATGCGCGTGGCCGAGCAGGAGTCCGAGCGCGCCCGCGAGCGCAAGACGCAGGTGGGCACCGGCGACCGCTCCGCCAAGATCCGCACCTACAACTTCCCCCAGAGCCGCGTCACGGACCACCGCATCGGCTACACCACGCACGCCCTGCAGCAGCTGCTGGACGGCGACGTGGGCGAGCTGGTGGACAACCTCAAGCTCGCCTCGCAGTCCGAACGCGCCGCGTGAACGCTCCCAGAGTGTGGACGGTGATGGAGCTCCTGCGGTGGACCGCGGAGTTTCTCGGGGAAAAGGGGTTCCACAACGCGCGTCTGAACGGCGAGCTGCTCCTCTCCGGGGTGCTCGGAGTGAAGCGTCTCGACCTCTACCTGCAGTTCGACCGGCCGCTGAAGCCGGAGGAGCTGGCGGAGTTCAAGGCGCGGCTGCTGAGGCGTGCGAAGCGCGAGCCGTTGCAGTACATTGAAGGCGAAGCCCACTTCCGCGAGCTCCGCCTGCGCGTCGATCCGCGCGTGCTGATTCCGCGGCCGGAAACCGAACAGCTCGTTCAGCGCGTACTGGATTGGGCGGCCGGCCGCCCCGGCCTCGCCGCCGCCGACGTGGGGACGGGCTCCGGCGCCATCGCCCTGGCACTCGCCACCGAGGGCCCGTTCGAGCGCGTGGTGGCGACCGACGTGGAGCCCGGCGCCCTGGAAGCGGCCCGCGCCAACCACGCCCTCGCCGCACCCGACGCCCCCGTGGAGTTTCGCCTGGGCGACGGGCTGGCCCCCCTGGCCGGCGAGCGCTTCGATGCCCTGGTCTCCAACCCTCCCTACGTCGCCGATGCCGAGCGCGCCTCGCTCGATACCGAGGTGCGCGACTGGGAGCCGGCCTCCGCGCTCTTCGCCGGCGACGACGGGCTGGAGGTGATCCGCCGTCTGGTGGCGGGCGCGCCCTCGGTGCTCAATCCCGGCGGGCTTCTGGCGCTGGAGGTCGGCGCGGAGCAGGGCGCCGCCGTGGCGGAGCTGGTGCGCGCGGCGGGGGGCTTCGGCGCCCCGCGCGTGGAAAAGGACCTCGCCGGGCGCGACCGCATCGTCCTGGCCGAGTTGGAAACTTCAACGGAGCAGCACGGATGGAAATGATCTGGGAGAAGGCGCGCGAAGTCGGCCGCCTGGTGGCGCAGAGCGACCAGTACAAGGCGTTCAAGCGCGCCAACACGCAGATGTCCGACGACCGCGAGCTGGTGGCCAGCCTCAATCGGCTGCAGGAGCTGCAGATGAGCTTCGCCCGCGCCATGGAGGAAGGGACCGAGCCGCCCGAGGCGGAGCAGGAGGAGTTCGAGCGGCTCGCCGGCACGGTGCAGGTCTCGCCCGTGTACCAGAGCTACGCCTCCGCGCAGGCCAACTTCGACCGCCTGATGGTCCGCATCCAGGAAGAGATCGCCAAGGGCGTCGAGGCCGGGGAGCAGAGCCGCATCATCCTCCCGTCCTGAGCCACACCGCCGCATGAAGTTCCAGCCCAGCGCGCTCCGCCCCCTCATCGCGCCGCTCATCGAGCGGCCGATGGGCGCGCTCGGGCGCATGGGGGTGAACCCCAACGTGGTGACCACGTTCAGCTTCCTGGTCACGTGCACGGCGGGGCTCTCGTATTTCCTCGGGGGCATCCAGTGGGGTGGCGCGCTGGTGCTGCTGGGCGGGCTGCTGGACATCGTGGACGGCGCCATCGCGCGTGGCGCCGGCCGCGCCACCAAGTTCGGCTCCTTCTACGACTCCACCCTCGACCGCGCCGCCGAGGTCGTCGTCTTCATCGGCGTGATGTCGCTGTACCTGGGCCCCGGCCGCAACATCGGCGAGCCCTGGATGGTATACGTGGTGGTGCTGGCGCTCGCCGGCTCGCTGATGGTCTCGTACACGCGCGCCCGCGCCGAGGGGCTGGGGATCGACCTCAAGGTGGGGCTGATGCAGCGCGCCGAGCGGATCATCCTGCTGGGCGGCTCCACCATGATCTTCGGGTCGTGGCGCCAGGGGCTCGTGCTGACCTGCGTGATCTGGGCGATGGCCGTCCTCACCAACGCCACGGCGATGTACCGCATCTACTGGGTGTACCGTCACCTGCAAACTCCGGCGGCGCCCGCTCCCACGGCGCCGCACCGGACTTCCACACCCGCCAACAGGTAGCGATAACGTGCGCACCGAACAGTACACCCCGCGCCCCGCCGAGGGGCGCCTCGGGATCCTCCTCCCCGGCCTCGGGGCGGTTTCCACCACCCTGATCGCCGGCGTGGAGCTCGCCCGCCGCGGTCTGAGCCGCCCCATCGGCTCCGTGACCCAGATGGGCACCATCCGCCTGGGGAAGCGCACCGAAGGCCGCCACCCGCTGATCAGGGACTTCGTCCCCCTCGCCGGGCTGGACGACGTCGTCTTCGGCGCCTGGGACCCGTTCCCGCAGGACGCCTACGAGAGCGCGCTCAACGCGGGCGTGCTCAACAAGTGGGAGCACATCGAGCCGATCAAGGACTTCCTCCAGACGATCAAGCCGATGCCCGCCGCGTTCGACCAGCGCTACGTCAAGAAGCTGGAGGGGATCAACGTCAAGCCCGGCAAGAGCAAGCGCGCCTGGGCCGACGCCCTGCGCGAGGACATCCGCCGCTTCAAGGAAGAGAAGGGGTGTGACCGCCTGGTGATGGTGTGGTGCGGCTCCACCGAGGTGTACATCCAACCGAGTGAGATCCACCAGTCGCTGGAGGCCTTCGAGCGCGCCATCGACGAGGACCACGACCAGGTCGCGCCCTCCATGCTGTACGCCTACGCGGCGATCATGGAAGGCGTTCCCTACGCCAACGGCGCGCCCAACCTGTCGGTCGACTTCCCGGCGATGGTTGAGCTGGCGCAGCAGAACGGAGTGCCCGTGGCCGGCAAGGACTTCAAGACGGGGCAGACGCTCATCAAGACGGTGCTCGCGCCCATGCTCAAGGCGCGCATGCTGGGGCTGGACGGCTGGTTCTCCACCAACATCCTGGGGAACCGCGACGGCGAGGTGCTGGACGACCCGGAGTCGTTCAAGACCAAGGAAGAGAGCAAGCTCTCGGTGCTGGAGCACATCCTTCAGCCGGAGCTGTACCCGGAGCTGTACCGCAACTTCTACCACAAGGTGCGGATCAACTACTACCCTCCGCGCGGCGACGCCAAGGAAGGGTGGGACAACATCGACATCCGCGGCTGGCTGGACTACCCGATGCAGATCAAGGTGGACTTCCTCTGCCGCGACAGCATCCTGGCCGCCCCCATCGTGCTGGACCTGGCGCTCTTCCTGGACCTGGCCTCGCGCAGCTCGCTAGCGGGCATCCAGGAGTGGCTCTCGTTCTACCTCAAGAGCCCCATGACCGCCGAGGGCCTGTACCCGGAGCACGACCTGTTCATCCAGCAGATGAAGCTCAAGAACACCCTCCGCTGGCTGATGGGCGAGGAACAGATCACCCACCTCGGTCTCGAGTACTACCTCGACAACGTGCAGGAGCTGGCCGCGGTCTGAGGGTTGGGTTGGCGATGTGAAAAGGGCCGTGCTCCCAAGGGGGGGCGCGGCCCTGTTCGTCAGCAGGAAGGAAGTCGTTGTCCATTGGGTCGGGTGTCGGACTCGAATCAGGGGGTACAACAAAACTCTTGTCCGCGCATCCGCGCCGCCACATTATAGGCAAAGAAAGGGGGAATTGCGTGCTCCAGAGCCGAGCTAGCAGGGTGGCGGGTTCCTATTGGGCCAATGCTGCGCGCTACACTCCCTGCCCAACCTTTACTCACGCGAAAATCTCAAGGACTCTCTTCAGGAGGTGGTTCATGTATTTCGATCCAACTCTGTTCTCCGATGCTCCGCTTGGTGAAGAAGCGGCAGCGCTGATCTCTCGGCGGAAGTTCCTTGGAGTATCTGCGGCAGTAGTCGCGTCTGGTTCTTTGATCTCTGCTGACCGTCTGTTCGCGAGTAACCCTGGGGAGATTCAAGTCCCCGCAGTCATTGGTTACGTCGGCAGGTACGCGGCTGCGATCGGGAGTACAGTCATCGCCGACCTGGTGTCCGAATATGTACGGACCCGACCGACAGGATGGTTGAGGCAGCAACTAGAATCAGTGAACAATTTTATGTACACCGGTGGGTTCATCAACTTCGGTCGATCCCGTGTGTTTGATCGATTTGGTAAGATCTTCTACCCGGTGATTCACAGGGACGGCTTCAATGCGTGCGTGGCGTTTCACGACATCCGCCGGCAGGACCCCAGGATTCCGATGGTCGAAGGTCCTACCGTCGTAGGTCTCACTCTCGCGGCTGAGGAGGTTGCTCGACGTACCTCGCGGGAGACCGCAAGGCAACTCTTCCACCCGACGCGCGCAATCGAGCGTGGAACGGGGACCTTCGAGACGAACTATGCGACTCCAGATCAGTACGAATCGGCCGGTGGAGCACGGGTCACCATGAACTACCGCAATGATGGTCCGGGCCGGGGAACGGTGGCCGTCTTTGCAGAAGGTCCGATTAACCCGAACGAGTGGGGTAACCTATTCAATCGGCAATATTCACTTCGATTCGCCTAGCGAGCATTGGAGTTTCCAACTGTGTTGCCTGACTAGCCTGATCGAAAAGTATAATTCCGAGCGTGGCTGATGGAGGTTACTGCGGATGGGAATTAGCGCGTGGAGCATCGCCGCCGTATTGGCGCTTTCGACAGCGAGTAGGCCGGTCGAAGCTGCGTTAGGGCCGAGAGTACATTTGGGAGGGCAGAGTTTCGCGACGGCTAAGCCTCCGTCTCGGCTTGCCACACTTCATTGGAACGCAGTTGCACGTACTCTAGTTGCACGTAACCGGATCGACCCTCTCTGGTCCGTCCGGACGTATGCTCTGCTGAGTATTGCGCAGCATGATGCAATAGCCGCAGTGGAAATGCGGTTTGGGTCAGGAGTCAACGTCCCCTCTGCTGCCGAAGCGGTGGAGGACGCTGCAATAGCCGCTGCCTCCGCCACAGTTTTGAACCGCGTTCTCCCGGGTGAACTGCCGTACCTCTCGGACGCACTCCAGGCCCACAAGGATGCACTGCTCTCAGACGGTGCGAGTGCTGAGGCAGTCAGCGAAGGCGCGGAGATTGGACGACGCGCCGCGAAGCGGGTTATGCAGTTGCGCGAGGACGACGGGGCGGACAACCTTTTCGCTGTTTCCCCGTTACCGGGCCCTTCAGCATGGAGCGCGAATCCGCGTAGCAATACGCACTACGCTCTGCGGCCGTTGTGGGGGTCAGTCCGGCCGTTCTTTCTCAGCCGCAGCTCACAATTCCGCCCCGTCTCGCCCCCCCCGCGTGGTTCCGCTGAATTCGAGCGAGCACTCCGCGCGGTCCGAACTACGTCCCAGTCACGCACTCGCGAGCAAGTGCAAACCGCAAGGTACTGGGACGACGGTGGTGGCACGGCAACCCCGCCCGGCCATTGGAATTCGCTGGCTGCGGAGATAATTGTGCAGCGTGGCTTAACAAACCGGGAGAGTGCGCGCGTGCTCGCCCTGCTCAACATCGCCATGATGGACGCGAGCATCGCTTGCTGGGAAGCTAAGTACACCTATTGGCTGTTGCGCCCATCGCAGGCAGACACGTCCATCCGAACAGTTATCTCGGTACCCAATTTCCCGTCGTACCCGTCTGGCCATGCGGCATTCTCGGGAGCTGCTTCGGAGGTGCTGGCGCGCCTGTTCCCAGATGATTCGGCCCGGGTGCGCGCCCTTGCAGACGAAGCGGCCCAGTCGCGAGTGTTCGCAGGCCTCCACTACCCGTTCGATAGCACTGCGGGGTTGATACAGGGGCGAGAGATCGCGCAGCTGGTACTCACGCAATTCCAAGTCCGATACCCTCTAGTTGATCAGTTACGATAATGGTGATCATGAATCTGCCGCGTCTGATCATGGAGAGGGCGTGATGCGCGCGCGTATACCGTGCAGAGAATCAGATCGGTAGAAGCCGAAGAGAACGCTCCACTGGCTGATAGCAAGGAGCAGGTCACCCACGTTGGCCTTGAGTTACTACTTCGGCAACGTGCAGGAGCCGGCGCGGTCTGATGGCTGAGTGGTGAGAAGAGCCGCGCTCCCCAGGGGGTGCGGCCTTCTTCTGCTCTGGGGTGCAAATCGAAGGCGCTAACGCGTCGCCTCGGCACTACTTAGGCTTCTGCCATTCGTCTTGAGAATACCAGATCAGTTCGATTTGCGATTTTGGGAATGCTTCTCGGATCACAGGCGTTGGAAAAGGATCATTCATGCATATAGACCAGCTATCGGAGCCTACCTGAAAACGGAATACATCGTAGAGATCACCCACCGAGAGTAATTCGTATTCGTAACAGAATACCTCTTCCGCAACGCTGTCGTTTTGCTGGGTGATCTTCCGAAAACTCGGTAGTTCGCCCGACACCGTGTGGAATATGGGCCAGATGTCGGCTTTGATGCCGTAACGTACATACCGTCTCAGGTCGGCGTACCGGTCAGAACGAGCCGCTGTAGGATTCGTTGAGCAAAGTAGCTCTACGCCGATCTTGCCTAAGAACCTCCCCATCTGAACAAGATGCTTGGGTGAGAGAACGAACCTGAATTCTCTCCGCTGCCCCTGAACGATCTCACGGACGATCCCAGTATCATCCACATTGACAGACGTTGAACCGTCCTCGTGGGCGGTAAACCCGATACCATTGTCATGACGCGGAGACCACTCGGGAACCGTGCCCTTCGGTCGCGTAGGTACGGTGAGATCTACGTGAGGGAGTTTGCCCTTCTTTGTGCGGATGCCGAGGAATGTTCGCCAAACCCCAATTGGAGTCTTGCTGAGAACATACTGCTCAACCTCCTTTCCCAAGTATCGCTGACATCCGTCACAGACCTCCCCGACGAGCAGTAGGTCGTCGTTCCCGAGTGACTCTGGAACGATGTGCTCCACTGTGGTGAATGGTCCCTCTCCGCCGCAGAAAAGGCAGTTCGGCTTTGACACGATGCCTCGAGTAAGAGATTAACCGTTCCGCTCCATTCTACGCTTCAGTTCGAGCAGTTCTTCCGCTCGCGCGCCCGCCAACTTTGCAACTGCCGCCTCCCACCCGCTTGGCGGCGGTCGGAAGTCTCTCGTGGCGGGATCAAGACGCGCCCTAGCAACAGCATTCTGCGAGACGCCCAGAATGCGCGCGAGGTCAGCTGTGGTGATCCGCTCCAGTAGTCGGTCCGTCGCTTGTTTGTATTCCAAGGTGTGCGCGTCCGATGGTGAATGTTGTGATTGACAAAGCCTCCTTGGTGAATTATATTATTCACCATCAAGCGATGCTCTTCTCGACGAGGGATGTTGGCTCAAGCCTTTTAGCGGAGCGACACTGAAGTCTGAGTTCGGCCTAGCCGAACGACTGCAACAATTCGTCCGAGGTGCCACGCAGGCATCGTGAAGCCAACACCATAGGCAGCGCCGGCCGGGGGCGCAACCATATCGGAGGTGCTCTCATGAATACAAGCCGGCGGCGTAAGCGGCGTGTCTCGCCCGCGAGGTGGCTTGAGATGCTGGAGTCGCGGTTCGGCGCGTTCGAGGCACTCGCGTATGCCTCGTTGGCACTCGCGCGGCAGCACGATCCGGAGGGCAATCAGCCGCCGATGGACAAGCAGACCGCGGAGGCGATCCTGGAGTTCGGGGACGATGTGCGACGCGCGGGGCGGGCGGGCGGCGAGGTGGGCGGCCGCCGAGGGTCTTACCTTACAGGCGAGCCGCCTGTGAGGAGCTTCGGAATGGATGCGGGGTCGCGCTGAGAGCACGGCCCCGCACTAGATCTGCCTCGCGCTTTACCCCGCGTCACGCTGCTGCGCTCCGCGGGCTCCAGTCGTCGAAAAGCTCGAGCACGATGCCCAGCATCTGCGCAGCTGCGCTCCCCACGCTGTCGGCGGCGAAGCCATGGGCCACGGCGTTCCGAAGTGCGAGCACTTCAATCGCACGGTCGTACTGCTTCATCGAGAGTTCTCCGTGCGAGTACAGGTGGTCGAGAAGCCCGCTAGTGGGGAAGCGCTCGATTGGGAGGGAAATTCGCGTCGCCTGAAGCCGGAGCATCCCCTCGAAGATTGCCCAGAGCGAGAGAAGAGCCGCCTCATGCGCGCCGAGTTCGAGGAGCTTTGGCGCGATTCTCGATTGTTCCCAAACATCTTCCCATGAGAGAAGCGGACTTGAGGCGGGAATGCCGTCGGGACTCACGTCGTCGCTGGTCACCAGGAAGAAGCGCCATCCGCCGTGCCTCCCAATTTCCTCCGCGAGTTCCTGAAAACGATCCACCGACAGATGCTTTCCGGATTCGCGCACCTCCACGATGTGGTGCTCGTCGCCTTTGGATGCGAGCAGGTCCGGGCGGTATCCGCCCAGGTCGAACGGCACCGCGCTCGGGTGAGGCTCGACGGCAACCACGAACCCGTCTCGCTCATACTGCGCGGCAATCTCTGAGATCTTCCGTTGCGACGCCTCAGTATTCATAGAAAGTCCTCCACGGGTTTCGTGTTGCTCAACCTCACGTAGACACATTCCGCTCCGCCGAGCAACCCCCGCCCGAGAAGCGGAGGAAGACGAGCGGGTTCGAAGAACGTACCGGTGATCGCACGCCGATGGCACTCGACATCCGCCACAAGGCGGTCGTCGTCCATTACGAGCCCCACGAGCGCGTCTTGGATTGGCTTGATGATATTGTCGAGGTCAGGCGGATTCCTACGGCTGAGGTAGATGAGCGTGAGGTGGAGGTCTCCGGAATGGATACCCGGACGTTCTCCCCAGACCTTGCCCGCTTCGCCTGCCACGAAACTCTTCCAGGCTTGGTAGGCCTCCCGCTTCCGAGTCTGGAGCGACAGCGGCCGGCGTGGGATCAGGAACTCTAAAATTGTCACTCACGTGTCTCGTGTTCGTGATTAGGAACCCCGAGCCGGGTATTGGGTTGATCGAGGCGAAGCCTAATCCGCGAAAACGTCTTCAGCGGGAATACCCTCTACCTCACCTGATCGCAGTTCTTCGTAACGGCGCGCCCCCGCGAATGGGCCAACCGCGCCACGTTGGCCGGTGCTGAGGTCGTATTCGTCGTCCAAGATCCCCTGCCGTGTTCCGAGCGCGCTTTGAAGCCTGTCCACACTGTACACTTTGACGCAATCAAACGCAGGGCTAAAAAAGAGCGATGCCGCTCCTCTGTGAGTTTTTGTCGAGTAGGAAATTCAATCGGGGAGAGCGGCCTCACACACGCTCGAGCCAGTAGCCCGGATGCCGGCGGTGCGCCGCGATGGCGAGCACGAACAAACGATTGTCCTCTTCGCGATAGATCACCGTATACGGGAAACGGCGAACGAGCCAGCCTCGAACTTCCTTCCCTCTCGGGGTCCCTGCGTCGGGATTGAGTTGCACGAAGCTGAGGGCGCTCTTAACGGCCGCGACGAATTCGGTCGAGAGCCGTGCTCCGCGCTCGCGGTAGAACTCGACGTCCCGGGCGAACTCTATCTCGGCCTTTGGATGGAAGTCGATACGCTTCACTGGATCTGGGCGCGGATCCGTGCGAAAACCTCTTCCGCTGGAACGCCCTGAACCTTACCCGAGCGCAACTCCTCCAGTCGCCGTTCCGCTTCATCAGTCCATGCCTGCGCGATTTCGTTCTCCTCATCCAGGCTGTCTATCAGCACCTCTGCGAGGCGTGCGCGTTCCTGGTTGGGGAGCTTGAGGAGCGCGGCTTCCAACTCCTGTACGCCCATGTGTCCCTCCCTGCGAGATGAACGTTGGGATCTGATCCGCCTCCGATCACCGCGTCCGATGAGTGCCCAATGCGGTGGCCGATGCGTGCTCGAACTGTATGGAAGCGTCGCGATTCGCGACAGGGGGAGTGGGAAATCGGTTCGCGAGCTGGCCCATAAGGACACCGCTCATCGGGCGAGTACAGCGAACGCAGACTCAACCGGCTGGCCGATCCAGTCGGCGGGGCGGGGGACGCCGAGGAGCCAGAGGGCGGTGGCGGCGCTGTCCATGGTGCTGACGGGGGTGGTGATCTCGCCAGGGCGGACGTTGCGGCCCCAGGCGATCCAGGGGATGAGCACGTCCACATCCTGGTCGGTGCCGTGGTCGCGGCCGTGGCCACCATGGTCCGCGGTGACGATGATGACTACGTTTCCCTTGTAGGCGCGGTTGGCGGCGGCGGCGATGCGGGCCACGGCGGCGTCGGCGCGGCGGACGGCGAACCGGTAGGGTGCGCTCATCCAGCCCACCGAGTGGCCCGCGATGTCCGGGTCGGTGAGGTGCACGAAGACGAAGTTCGGGCGGCGGTGGCGGAGGTAGTCCTGCACCTCCTGCGTGATGCGCGGCGCGGACCACAGGTCGTTGCCGTACGGGGCCATGCGGAAGCGCGGCGCGTCGCGGCGGAGGAGGTGGCGGAACTTGGCCTTTCCAAAGAACCCCGCCGTCGTCTTTCCCGCGCCCTGCGCCAGGTCGAAGACGGTGGGGACCTGCACCGTGCCCACGTTCTCCACCTGCTCGAAGTTCCAGTTGATCCCGTGCACCTCGGGCGGGACGCCGGTGAGCATGGAGGTGTGCGAGGGGAGGGTGCGGCTGGGCATGATGGTGCGCGCGCGCAGCGTGTACGCCCCCTCGCGCATCATCCGCTGCAGGTTGCGAGCGCCCGACGCGGCGATGGCGTCGGGGCGCAGGCCGTCGATGGAGATGAGCACTACATTAGGGGACTGCGCCTGCACCGGAACGGCGATGGCCGCGAGCGCCAGCGCGGCGCGGAGAATGCTGCGAAAGTCGGGCACGGACACCTCGGCCGAGTCTGTGGAGCGGATGGGCGGCGGATGAATCTTTCAGCCCGCTGCGTCGTATCAAAGCCGGTTCCCTTCCGGGCGCGGGCCCGGGCAAGGATGCAAGCGGCTTACCGGAGCGCAGGATGACCTGTCAAATGTGCGGAGCGAGCGTCCCCGAAGGGCGCACCTCCTGCTTGCAGTGCGGGGCGATGGTGGGCCGCGCCCCGGGGATGGCGGTCGCGGCGCGCAACACGTCGCACGGGCTGGACACGGTGCGCGTCTGCCCGCGGTGCGGCTTCCACGGCACCAGCGTGTCGTATTTCTCCACCGGCACCCACATCCTGGTGCTCCTCGGGCTCGCCGTTCTCACGACGGTGGTCGGTCCATTGATCTACCTGCTGCTGCGCGGCGGGGAGCGGATCTGCCCCCAGTGCGGGCTCAAGTGGGGACGCGGCGGCTACCTGGCCCCCGCGGCGCCTCCGGGCTCCCGCGGCCAGGCGGCGGTTCCCGAGATCGCGGCGCTCTCCGACGGCGGGGCGAAGCGGGGCTTCGCCTGGGCGCTCTGGGCGATGGCGGCGCTCTTCCTGATCATCGGCCTGGCGGCGACCGAGGTGGTGCCGCTGGGGATGGCGATGATGGCGGGCGCGGGCGGGTACCTCCTCCGCCGCTCCGCGAACGAGGCGCGCGAGCGCCGCCGCGAGGCGCTCCTGCAGAGCCTTCAGCTTCCCGTGCTGCGCCTGGCCGCCCAGCGCAACGGGCGCCTGACGGTCACAATGGTGGCGCAGGACCTGGGCTGGACGCTCCCCCGCGCCGAGAAGGTGCTCCAGTCGATGGAGGACGGCTTCCGCGTGATGGGCGACGTGACGCCGGAGGGGGTGATCGTGTACGACTTCCCCGAGCTGAGGCACGCCGCGCCGCGCCCCGATCCGAACGCCACCCTTGCCGCCCCCCAGGCCCCGGCTCCTCGACTGATGGCGTGATCACGGCGGCGTAGAAATCGTAGAGGGCACGGAGACCGGATCTCCGTGCCCTCTGTCCCTTTGCATCATCCGCTGGTTACATTCAAAGCATCACACAGAGGGCGCAGAGGGAACCGCGAAGCCACAGAGAACCACTCTCTTCCGTTCTTTCCGTACCCTCTGTGGCTCTGTGTGAGGCCAGCAGTTCAGGGAACCAGGTCCGCCTCCGCGATCCCGCTGCCGCCCTCCTGCTTGGCGTCCCGCTTGAGCTCGGCGACGCGTTCGCCGAGGTGCTCGAGGGAGATCCACTTCTCGGGGTCGACGCGCAGGACGGCGGCGGAGAGGCGGGTGACCGGGAAGTAGCGCTCCACGCCGTAGCGGTCGCGCCCCCAGTACGAGCCGGCCTCCACCGCCTCCTCCGGGAGATGGGGGATCAGGGCCTCGCCGAAGCGGCGCTGGGCATCCTCCGCGCGGGCGCGGGCCTCTTCGGGGGAGGAGAGGAGGACGAAGTCGTCGCCGCCCACGTGCCCCACGAAGACGCCGGGGGCATCGCCGGCGGCGGCGACCGCGGCGCCCACCTCGCGGATCGCCGCGTCGGCCACCGCGAAGCCGAAGCGGTCCGCGAACGGCTTGAAGTGGTCGAGGTCGAAGTAGCAGATCGCGAAAGGAGAACCCGACGCCCGCCGCCGCTCGACCTCGATGTACAGCGCCTCGCCTCCGGGGAGCCCTGTGGTGGGGTTGCGGTCGCGCCCGCGGGCGGCCTGGCGCAGGAGGGCCGTGGCGCGCGCCACCAGCTCGCGCGGGTCGAAGGGCTTCGCCAGGTAGTCGTCCGCGCCCGCGTCGAAGCCGCCCAGCCGGTCCTCTATCTTGCGCTCCGCGGTCAGGATGAGCACGGGGAGCCAGGAGAGCCCCGGATCGGCCTTGATCTGGCGGCACACCTCGAAGCCGTCCGGCGTTCCCATGCGGTAGTCCAGGACGGCCAGGTCGGGCGCACGCTGCCGGAGCTCGGCCAGCGCGCGGGTGCCGTTCTCCACGGCGCGCACGGTGAAGCCGGCCGAGGTGAGCACGTCCGTCACCATCGACCGCAACGCATCGTCGTCGTCCGCCAACAGAATCTCGTTCATCGTCTCCAGGCCGTGACTACTGCTTCTCTGCTCGCTCGCATCGCGCCGCGCCGGCTGGCCACGACGGCTGTTCTGGCGGTGGCACTTCTCGCGCCGCAACGCGCCGCCGGGAATCTAGCACCCCCGCGCCCCGCCGCCACCTCCCAATCGGCGCTGGCGGCGCGGATCGACTCCATCCTGCAGCGTCCGGCGCTCCGCCAGGCGCACTGGGGGATCATGGTGCAGGACGCGGCGACGGGGCGCGTGCTGTACGAGCGGCAGGCGGAGCGGCACTTCGTCCCCGCCTCCGCCCTGAAGCTGGTGGTGAGCGCGGCGGCGGCGCACCACCTCCCCGCCGACTTCCGCTTCCGCACCACGGTGTACGGAACGGGCCCGGTGCAGGACGGCACGCTGCAGGGCGACCTGGTGCTCTTTGGCCGCGGCGACCCGATGATCTCCGACCGCTACTTCCCCTCGCGCACCGCGGTGTGGGAGGCGCTGGCGGACTCGTTGCGCGCGCGCGGCGTGCGGCGAGTGACGGGCGCCGTGGTGGCGGACGAGAGCTGGTTCGACACGGAGCACGTGCGCGGCGACTGGGAGTCGTACGACACGCGCTGGTGGTACGGCGCGCCCGTCTCGGCGTTGGGCTTCAACGACAACTCCATCGACTTCCGCATCGAGGCCGCGCCGCCGGGCGGGCGTCCGCGCATCACGTGGGAGCCGCGGTCGTCGTACGTGTGGCTGGAGAACACGGCGATGATGGGCGAGCCCGCGGCACGCAACACGCTGGACTTCGAGCGCCGCAACGGCAGGGGAGTGCGCGCGTACGGCGTCTTTCCCGCCGGCACGGCGCCGCAGACGGAGCACTTCGCGGTGGCCGACCCGGCCGACTACGCAGGCACCGTCTTCCGCGAGACGCTGGAGCGGAAGGGGATCGAGGTGGCGAACGACGCGGTGCGCCTGGTGTCGGATACGGCGCGCTCCGTTTCGCGCACGGCGGCGGTGCTGGCGGAGCACCGCTCGCCCCCGCTGCCGCAGGCCATCGAGCCGATCCTCCTCCGCAGCCAGAACTGGTTCGCGGAGCAGCTGCTGAAGGCGATGGCGCGCGAGGTGGCCGGCGAGGGGAGCTGGGACGCGGGGCTGCGCGTGGAGCGCGAGTTCCTGACCCGCGTGGTGGGGATCGACACGGCGGACGTGGTGCTGCGCGACGCATCCGGCCTCTCGGCGGGGAACCTGGTGACGCCGCGCGCCCTTGTGCGTCTCCTGGACTACGTGCGCCGCACGCCGCGCCAGGCGATGGTGCGCGACGCGCTTCCCGTGTCCGCGGGCAAGGGCTCGCTGCAGGCGCGCTTCACCGAGATGCCGGGGCGGGTGCGCGCGAAGACGGGGTACATCGGCAACGTGGACTCGCTGGCGGGGTACGTAACCCGGGCGGATGGGAGCGAGGTGATCTTCGCCATCATCGCCAACGGCTCCGGCCAGCCGTCGTCGCGCATGAAACCGGGGATCGACGACATCGTACGTGCAGTGGCGGCGGACCGCGGACGTTGAGCAGTCGACGCGCGCCGGCCGCATCATTCAACAGGACATCCTTGAAGATCATCTACACGCTGGCCGCGACCCTCCTCACCGCGGCGGGGGCACAGGGGCAGGCGCCCGGCTCCGCGGCCCGGCTCGCGACGTTCGACTCCGCCTGGTCCACGATCCACCGCACCCACTACGACACCACCTTCAACGGCGTGGACTGGCCCGCCGTGCGCACCGAGCTGCGCCCGCGCGCCACGGCGGCCACCAGCGACGCGCAGCTCCGCGGCGTCATCCAGGAGATGCTGGGGCGGCTTCGGCAGTCGCATTTCTACATCCTGCCCGGCGAGGTGGAAGCGGGGCTCACGCGGACCCTGGACACGGGCGAGGCGCCCGACGGCGACGCGGGGATGGAGCTGCGCCTGGTGGACGGGCGCTTCCTGGTGACGCGGGTGGCGCCCGGCGGCGCGGCTGCGAAGGCCGGAGTGCGGCCGGGGTGGATCGTGCAGCGGATCGGCCGCACGGAGGCCGCCGGCGTGCTGCGCATCCTCGGGCGGCTCCCCGCGGGCACGGACCCGCGGCTGCGCGAGCTGCACGGGTGGAGCGCGCTGGCACCCGAGCTGAGCGGGCCGGTGGGCACGGCGCTCCCCGCGCGCTTCGTGGACGCGGGCGGACGCGTGAGGAACGTGCGGCTGGTGCTGCGCCCGGCGTCCGGTGTGATGACAAAGTTCGGCAACCTGCCGCCGATTCGCGTGGCGGCGGAGCACGAGCGGGTGCGCGCGCCGGGCGGCGCATCGGTGGGCGTCATCCGCTTCAACTACTGGTTCCCCGCCATCGCCGCGCAGATCGACGACGCGGTGAACGAGCTGCGCGGCGCGGACGGCATCGTCATCGACATGCGCGGCAACTTCGGCGGGGTGGGCGGGATGGCGATGGGGGTGGCGGGGCACTTCACCGAGCGGCGCGACACCATCGGCACCATGATCACGCGCCGGGACCGGCTTCAGTTCGTGGCCAATCCGCGCCGCTCCACCCGCGCCGGGGCATCGGTGCGCCCCTTTGCCGGGCCGGTGGCGGTGCTCACCGACGCGCTCTCCATCAGCACCGCCGAGATCTTTGCCGGCGGACTGCAGAAGCTGGGTCGTGCGCGCGTCTTCGGAACGCCCTCGGCGGGACAGGCGCTGCCGTCGCTGGCCACGAAGCTCCCCAATGGCGACGTGCTGGTGCACGCGGTGGCGGACTTCCTCAGCCCCGGCGGCTACCGGCTGGAAGGTCCCGGCGTGGTGCCGGACGTGGTGGCGCCGCTCACCCGCGCCGCGCTCCTCGCGGGGCGCGACCCGGCGCTCGAAGCGGCGCTCAGATGGATCGACGAACAGAAGGCGGCCGGCTCGCGATGAGCCGTCCCGCAGACCGTGCCGGCAGCCGCCGGCCCACGCGCCGATGTGGGCGCACACTCGCAATCACGGAAGGAAATCACATGAAGCATAGCTTCGGCCGTACCCTGGCTCTCACGGCGCTGGTGCTCGCCGGTTCCGCGCGCGGCGCCGCCGCGCAGAACCTTCCGCCCGCCAGGCAGATCGTCGACCGGTACGTGGAGGCGATCGGCAAGGGCGCCGCGTCGCGGCAGAACTTCCGCCATGTGGTGGCCGAGATGTCCATGCCGACCGGCACCATGACGATGACCATGAAGTTCGCCCGCCCCAACAAGTTCGTGATGAGCATGGAGATGCCGGGACTGGGCTCCATGCGCAGCGGCTTCGACGGCTCCCGCGGCTGGTCCGTGAACCCGATGACCGGCGCGCAGCTCATGGATGGGAAGGAGCTGCAGCAGCTCGCCCGGCAGGCCGACTTCGACGCCAGCTTCAACCTCGCCAGCCAGTTCCCGTCCATGACGACCGTGGAGCGCTCCACCGCAAACGGGCAGCCCTGCTACCGCGTGCGGATGGTGTCGGCCCAGCAGGACACCGTCTTCTCCTGCTTCGACGTCGCCACCGGGCTGATGTCGCAGATGCAGACCACGCAGGAGTCCCAAATGGGGCGGATGGCGACGACCGTCAGCATGCTGGACTACAAGGACTTCGGCGGGATGAAGATGCCCACCCGCACCGTCACGCAGGTGATGGGGCAGGAGCTCACGACGACGATCAAGTCGGTCAGCACCGACCCGATCGCGCCGGCGGAGTTCGATCCGCCCGCGGAGATCAAGGCGCTGATCCAGCAGCAGCCCGCCGCGCCGAGGAACTAGGCGGAACGGCGGGGCTCACGCGGAGACGCGGAGACGCAGAGAGGGAAAACGGAGGCACAGAGGATGACTCTGTGCCTCCGTCTTGTATTAGGGAACCAGGGTGTCACGCAAAGACGCTAAGACGCGAAGGAAAGACAGAATCCTGTCTTTGTGCCTTTGCGCCTTTGCGTGAGACTATCTGGGGGTGCCGCGGATGAGGACGGCGCCCGCGGCGATGAACCAGGCGGACTGGGCGAAGATGAGGAGGCCGAAGCCGTGCGCGTCCAGGCGGACGTGGCCGGAGAGGTACGCGACGAGGGTGAGCGTGCTGACCGCCGCGCCGGCCGCACCGAGCCAGAGCGGGAAGCTCTTTCGGGCGAGGATCTCCGCGCACCAGAGCAGGACGGCGGCGGACGAGGCGACGATGAAGACGCCAGAGAATGCGCGCCCCGCGAGGCCGGCATAGAGGAAGAGGACGCTCAGTGCCTCCAGCTTCATTCCTTGCGCCTCCATTATCCGCTGGGCGATCTTCGGACCTACCAGCCCGCTGTTCACCGTCGCGGAGAGCGCCGCCACCAGCGCCGTCGCGTACACGGCGAGCGGCAGGAGTGATGGCGCGCGGCCCCGTGCGATGCGGCGGGAGAGCCCGACGGCGCCGACCAGCGACACCGGGCACGACGCGATGCCGAGCGCGTGCGTGAGCAGCGCGACGCCGGCGAGGTGGGCCGCTCCGTCTCCCGACGCCAGCAGCTCGCCGCCGGAGGGGTGGAAGCTCATCGTCACCACCCCGCCGATCGCTCCCGCGATGAGTGCCCATCCACTGAGTCTTTCGTGCTGCACGGCTGTCTCCGGTTCGCTGGTTGGGGAGGGGTTCCGTGCAACTCTACGCCGCTTCAGCACTTGCGACAGGGCGAAAGGGGAGTTCATGAACAACACTGGCGCGGCTGTACGGAATAAGGGCGTGGACCGGCGCGTGGTGCGCACCCGCCGCGCGCTGGGCGACGCGCTGATGCGGCTCCTGCAGGAGCGCAGCCTGGAGTCGATCACGGTGCAGGACGTCCTCGATGCGGCGGGGGTGGGGCGCGCCACGTTCTACGGGCACTTCCGCGGCAAGCAGGACCTGTTGCTGAGCCACTTCGAATCCGTGATGGAGTGGATGGACGCACGGCTCCGGCTCGATCCGCCCGGGTCGCGGCGGGTGGCACCGGTGGCCGAGATCTTTGCGCACGTCGCCCGCGCCCGCGAGCCGATCGCCGCGGTCGCCGCATCGGGCCAACTCGACGCGCTCTGGGATCTGGGGCGCTCGCACCTGGATGCGATGGTCGCGGGGCGGCTGGCGCTGCTTAGCCCCGGCGAGTCGCGGCAGCGGCAGGCCATCGCGAGCCGCTTCTGCACGGGCGCGCTGGCGGAGCTGCTCCGGTGGTGGCTCTGGCGCCCGGACCGGCCCACGCCGGAAGAGATGGACGCCATCTACCACGAGATGGTGTGGAACGGACTCGCTCCGCGCACCTGACCGCCCTCCGCACTGGCCCGCGCCGAGGGGCGCGTCGTATCTTGCGCGCGTCCCCCCATTTCCCATCCGTCCTGGCGCGATGATCGAGCTTCACCGGCTGACCAAGCGGTACGGCGACTTCCACGCGGTTCGCGACCTTTCGCTGCGCGTGGAGGGCGGCGAGGTGTACGCGCTGCTGGGCGCAAACGGGGCGGGGAAGACCACCGCGCTCCGCTGCCTGGCGACCCTCCTGGAGCCGTCGTCGGGGACGGCGCGCATCGCGGGGTTCGACGCGCGCACCCACCCGCTGGAGGTGCGGCGCAGGCTCGGCTTCCTGGCGGCGTCGATGGGGCTGTACGCGCGCCTCACCGCCCGCGAGCTCCTCCGCTACTTCGCCGACCTGCACGGCGTGCCGGCGGCGGAGGCTCCGGCGCGCATCGAGGCGGTGGTGGAGGTGTTCGGGCTGGGGGAGTTCGCGGACCGATTGTGCGGCAAGCTCTCCACGGGGCAGAGGCAACGTGTTTCCATCGCCCGCGCCGTGGTGCACGACCCGCCCGCGCTCGTGCTGGATGAGCCCACGCTGGGTCTGGACGTGCTGAGCGGCGAGTCGATCTACCGCTTCGTGGAGGATGCACGCGACCGCGGGTGCGCCGTCGTCTTCTCCACGCACCAGATGAGCGAGGTGGAGCTGCTGGCGGACCGCGTGGGGATCATCGCCGGGGGGCGGCTGGTGGCGGAGGGGACGGTGGACGAGGTGGTGGGGGGGAGCGGCGAGGCGAGCCTGTCGCGCGCATTTCTGCGCATCGTGCGGGAGGCCGCGTGAACCTGCGCACGGTGAAGACGGTGGTGCGGAAGGAGCTTCGCGAGACGCTCCGCGACCGCCGCACGCTGTTCATGATGCTCGTCATCCCCACCCTGCTGTATCCGGCGATGTTCGTCGCGCTGGAGCAGCTCGCCCTCTTCGGCCAGCGGCAGCTGGAGGAGCGCGCCCCCGCGGTCGCCATCGCCGGGGGCGAGGACGTGCGCGAGTTCCTGGCGCGCGACACGCTGCTCCGCGTCGTTCCCGCCGCGGATGCGACGGGGGCGGCGGTGCGCGCCGGGCGGGTGCAGGCCGCCGTCGTCGTGGAGCCCGCGCCGCACGCCGAGGCCACGCGCACCGTGCGCGTGCTCTTCGACGAATCCGACGACCTCTCGCGCCGCGCGGGGCAGATGGTGGCCGACCGGCTGGGCGCGTGGGGCGATACGCTGCTGTCGCGGCGGCTGGAGGCACGCGGCCTCCCCGCGGGGTTCGCCGCGCCGCTCGCGGTGGCGGACTCGTCGGTCGCGACGGCGCAGGAGGCGGGGGGGTACGCGCTGGGCCGCTTCCTCCCGGGCATCCTGGTGCTGATGACGCTGCTGGGCGCCTTCTACCCCGCCATCGACATGGCCGCGGGCGAAAAGGAGCGCGGAACGCTGGAGACGCTCCTGACCGCGCCCGTCCCCCCGCGCGAGATCGTCACGGGGAAGTTCCTGGCGGTCGCGCTGCTGGGGATGACGGCCGCGGTGGTCAACCTCCTGAGCATGCTGCTGACCTTCCAGTCGGGCGTGTTCCGCTTCGGCAAGGCGGCCAACCTCCAGTTCTCGCTGCCGTGGGGCTCGGCGCTCCTGGTGCTGATCGGGCTCGTGCCGCTGGCGGTCCTCTTCGCCGCGCTCTTTCTGGGCATCGCGGTACGCTCGCAGTCGTTCAAGGAGGCGCAGAACGCGCTGACGCCGGTGCAGCTCGCGGTCATCATCCCCGTGATGCTGGTGGGGCTCCCCGGCATCGAGGCGAGCCCGCTGATCGCGGCTCTGCCGGTGGCGGGAGTGGCGATCCTCTTCCGCGACCTGATGTCCGGGACGGCGCGGCTGGGGCCGGCGCTGATCGCATTCGGAGCGTCGATGGCGTACGCGGCGCTGGCGCTCGTATTCGCCGCGCGCGCCTTCGGACGCGAGGACGTGCTGTTCGGCGCGGGGCCGGGGACGGCGCCGCGGCGGTTCGGGGAGCGGATGAAGCGGTGGCGCGGCGAGGCGCGGGGCATCCCGCTTCCTGCCGAGGGGTTCGCCTTCGTGGCGGTGCTGGGGCTCCTCTACTTTCACCTCGGCGCCGCGCTGCTGGGGAACCTGGGGGAGCGGGGGCTGCTCCTTTCGGAGATCCTCCTGCTGGCGCTCCCCGCCGTCGCCTTCGCCACGCTGGGCCCGTACGACGCGCGCCGCACCCTGGCCCTGCGCCGGCCGAGCGGGCGCACGATGGCCGCCGCGCTGCTGATCGCGCTCGGAGGGATTCCGCTGGGGTGGCTGATCGGCTGGCTGCAGCTCCAGTTCTTCCCCGATGCGGCCGCCGCGCTCAGCGGGCTGGAGAAGCTGGTGACGGCGACCGATGCGCGGCGCGCGCTCTGGCTGCTGCTGCTCGTGGCGCTCACGCCGGCCGTGTGCGAGGAGCTGGTCTTTCGCGGCGTCCTCTTGCAGTCGCTTGGGCGCGAGGTGCCGATGCTGCGCGCGGTGGCGGTCTCGGCGCTGGTCTTCGGCGCCTTCCATCTCTCGCAGGAGACGGCGATCCGCTTCCTGCCGACGGCGTGGATCGGGGTGCTGATGGGGCTCGTGGTGTGGCACGGCGGCTCGATCTTCGCCAGCATGCTGATGCACTTCGTCAACAACGGCGTCGTCGTCCTGATCCTCTGGCAACCCGAGGTGCGCCGATTCCTGCTGAATGGCGAGCGGCCGGCCACGCTTCCGCTGCTGCTGGCTCCGGTGCTGCTCGGCATCGGCATCTGGCTCCTCCCGCGCCGCAGCGCCGCGCCTGCCGATCCGGCCCCGGTGCCGGTGCCCGCGCAGTGAACCCGAACCTACGGAGATCCGCATGGTAGCCGCCGTGGTCCTGATCCGCGCCGTTCCCGGCGACGTTCCCGCCCTCGCCCGGCGCATCGCCGGCATCGACGGCGTCGCCGAGGTCTACTCCGTCTCGGGCGACTGGGACCTGATCGCCATCGTGCGCGTCGCCGAGTACCAGCGCATCGCCGAGATCGTCACCGAAGAGATCGCGCAGGTGCAGGGAATCGAGCGCACCAACACGCTGACGGCGTTCCGCGTCTTCTCGAAGCAGGACCTGGGGGCGGCGTGGGACATGTTCGACTGAGCTCCCCCGCGAGGTGCGCTGTTCGGTGAGGCTTCCCACGTCTCACACAGAGCCACAGAGTGAACTGAAAGAACAACTGGAGGGTCTTTGCGCCCGTCCTTTGCTCTGTGTGTTCTGGGTCCGGAGCGCCACGGAGGCATCACAGGCGTTGCGGTACACGGGGTGCAGCATTAGCGTACTTTCCTGCTCTCCGTCGTAGACATTACCCGCTTGCGGAGCCGATGAACTACAAACAGTACCGGGCCCGCCCTCACTTCGCTGAGCTGGACGGCCTTCGCGCGCTCGCGATCCTGGGCGTCCTGTTCGCGCACATGCCGGGTGAGGTCTGGCGCAACTTCGCCGGGTACCTGGGGGTCGACGCGTTTTTTGTGATCTCCGGCTTCCTGATCACGACGCTCGCGCTGCGCGAAGAGGAGACCCGGGGCCGGCTGGACGTGCGGGCGTTCTTCATCCGGCGCAGCTTTCGGCTCTTCCCCGCGTACTACCTCACCCTGGGGCTGTATGCCGTCCTCCTGCTGGTTCTCGGCTTCACGCCGGAGCGGCGGGAGCATTTCGTCACCTGGCTTCCGGCGTACCTGTTCTACTTCCAGGAAGTGCCGTTCTTCACCCTGCCGAGCACTTCGTACCCGTTCTTCCACAGCTGGTCGCTGGGGATCGAAGAGAAGTTCTACGTGGTGTGGCCCTTCCTGGCGTTCGTGCTCCTGCGCGGACGCGCTTACGCGCGGCCGTGGGTGGCGCTCGCGGGAACCGTGCTCTGCTCCGCGGCCACGGCGATCCACCCCGCCGGCGAGTTCGTGTTTCCGTACGGCGCCATCCTGGCGGGATGCCTGGTGGCGCTCCTGCTCCAGAACCCGCGGAGCTTCGACCGCATGCGCGTGCTCGGACGGCCCGCGGTCGTAGGCGGGCTGGCGCTGGCGTGGCTGGCGATCCACGTCGCCGTTGCGGCCGGCTTGTGGGGCGCGCGCCCGTTCTATGCCCTGGTGGTGGCGGTATTCCTGGCTGGTGTGGTGACGACGGAGGGCCGCATTCGCGACGCGCTCTCGGTGAAGCCGCTCACCAAGGTCGGTACGCTGTCGTATGGGGTGTACCTGCTTCACCTGCTCGTGCGGAACGTCGTGGAGAAGGTGATCCCGCCGCAGCAGGACGGGGCTGCCGCCCAGCTCGCCACCTTTGTCCTCACCGTGGCGCTGTCGCTCGCCGCCGCGGAGGTGATGATGCGCCTGGTGGAGCGCCCCATGCGCGACTATGGGCGGCGGCTGAGCGCGCGGCTGCAGAGGCGCGAGGCTCCTCCCGTGCAGGTGCCTGCTTCGCTCGCCGTGTCCTGACCGGCTGCGGGCCAAACGGCGAAAGGGGCCGGCATTGTGCCGGCCCCTTTTCGTGATGTTTGCCCAGTATGAACAGAGGGCTGGATGTCCTCTCCGGGCCGGCGGTTGAAACCGCTGCAACAACCGCGGGAAGCCTGCCTTCGCAGGCTCGCGGGGGCTGGGTCGGTGCGGGGCGGCCGAATCTTGGCCCGGGCGCGGATCACCGGCGGCTAAGGCCCCCGGCTGGAACTACGGGAAGGCGGCTGAAGCCGGCTCGAGACACGCGGCGTTCGCGCCCAGTCCGCGAAGGCGGACTTTGTGCTGTTGTTGCCGCGAGTTCACTCGCCCGGGCACCTTCAGTCCCGCCGGCGCCCGCCCTTGCGGCCCTTGCGAGCGCCGCCGGTGCGGGCGGGGGCGCCGCCGCGGCCCTTGTGGCGCTGGCCCCGGCGGCGGCTTCCTTCTTCCTCGCCACCAGCCTCGCGTTCGGAGCGGGGGCCGCGGTCGGTGCTGGCGTGGCCTCGTCCCCGGCCCTGGCCGCGCCCGCGTCCGGGGGCGCGCTCGGCGCCGTTGCGCTTGGGGCGGTGCGGCGGGTCCTCGGGGCGCTCGCGGAGCATCGCCTCGCGCGCTTCCTCCAGCGTCGCGGCGCGGATGGCGTCGCGCTTGCCGCGGGTGACCGTCCAGTGCAGCGGGCGGTCGAACTCGGGGACGTCCTCGTCGTCGATGTAGTTGAGGACCTTGGCGGGAATGCGAGCGCGCACCACCGGCTCGCCATCCTCGAAGGCGTAGTCCAGCGGGTACTCGCGCCCTTCCAGGTAGATGTGGTCCGGGAGCGACATCCAGCGCTCGCGCTCGGCCGGGTCCACCAGCGCGTCCGCTTCGATGCGCAGCGGCGTCTCCAGGAAGTCGGCGTACGAGCCGACGCCGGCGAGCTGCGCGGCGATCGTCTGCGCCATCGATTCTTCGCTGATCCCCGCCTTGCCGCCCGACTTGCGGTGCACCTGCCGCAGGTGGCGCAGCGCCTCGCGGTTGGCGGCGGCGTCGCGGTGGAACGCCTCGCCGCTCACGACCGCCTCGGCCAGCGCCAGACGGCAGGCATCCTCCATCCCCTCGGGGAAGCGGTCGATCGGCTGGTCGTCGGAGTCCAGGACGAAGCCGTGGTACTCCACGGAGCTGCGCAGCCGAAGCGGATGGCGGCGGTGCGCGGCGTCGTAGGCGACTTCCGGCTCCGCGCGGGCGGCGTGCTTCACCAGCAGCTTGTACGGAAGCTGCGTCCCCGCGATGGAGCCGCGCGCCTTCCCCATGCGGTCGGCAAAGAAGTTGATCTCCCCCGCCACCGGCCCCCAGGTGCCGCATACGCTCGTCTTGCTGACGCGCACCTCCTCGCCCCACGACGTTTCCTCGTCGATCACGAGCGAGAAGGGCATCACCTTCGCCAGCAGCTCCTGCCACTCGCGCTCCAGCTCGCGGTTGAGCGGCGGGAGGTTGCGCGGGAGCTCCAGGTCCAGCGAGCGGAAGATGGAGGCGATGGCGAGCGCCGCGTCCTCGATCGACCTCACCAGCACGCCGCGCTCGTCCGCCCACGCGGCCAGCGCTTCCTCGTCGAAGACGTGCCGCGGAAGGCCGTAAACGTGCCCCAGCGTGCCGCATGTGACCAGCGCGTCCTGGTAGATGCGGTACGCCGTCAGGTGGTCGCTGCCGGGGACGATGTAGCGGCTGATGTCGTTGTCCTGCTGGCGGAGCATGCGGTGCAGCGAGTCGATGGAGGCCATCGCGGCCACCAGCGGCACCATGTGCTCCTCCGCCTGCACCAGTAGCTCGCCCCAGGGCCGGTCCACCGGCAGGACTTCGACCTTGCGGCCGTAGTCGGTGAGGCGGTTGTTGGCGATGAGGCCGCGCTTCGTGAGCGTCTCCACCGCGCGGCGGTAGGCGATGCGGTCGAGGGGGACGGGAAGGTCCAGCTCGTCCGCGCGGACGCCCATGTCGGCGCAGGTCATCGCGACGCGCTCGGGGTCGCCGGCGAGCTGGAAGTTGGGCGCGGTGGGGCGCAGCGAGCCGAAATCGATCTCGCGCTCGCTCAGGATCCACACCTCGCCGTTCTCCACGCGCCCGTGGACGCGCCCCGCCATCTGCAGGATCTCGTTGTTCCCCAACGGCTTGCGCGTCAGCACGCTGCGGCCCTTTTCCACCAGCGTGGTGAACTGCGCGTCCTCGATGACCACCGTGTCCAGCCCGCGGATGTTGAGCGCGGACTGCCCGGCGGCGGTCATGGAGAGGATGAAGGGGTGCGGCGCGCCCTCGCCTTCCAGGAACGGGCGCAGCTTGGCGACCGGCTCGCCGCCGTGGTAGAACTCGGTGAGCATCTCCGGATAGCGCTCCGCGACGGCTTTCACCACCTGCTCCGTCCCCGCGCGCGTGGGCACGAAGACGGCGACGCCGCGCTTCTCCTTGCGCACGTGCCGCATGAAGCGGTCGCCCAGGAAGGCGCCGGGGTTCAGCGTGTTGGAGACGCGCACCGTGGCCGCGCGCTCGGGATCGAAGGCGGAGCTTTCGATGACGGCGGCGGAGCTCAGGTACTCCTTGTAGAACGTGGGATCGACGGTGGCGGAGAGCCAGACGAAGCGGCAACCGGCGCGCTTGGCCAGCGCCAGGCACAGCTCCAGCTCGGCCGAGGTCTGGTGGATCTCGTCGACCACCACGACGTCGTTGCGGTCGATCAGGTTGTCCTGCAGCCAGCGCCGCGCGATGCCGGTCGTGACGATGACGACGTTCCAGGTCGGCGTCTCCGGGGTGGCTTCGCGCTCGCGGTTGACGACGCCCACGCGCAGGTCCGGCCCGACGACCGCCTCGGCGATGGGGCGGATGGCGAGCGTCTTCCCCGTGCCCGTCCCCGCGACGATGCCGAAGCCCGAGCCGGCCGCCGCCAGGTCGCGGATCTCGCCGCCGTGCTCGCGGTTGATGATGGTCTCGACGCCGGTTAGCTGCACGCCCAGCTCGATGGTCTCGCAGGCGGCGCGGGTGGGCGCGAAGACGACGACGCGTCCCTCGGGGGGCCGCCCCGGATAGCGTTCCGAGGGGGGGGTCGTCGAAACCTGGACCATGGATCACCGGACGTTGGGATGGGCTGGTTGACGCGGCGCGCGGGGCCCGGCCAGTATGTCGCGGTGAGGCGCACGAGCAAGAACCCAGCCAATTTCGGGTGCGGCAGATGCCACGGAACCGCCGATCAGAGCTGTTTCCACCGACTGTGCCGATGAGGGGTATTTAGCGGTAGGGTCGTCTTCATCCCGCGCTCTCCCGTGAGGTGGCGCGGGAGGCGCAGCATCTCGTCACTCAACCAGATCGCCAGGCTCCTGATGACCCATTCGTTCGGCTCGATTCTCTTTACCGGCGCCGCCGAGGTCGCGGTCTGCTCCGGTCCGCCGCGCCAGGCGGACGACGCGGACCCCGCCGCCACCCTGCGCGGCGCCACCGTTGCCGTGGTCGGCGGGCGCATCGCGGAGGTGGGCCCTGAGGCGGAGCTGCGGGTGCGCTACCCCGGCGCTGCGGAGGTGGACTGCGCGGGCTGCACGCTGACGCCGGGCTTGGTGGACTCGCACACGCACGCCGTCTTCGGCCGCTGGCGGACGGAGGAGTACGCGCTCCGCTGCCAGGGCGTGCCGTACATGGAGATCGCGCGACGCGGCGGCGGGATCAACGCATCGGTGCGCGACCTGCGCTCGCGCAGCGAAGACGAGCTGGTGGAGCTCGCTCTCCCGCGCCTGCGCGACCTGCTGGCGAACGGGATCACGACCGCCGAGGTGAAGAGCGGCTACGGGTTGTCCACGGAGGACGAGCTGAAGACGCTACGCGCGATCCGCCGCCTCGCCTCCATGCAGCCGGTCGAGCTGGTGCCGACGTTTCTGGGCGCCCACGAGGTGCCGCCGGAGTATCGCGAGCGGCGCGATGCCTACGTGGACCTGCTCGTGGAGGAGATGATCCCGGCCGTGGCGGAGGCGGATCTGGCGCGCTTCTGCGACGTGTTCATGGAACCGGGCGTCTTCGACCGCGCCCAGAGCGAGCGGATCCTGCGCGCGGGTCTCGACCACGGTCTGCGCCCCAAGATCCACGCGGACGAGCTGGAGGGGAGCGGCGGGGCAGAGCTGGCCGTGGAGCTGGGCGCCGCATCCGCCGACCACCTGGGGGACGTATCGGAAGCGGGGATCGCGGCGCTGGCCGGGTCGAGCACGGTGGCGACGCTCCTTCCGGCGACGCTCTTCTTCCTCGGCCGCCCGAAGTTCGCCCCCGCACGCGCGCTCCTGGACGCGGGCGCCACGGTGGCGCTGGCGACGGACTTCAACCCGGGCTCTTCGCCCACGCCGAGCCTCCCCTTCGTGATGACGGCGGCGTGCTCGCGCATGGGGATGTCGCCCGCTGAGTCGCTCCGCGCCGCCACCGCCGGCGGCGCCGCCGCGCTGGAGCTCACCGACGGCCGCGGCACGCTGGCCCCCGGCGCGCCCGCGGACCTGGTGCTCTGGCGTTGCGGGTCGGCGGGGGAGATCCCGTACCGGCTGGCGACGCCGGTGGTGGAGGGGGTGTGGAAGGCGGGGGTGCGGGTGGTGGGGTGAGCGGGCGTCGGGCACCCGGCGCCGCGTGGATCGCCGGGGGCTAAAGCCCCCGGCTGGAACGACGCGAAGGCGGCTGAAGCCGGCTCGTGCACGCCGGCATCAGCCCCGGAGTCCGCGAGGGCGGACGTTGTGTGGTTCCAGCGGCGATATTCGCTCCTGGATGCGGGCCTCGGCGCATCGCATGGCACGGGCAGCCACGTAGGGCGGCCCCTACGGGATCGGTGTCGAGGGCAGAGGTCGAGGTGGGGGAGAGGTGGGCGCGACGAATCGCGCCGCCACAAGTCGCGCGCGCAGGGATTGGATCTCGCCCGCGAGTCCGCGAAGGCGGACTTTGTGCCGTTGTTGCCGCGACTTTAGTCGCCGGGCGCGCCAGTTGGCAAACCCTTGCGCCGCGCGCTATCTTCGCCGGTCACACGTATCACGCTTCGTAGCAGGAATCTCCCGCCCCGAGCTCATGGCGAACATCGGAAAGCTGAGGGACCAGGCTCGCGCCTATGAGCAGCGGGACCAGTGGCGCGAAGCCATCGGCGCGTATCGCCAGATCCTGGAGAGCCCCGAGGGCGGCGAGGTCGACATCGCCCTGTGGAACCGCATCGGTGACATGCACCTCCGCCTCAACGAGACGGACAGGGCGGTGGAGGCGTACGAGGCGGCCGTCAGCGCGTACGTGGAGGTGGGGCTGTACAACAACGCCATCGCGCTCTGCCGCAAGATCCTGCGGCTGGTGCCGGGGCGCATCAACACGTATCGCCGCCTGGGGCAGATCAGCGCGGCGAAAGGGTTCCTGGCGGACGCGCGGCAGAACTTCCTGGAGTACGCGGACCGGATGCGCCGCGCCGGGAAGCTCAAGGAGTCGTTCGAGGGCCTCAAGGAGTTCGCCGACCTCTCGCCTGACGACATCGAGGTCCGCCGCCTCCTCGCCGACCAGCTCCTGGCGCACGGCGAGCGCAACGAGGCGGTGGTGCAGCTGCGCACCCTGCTCGGCCCGCTCATCCGCCGCGGCGACGAGGAAGCGGCGGAGGCGGTGCGCGCGCAGATCCGCGAGATCGACGCCCTCGCCAGCATCGAGCCGCTTGCGCAGGCCACCGAGACCGCCGCGTCCGACGACTTCGACGTGTACGACGGCGGCAACGTCCGGGTCGCCGAGCCCGCCGCTCCCGAGCCGCCCGCGCCCGCCGGCTTCGAGATCGGCGCTGCCATCGATGCGGACGACGAGCCGGTGGAGCTGCCGTCGATCGAGGGGCTGGAGGTCTCGATGGACTTCAGCCGCCCTGACGCCGCGGCCGCGCCGGCGCGGCCGCCGGTGGAGGAAGAGCCGCGCGAGGAGGAAGACGACCTCCCCCTGCTCGACTTCGACGCCGTGCCCGACCCGTCCGTGTACGGCGAGGTGAGCCTCGACGTGCCGGACGAGCAGGACGATGAGCCGCTTCCCCTGATCGACGACGAGGACGCGCTCCCGATGCTGGACATGGGGAGCGACTTCGGCGCGGTGGAGCTGCCGGCGTTCGAGCCGGAGCCCGCGCCGCCCGTGCGCGACCGGCTGGAGCAGCTCCGCTCGCGCGTGGCCACGAATCCCGAGGACGCCGAGGCGCGCGACGCGCTGATCGACCTCCTCCACGAGCGCGGGGCGCACGACGAGGTGCCGCGCATCCTGGACGAGGCGCACCGGGCGCTCGCGGCGCAGGGGCTTTTTCGCGAGGCGGTGGGGCCGATCTCGCAGCTGATCCGCCTCAATCCCGGAGAGGGGCACCTCCTGCAGAAGCGCGTGGAGTACGCCTTCCGGTCCGGCGACCGCTCGGCGATGGTGGATGGGTACCTGGCGCTCGCCCGCTTCTTTGAGACGGGCGGCTCGCGGGACAAGGCGCGCGCCGTTTACGGGCGTGTGCTGGAGATCGAGGCGTACAACCCCGAAGCCCGCTCCGCGCTGGAGGCGATGGACGACGCCGCGCGCCGCGCTCGGGCCGCCGCGCCTCCACCCCCGCCTCCGCCTCCGCCGCCCGCGTCTGCCCCCGCGCACGAGTACGTGGACCTCGGCGCGCTCATCCTGGGCGACGAGGACGAGCGGGCACCGACCACGCGCTTCATCGTCGAGGAGAAGGAGCCCACCGGCGACGAGGACCGCGATTTCGCGGACATGCTGGCCCACTTCCGCCAAAAGGTCGCGGAGAACATCGAGGCCGAGGACTCCGCCAGCCACTACGACCTGGGGCTGGCCTTCAAGGAGATGGGGCTGATCGACGAGGCGATCGCCGAGTTCCAGGTTGCGCTGCGCGGCGGGGCCAACCCGCTGGCCACGCTGGAGGTGCTGGGCCAATGCTTCGTGGAGAAGGGGCAGTACCCGGTCGCGACCCGCGTGCTGGAGCGCGCCCTGCGCCTTCCGGACGTGTCCGACGCGGAGCTGGTGGGTGTGCTCTACCTCCTGGGCCGCAGCCACGAGGAGCTGGGGAACTCCGCGCAGGCGGTGGAGCTGTACGAGCGCGTCCTCTCGGTGGACATCCGCTTTCGCGACGCGGCGGCGCGCGCGGATGCGCTGCGGGGCGCCGGGCGGGCGACGGGTTTTTGACACCACCGTGCGCCGTGGTTAGGTTGCCGCGTTCCGGCAGGTAAATCCAGGCCTCCCATGGCATGACGCTGCGCACGGCACCGCCCCGCCTTTCCGACGTCCAGGCCCCCATCCGCGAACGGCTCGACGCCGTGGTGGACGAGATCCGGCGCATCGTCGTCTCGGACTTCGCTCCCGTGGAGGAGGTCAACGCGTACCTCGCCAAGATCCGCGGGAAGCTCTTCCGCCCGGGGCTCCTCCTCCTGTGCGACGAGCTGGAGGGGCGTCCCTCCGAGCGCGCGGAGACGCTGGCGGCCATCGTGGAGCTGGTGCACCTCGCCACGCTGGTGCACGACGACGCGGTGGACCACTCGGTGTTGCGCCGCGGGATGCCCACGGTGAACGCCCTCTGGAGCCACCAGGTCGCCATCATCATGGGCGACTACCTGTACTCGCGCTCCATCACCGAGATCACGAGGCTTGGGGAGATCGAGCCGATCCGCGTGCTGGCCGATGCGGCCAACGCGATGACGGTGGGGGAGATGCGGCAGCTCTCGTCGCACGATGCGCTGGACTTCAGCGAGGAGGACTACTACCGGCTGATCGACAGCAAGACGGCCTCGCTGATGGCGGCCGCGTGCGAGCTGGGCGCGCTCACCGGAGCGCCGGAGCATCGCGAGCAGCTTCGCACCTTTGGCCGCGAGCTGGGGCTCGCCTTCCAGATCGCGGACGACCTGCTGGACTACACGGCCGACTCGGAGCAGACGGGGAAGCCGAGCGGGCTGGACCTGCGCGAGCACAAGGTGACGCTTCCGCTGATCGCCATCCTGCCGCGCCTTTCCGCGGCGGAGCGGGCGGACGTGGAGGAGCTCTTCGGCGCCGCAGAGCCCACCGACGAGCAGATCGCGCGGGTGGTGGAGCTGGTGGGCGCGCGGGGCGGGCTGGACTACGCGCGCGAGGCGGCGCTGGAGTGCGCGGCGCGCGCGGAGGAGGCGCTGGAGGGGCTGCCGGAGGGTCCGGCGCTCGACGCGTTGCGGGCGAGCATCGCCCACGCGGTGGAGCGGCGCCGTTGACGGCACCGCATTTGCCAGCGTGGGCGCGGGGTCCGAGTGGTGCAACCGTTCACGGGGGTCGGGGAGAGGTGAGATGAACGTGGTGACACGCCGGCGCGCGGGGCGCCTGCTCCTGGTGGTGCTGATGGGGATGATCCTGGGAGCGCTCCTCTCGGAGCTGGTCGTCCGCTTCACGCCGGACAGCACGGCGCGAACCTTTTTCACCACGTCCGTCTCGGCCGCCTTCGGGCCGCTGGTGGTGGACCTGGTGGCGTTCGGCATCACGCTCGGGCCTGTGGTGTTCCGCCTCGACTTCATGAGCGTGCTCGGCGTGCTCGTGGTTGCCCTCGCGGCGCGTACCTGGCTGTAGCGCCGGTCCTTGCTTGATCCCATCAGGAAGCGCGCGAGCCACGGTTCGCGCGCTTCCTGTATTCCCGAACTGCATGTCTCACGCGGAGACGCAGAGGCGCGGAGAGAGAACAGCGGAGGTGGCTGCTTTCTCTTCCTTTTCTCTTCCGCGTCTCCGCGCCTCCGCGTGAGGCCATTTCTTTCATGGATGCTGACTCGTTCCTGACACTCGCCGGCGAAGGCGTTGCCCAGACCCGCGTCAAAGGTTCCACCTTCTTCGCGCTGGCGGCACCGGCGGCGGACGAGGCGGAGGCCCGCGCGCGCCTGGCGGTGCGCGAGCGCGAGATGTGGGACGCCACGCACCACTGCAATGCTTGGAGGATGCGCGGCGGGGTCCATCGCGCCAACGACGCGGGGGAGCCCTCCGGGAGCGCCGGCGCGCCGATCCTGGCCGCCATCGACGGGGCGGGGGTGACGGACTGCATCGTGATCGTCACCCGCTACTACGGCGGCACCAAGCTGGGCGTCGGCGGGCTGGTGCGCGCGTATGGTGATGCAGCCGCCGACGCGCTCGCTGCGGCGCCGCGCCGGGTGGGGACGGTCGCCGTGCGCCTGGCGCTGCGCTATCCGTACGAGCACACCTCAGCGGTGATGCGGGCGCTGGAGCGGGCCGGCGCGGCGGAGGTGGAGCACGGATACGCGCCCGAGGGGGACGCCGGGACGGTGGAGATGAGCGTCCCCGCGGGGGCGGAAGCCACGCTCCGCGAAGAGCTTACGGAGAGCACCGCGGGCGCCGTCGCGCCACTGGTCGTCGGACAGCGCGTGCTCTTTCGGAACGCGGGCAGTTGAGCGGCGTATTCATCTGACGTTCCCGCGGACGGCGGCCATTCCACCGCCGCCCGCCGCCGTGCGGGGAAGCCCCGCCCGTTCCGCCGGCCGCGCCCGCGTCCGGCACGGCATCGCCCTGAGGGAGAGTCGCGCATGGAGGGATCCGTGTTGGCGGAACCCATCATGGACCGCTTGCGGAAGCAATTCCCGGCGTACCACGACACCGCTTACCTCTTCGTCCTCGCCGCCCTCCACTTCACCATCGAGCGGGTGGGGGAGGCGCGCCACATCAGCGGCCGCGAGCTGGCCGAAGGGTGCCGCGACCTGGCGCTGGAGAGATACGGACTGATGGCCCGCCACGTCCTGGAGTTCTGGGGGATCCGCGGCACGCGCGACTTCGGCGAGATCGTCTTCGCCCTGGTGGAGTGCGGCGTCCTGGTGAAGCAGGACGGCGACTCGCCCGGGGAGTTCGACGGGGTGTTCTGCTTCGCGGAAGCCTTCGAGAACAACTATCCCTGGCGCCCCTGCCGCCCCCTGCTGGCCGCGTCGTAGCCTGGAACAGGCCTTGCGGCGCCGTTTTCGGTCCCCGCACGGGCGGGGTTCGGCGCGGGTGGAAGGGGTAAACGCAAGGGGAGGGGGTGCGCCATGACGGACGTTCGCGAGTATCCGCAGTGCCAGAAGTGCAACGCAGGTCTGCTGGTTCCCCTGTCGGACTACGGCCGCGACGGCGCGCCGATCACCTACAAGGCCTGGGTCTGCACGAACCCGGAGTGCGGCTTCAACATCCGCATC
>DASWNZ010000221.1:0-2625 GCA_036398975.1 Longimicrobium sp.
CCGGATCGCTGATGCCGCCCAGCCGGGGCTCGGTCCCGAACCGGTAGCGCACGTGCCGCGGCGACTGGTCGATGGTGCAGTGCTCGCAGCTGATGCTGGTGAAGCCCAGGTCGGGCACCATGATGCCACCATCCCTCCCGCAGGTGCGCCCCTGTCCGGATGCCGCGGCCGGCAGCGCCAGCAGCGCGGTGGTGATGGCCACCTTCTTCGCGATTCCCATCTATCGTTCTCCTCTCGGGTTGGATCGGTGTGTCACGCCCAGCTGTGTCGAGTCCCCGGTTCCAGATCCTTCGGCCGCCGCCATGATTCTTCGCGGCCGCGAGTGTGCGCGGCGGCGGCGCTCAGGATGACATCTCAAAGGCCGTTCAGTCGTGGACTGGCCTGTACTTGGCACTTGGCACTTGGCACTTGGCACTTTCGTTCAGAACCAGACCACCCTCTGCTTCGCCGCCGTGTCGGGGCGGGCGGCGGCGCGCTGCTGGGCGCCGGCGCGGTCGAAGGCGGCGAGGATCCCGGTGGCCACCGGGTCGTTGGGGTTCATCCGCACCACCTCGTCGGCGGCGGCGCGGAGCATGGACGAGGCGACCTCGCGCCCCTGCTGCCCCTGCACGCCCGCGGTCGTGTTCGACACCTGCGACAGCGTGGCGAGCGCCTGGATGTAGGCCGATCCGGTCTGCTGCACGAGCTGCGCGGCCTGCCGCTGGTCGTGCGCCTGCACCGCCGCCACCACCTGGTCCACGTTGCGCGTCGCCAGGTACTGCCCGGTCGCCAGCCCGCCCAGGAAGAGCGCGAGCCCGGCCGCCACCGCGCCGGTCAGCCACCCCGGGTGGAAGCGGATCACGCGGCGCGGCTTGCCGGGGGCGTGCACCAGCCCCCGCTCCCGCAGCGCGCGCACGGTGCGCTCCTCGAGCAGGCGCCCCGGGTCGCGCTCGCGGGGGAGCGCGGCCAGCTGCACGCGCTCCTCCACCGTCAGCTCGTCGTCCATCTCATGCGGGCTCATGCGTCCTTCCTTTCGCGGGCTCCAGCGCCTGCCGGAGCGACCTTCGTGCGTTGAAGAGCTGGCTCTTGGAGGTGCCGGCCGAGACCCCCAGCATCTCGCCGATCTCCTCGTGCCGGTACCCCTCCACGTCGTGCAGCACCAGCACCGCGCGGTACCCGGGCGGGAGGAGCGCGATGGCGCGCTCCAGGTCGATGCGCTCTCCGTCGTGCGGCGGCGGGCGCCACGGCTCGGGGACGTCGTCGAGATCCACCCATCGCCCCCGCCTGCGCAGGAGCTGCCGCGCCACGTTCAGCCCGATCCCGGTGAGCCAGGTGCCGAACGCCGCCTCCCAGCGGAAGGTGCCCAGCTTCTCCGTGGCGCGGATCCAGGTCTCCTGCACCACGTCTTCGGCGTCGTGCTCGGCGCCGCCCACCACCCGCAGCACCACCTGGAAGAGGCG
Source organism: Longimicrobium sp. (assembly GCA_036398975.1). Taxonomy (GTDB): domain Bacteria; phylum Gemmatimonadota; class Gemmatimonadetes; order Longimicrobiales; family Longimicrobiaceae; genus Longimicrobium. The sequence continues at coordinate 1,440 of DASWNZ010000221.1, forward strand.
TGGCGTGTGGCGCTGGTACAGCTCCCGGAACGCCCGCTCGTCTCCGTCCAGGAGGAGTGCGTCGGCGAGAGCGCGATCGGCGGCGGGGGCGGTTTCAGTCCTCATGGCACCCGTTGAGTGTCGCAGGGGGCGCTGAAGGTTGTATGGGGGATGACGAGGTGTGCGGACGGGCTCTACGACAGGCCCTCTCCCTGGCGCTTCGCGCCGGTCCCTCCCCCAAAACAACCTGGGGGAGGGACATGGGCTCGCTTCGCTCGCGGCTGTTCCGGCCCTGTGCAGCGTGGCGTGATGCCGCAAATCTCGTGGGTTACTCGTTGGCGACAGCGGCGCCACCACGGCCCGTCGCGCCGCTCCAGCTTTTCGGCTACACCGCGGCCTGTAGTCCGCGAAGGCGGACTTCGTGTAGTTGTTGCAGCGAATTCATTCGCCCTGCTTGGCGGGAATGCGGGACGACTGCCGATCCGGCTTCGATCGCCTGCCCTTCATCACCCGCCCCCCTGCTTCACCTCTATTCCCGCGTAGAACGTCCGGCCCGGACCGGGCTCGTAGAACCGTCCGCGCGCCGCGTTCACCACGACCGAGGTGTTGTAATCGACCCCGAGCAGGTTCGTGATCCCGAAGCTGGGCGACAGGCGGAAGCTGCCGATACGCGCCCCCGTCCATCCCCCGCGCAAGTCGACGACGGTGTAGGCTGGCGATGCCAGGTCGCCCGCCGCGTCGGCGTCCGCAACCGGCATCTCGCTTTCGTGGCGCAGGTCGACGCCGGCGAAGGGGCCGCGCGCGGGCCGCCAGAACGCGGTCGCGGCGATCCGGTGCGGGGCGATGCCGGGAACCCGGTTCCCGCGCAGGTCCGTGCTCCCCACGACGTACCGGCGGAAGCGCGCGTCGGTCCAGGTGTACGCCGCGCGCACCGTGAGCGCGGAGAGCGCGCGGACCCCGGCACCCGCCTCGATCCCGCGGTGCAGCGCCTGGCCAGCGTTGCGGTAGAACTGGCGCCCCGGGAAGCTCGCCAGCTCGTAGCCGATCAGCATGCTGTCGACGCGAGCGCGGTACGCCGCCACCTCAAGCCACCCCGCGCCCCGGCGGGCCTTCGCCCCCACCTCCAGCGAGCGGGTCCGCTCGGGGCCGAGATCGGGGTTGAACCCGCCGGCGCCGCTCGGCCGGTTCGCGAGCTCCGTCGTGGTCG
>DASWNZ010000222.1:0-1990 GCA_036398975.1 Longimicrobium sp.
GCCCCATCTACCCCGGGAGCGCGGTGGACGTGCAGGGCTACCTGCAGAAGATCTCGCGCGCGGAGTTCGACGCGTGGATCGACTCGCTGGACGTGTACCTTCCGCGGCCCGCGCCGGGGGTGAAGTTCGGCGACCTGCCGGACAGCGGCTTCGTGCGGATCGACTCGCTCTTCATCCGCGACTACTACATCTCGGTGCGGCCCGAGGCGCTGCCGGGCGGCCTGATCGCCGCGCGCGCCGCCCCCGCTCCGCGCCCCACGCGCGCCGCTCCGCGCACTCCGCCGCCGCCCGTGCGCGTCCCGGTGCCGGAGAAGAGCGCGCCCGCCGCGCCGGCAACCGGCACCACGCCGCCGCCCGCCCAGACTACGCCGACCACGCCGGCGCAGGGTCCGCCGCCGCCCGCCGAGTTCCCGCCGCCGGACAGCGGGCGGGCGCCCCCTCCATGAGGTGGACGCCGGACGACCTGGACCGCCTGGAGCGCGCGATCATGGACGGCACCCGGGTGCAGCTCTACCGTCGGGGCACGGAGCTGATCGTGGTGCCGGAGGACGTGCGCGCCCGCTTCGGCCGCGACATCCTGCGCGCCCGCCGCATCGCCACCGGCGAGTCCGACGAGTTTCCGCTGGACGAGGTGGAGAGCTTCGAAGTGCTGGACTGAAGGGGCCCCCTCCCCTTCTCGTTCCTCGCGGCCCCTCCCCCAAACTGCTGGGGGAGGGGCGTTTGCATCCGTCCCGTCCCCCTCCACCGCCCGTCCTTACCCGCGCCCCGATCTCCGCTCCTTCGCACCAACCTTCGTAGGGGCAGCCCCGCGTGGCTGCCCGTGTCCAGCCCCGCACCGGCGCCTGCATCCTCGCACCCATCCCCGCTTCACCTTACCCCGCCGCGCCCACCGGCCGCGCCGCACCGGCGGCGAACTCGCGGGCGGCCTGGATGAACGCCCAGAACAGGCGCCGGTTGGGGTCGCGCTGATCCTGCGGGGCCTCGGCCTCGCCGCGCTCCGGGTGCCACTGGACGCCGCAGATCCAGGTCTCGCCCGTCCCCTCCACACCTTCCACCACGCCGTCCTCGGCCCAGGCGGAGGCGCGCAGGCCTTCGCCGAGGGCGTCCACGGCCTGGTGGTGGAAGGAGTTGATGAAGAGCGCGCGCGTGCCAAAGATCGCCGCCAGCCCGCTCCCCTCCTCGACGGTGGCGTGGTGCCACTCCTTGTCGACCGGCGCGGACTGCTCGTGGAGGAGGCCGCCGGTTCGCTGCGAGGGGATGTCCTGGATCAGCGTGCCGCCGAGCCCCACGTTCAGTACCTGCATCCCGCGGCAGATGCCGAGCACCGGAATGCCTCGCCGCACCGCCGCCGCGAGCGCCGCCAGCTCCACCGCGTCTCGCGCCGGGTTCACGGATGTGACGGTGGGGTGTGGCGACTGGCCGTAGCGCGCCGGGTCCACGTCCTCGCCGCCGGTGAGCATCAGCCCGTGCGCCGCTCCCACGATCTGCTCCACCGACGCCAGGTCGTGCGCCGGGGTCAGCAGCAGGGTGGCGCCGCCGGGCTCCTCCACCGCCGCGATGTACTGCGCGTTCAGCTTCACTCCCGGAAGGCCGTGCGCCCCCACCGGCGCGAGCGAGGTGGTCACGGCGATCAGCGGGCGTTCCGGGTTCAGCAGGGGATCTCTGTCTTCCACGGGTTGTTCTATTCGGGTTTTCGGGCGCGTACCATGTCCAGCGCGGGAGGACTGGCGCAAACACGGGGCCGGGAGGGCGGGGCAGACGTCGCGGACAGGTGCGGGGGGCGGCGCGCGGGATGGCACGGGCAGCCACGTGGGGCGGCCCCTACAATGGTCCGTGCGAAGGGGCGGAGATCTGGGCGGGGGCGAGGGTGGGCAGACACGCAGGTCTGCCCCTACCAGGATTGGTGTGCGGGGGGCGGGGGAGGGGGCCGGGGGGAGGGGGCCCTCCCGCCACGGCCCGCTCCTGGTATCCATCACGCGCCAAATGCCCA
>DASWNZ010000223.1:0-33330 GCA_036398975.1 Longimicrobium sp.
TCACCCCCGCACTAGCCGCGACGAAGATTGCGTGACGCAGAAATTCCCTCTAAATTCCGAGGGACTGCCTCCAGGGATACGGCCATGACGAAGAAGACGATCCGGACGGTTCAGCCAGCCCACAAGAGCGACAAAGTGACGGTGGCGCAGGCGAAAAAGGCGTGGCTTGAAGTCGCGCGCAACCGGTCTGCATCTCCGAACGACGCTCGCTCAAACGTGAAAAACGATCCGAATTCCGCCAGCGACGGGTCGCGCAAAGGCTGATGCCCCGGAGCTACGACACGAACGTGTTCGTGAACTGCCCATTCGATAGCGAGTACCGGCCTCAGTTCGAGGCCGTTACTTTTGCTATCTACGACTGTGGCTTCTTTCCTCGTTGCGCTCTTGAGGTGGACGACAGCTCGCAGGTGCGTATCAGAAAGATCACGGAGATCATCAGGACGTGCCGCCTCTCCGTCCACGACATCTCGCGCACCCAGCTCGACGATGCTACCGGTCTGCCCCGGTTCAACATGCCACTCGAGCTCGGCATGTTCCTCGGCGCAAAGGTCTTCGGAGGCCGGGAGCAGCGCCGGAAGGCGGCTCTCGTGCTGGACGATGAACAGTACCGCTATCAGAAGTACGTCAGCGACATCGCCGGTCAGGACATCCGCGCGCATGAAGGCAAGACTGACGAGACGATCAAGCACGTCCGCAACTTCCTGGCGACGTACCGCGAGCCCGGCGTCATCCTTCCCGGCGGGGATAAGGTGATCGAGCGATACGCAGGGTTCCGTGCGGGACTCGGCAGCACGTGCGCGGACCTGCACCTGAATCCCGCCGAGCTCACGTTCAGAGACCTGACGAATCTGATCGTCGGATGGATGAAGGCATTTCCGCTCACCGCCGGTTCAGCTTAGAGCACGCAGCGACGTGTGCTCCCCCACCTCCGAATCAAACCGCTGACTAGCAATGCACGCGAAGACAACTTTGCGCACCTCCCGCACGCGCGACGAGGGCGGCTTCATCATCCTGGGCGCGATCGTGCTGGTCCTGGTGCTCCTGTTCGTCGGCGTCGCGTTGGGCAAGCTGCTCCGCGTGCAGTACCCCGACTCGTACGTGGAGCAGCGCGCCGAGCGCCAGTGGGTCGTGGCCGACACGGACCTGCAGCTCGGCGGCCGCCCCGTCGCCCGGCTGCGGCGCGGCGAGCAGGTTTGGGCCACCCGCCTCGAGAACGGCGACATCGCCGTCACGTCGGACGCCGGGGGCCAGAAGGTGATCGGGTTCGTGGGGGCGTACGCGCTCTCCAACGTGGCGCCGTAGGGCCCTCACCCCCAGCGTCGCTCCGCGACGCATCCCCCTCCCCCAAAACTGCCTGGGGGAGGGGGTGTTGCTTTTGGGCGTCCTCCTCCGACGTATCGCACCGCCGCCTGCCATTTGCACCGCACCAGACGCGACGAGACCGCTTCAGCGGTCTTCGCGTAGTTCCAGCCGGGGGCTTCAGCCCCCGGACCTCGTAGCGCCGCGCCCCCCCAAACGCCAAACCGGTCCCGCGGCACATCGCCGCGGGACCGGTTTTCACATCAACCCCAAGATCCAATCAGGCGTGGGCCGCGTGGCCTTCGCCGGGGATCTCCATGAAGCCGGTATCCACCGCGGCGAGCGTGGCCGGCGAGGGGAGCACCGGGAAAGTGCGCAGGAACCAGGTGTAGCAGAAGAGCCACAGCGCCCCGAACCCAAGCGCAATCCCAATCTCCGGCAGGCCGAGCGGAAGCTGCTTCACGTGGCCCGACTCGTAGAGCGAAGGCACGGTGAGGAGGAAGCGCTCCACCCAGTGCCCCACCAGGATCACCACCGCGAACGTCGCGAGCACGGCGGGGGTCTTCTTGGGGGGACGGGTGAGGAGGCCCAGGAAGGGCGCCACGAAGATGCACCCCACCGCGATCCGCACCAGCGTGCCGAACGGCTCGTGGAAGCGCTGGACGAACCACTCCTGCTCGTGCGGCAGGCCGCCGTACCAGATCACCACGTACTGCGACCAGTTGATGTACATCCAGAACACGGCGAAGGCGAAGATCAGCTTGCCCAGGTCGTGGAACTGGTTCTTGGTGATGAACTCGTCCACCCCGATCCGCTTGCGGAAGACGACCACCATCAGCGCCGTCATCGCCATGCCGGCGTGGAAGCCGTCGATGAAGAAGATCACCGGGAACATGGTGCTGAACCAGTGCGGCAGCATCGACATCCCCAGGTCGATCCCCAGCATCCCCCAGATGATGGCGTACCCGAAGGCCAGGAACACCGCCACCTTCGTCATCGTCTCGCGCGAGCGCACGGCCTCCTCGGGGACGCCGCGGAAGTTGCGCGTGATGCGGTCGTACCAGCGGCGCTGCCCGTCCGTCTGCGCGGCGCCGTAGACGTCCGGGCGCAGCGCCAGCATGGCGAAGTAGATCGCCAGGCCGTACAGGATGGCGAGCCCCAGGTAGTCGCGGATGATCATGAACGGGAGGTTCAGGTACCCGCTCTTCGCCTCCAGCACGTGGTCGCCCGGCGCGGCGTGGATCCAGTGGTGGTACAGGTGGTCGGCGCCCAGCCAGTCCACCGCGAAGAGCACGAAGCTCACCGGGAGGAAGGCCACCCCCGCCAGGGCGAAGCGGCGCAGCGACCACGACCAGCGCGCGTTGGTCAGGTGCAGGGCGACGGTGAGCATCACCATCCCCATGCTCATCCCCGACCAGAAGATCCAGTTGAAGTGGAACGCCTGCGCGAACCGCTCCGCGCCCTCGTGGCCGCCCGTCAGCGTCATCACCGCCGCGGCCACGCCCAACAGGAGCGCCACCGCGATCCCGCCCAGCAGCGCCCCCGAAGCCTTGGGGAGGGTGCGGAAGGGGATGCGCGTGGGCATCGAGCTCGAATGTCCGGCCATCAGTCAGTATCCTTGCGGGGTCAGCGCGGGCCCTGCGGCTGAGCCGCGGGGGCCGGAGCGTTCAGCGGAGCGGCGGAGTCGCGCGCCGATGCGGGGAGCTGCCCCTGCACCTGGGCCGGGGGCGGCGCGGCCACCGAGCCGCCTGGGTTGGGCTGCGCCGTGCCCGTGGCGCCCGCGCGGCGCTGAAGCGCGCGCACGTACTCCACCACCGCCCAGCGGTCCATGTGCGTGATGCGCTCGCCGTACGGCGGCATCAGCCCGCGTCCCGCCTCCACGATGGCGTAGATGTAGCCATCCGAGCGGCCCACCGCCGTGCCGCCGTTCACCGGCGGGGCGAAGGGGAACTTGCCGCCCCCCACCACCGGGCCGTCGCCGGCGCCCGTGGCGCCGTGGCAGACGGTGCAGTTGCGGGTGTAGACCAGCTCGCCGCGCACCAGCACGTCGTTGCGCGTGGTGCCCGCGAACGGGTTGCGCAGCGTGGGCGCCACCGAGTCCAGCTGGCTGTTCAGGTACGGGGCCGGGATGTCGCCGTTGGGGCTGGACACGGGCACCGAGCCGGGGGCCGGGTTGCGCGGGTCCTCCTGGTACTCCGGGATCACCGAGCGGCGCATGGTGGCCACCTGCGGCACGGCGTCGTACGCCTTGTCCACGTCGTACATCGCCCAGTCCGTGCACCCGCCCAGCGCCAGCACCAGCGCGCCGAACGCCGCCGTCTTAACGTTGCTCAACGAGCACCTCCTGGGATCCGGCCTCGGTAAAGATGGCCTGGACCTGGTCGTAGCGGTCCTTGGGGACGTGCGCGAACACGCCGAAGTTCCCCGCCGTGAACGACGGGTGGTAGAGCGGCGCCTCCGGAGGGCCGATGTGCGGCAGCCGCGCCAGCAGGAAGAGCCCCGCCACCGTGGAGAGCGCCCCCAGCAGGATCGTCACCTCGAACATGATCACCGAGAAGGCGGGGAGCGCGATGATCTCCTTGCCGCCCACGATCAGCGCCCAGTCCACCGAGGTCCAGGTGGCCAGCGCCGTCCCCGCCGCGGTGCCGGTGAAGGCGCCCGTCAGCGTGAAGAGCCTCACCGGCGACTCCTGCGTCCCCAGCGCTTCCTCGATCTCGTGACGCGGCGTGGGCGAGTAGGTGGTCACCTCATACCCCTCGTGCCGCAGGCGGCGGATGGCGTCGCACGCCGCGTCCAGGTGGGGAAAGACCCCCAGGACGCCCGTCTTCAGCTTGCTCATCGGCGTTCTTCCAGTCCGGAGTACCCGGTGGGCAGCGGCGTGGCGTTGCCCAGCTCTTCCGTGTGGTTCACCTGCGGCGCGTGGTCGCCCGCGTGCGGGTGGCGCATGGGCGGCGGCAGCACCTCCTTGATCTCCGCGATGGAGAGCCCCGGCAGGTAGCGCAGGAAGAGGAGGAACCACATGAAGAACCACCCGAAGCTCCCCAGGAGGATGAACGCCTCCACCCAGGTGAGGTGGTAGTTCATGAACTTCCACGGCTCGTAGCTGTGCGCCAGCGACGGCACGATGATCACGAAGCGCTCCCACCACATCCCGATGTTCACGAAGATCGAGATGAGGAAGAGGGAGTTCTGGCTGGCCCGGATCTTCTTCATCCAGATCAGCTGCGGGATGATGGCGTTGAAGGTGATCATCGACCACCCCGCCCACCAGTAGTCACCCGTCACGCGGTCGTAGAAGACGTCGCGCTCGAACAGCTCGCCGCTGTAGTACGCCATGAAGTACTCCATCCCGTACGCGTACCCCACGATGCACGAGGTAAGCAGGAGGAGCTTCGATAGGCGATCGTAGTGCAGCGGGGTGAAGAACTTCTCGAGGCGGAAGATGCGCCCCACCGGCACCATCAGCGTGATCACCATCGCCACGCCGGAAAGGATGGCGCCCGCCACGAAGTACGGGGCGAAGATGGTGGTGTGCCACCCCGGCACGATGGAGACGGCGAAGTCCCACGACACCACCGAGTGCACCGAGAGCACCAGCGGCGTAGCCAGCGCGGCCAGGAAGAGGTACGCGCGGGTGAAGTGGCGCCACTCGCGGTCCGTCCCCCGCCACCCCATGGCCAGCAGGGTGTAGACCTTCTTGCGCGTCGGGTTGGTGGCGGAGTCGCGTGCAGCCGCGATGTCCGGGATCAGCCCGATGAAGAAGAAGACCGACGACACCGTGAGGTACGTGGTGACGGCGAACACGTCCCACAGCAGCGGCGAGCGGAAGTTGGGCCACAGCTGCCGCTGGCTGGGGAGCGGCAGCAGCCAGTAGAAGAACCAGGGGCGCCCGATGTGGATGATTGGGAAGAGCGCGGCGGTGAGCACCGCGAACACCGTCATCGCCTCCGCGAAGCGGTAGACGGACTGCCGCCACGCCGCGCGGAAGAGGTAGAGGATGGCGGAGATCAGCGTCCCCGCGTGGCCGATGCCCACCCAGAACACGAAGGTGGTGATGTACACGCCCCACCCCACCGGGTTGGTGAGGCCGCTCATCCCCAGGCCGTACCAGATGTTGTGGAGCTCGGCGATCACCATCAGCCCGACCATCGTCACCGCCATCCCCAGGAGGGCCAGGTAGCCCTTCCCGGGGGGGGTGAGCATCCGGTCGGCGGTGACGTTGACCTCCTCGTACCCCGTGACTTCGGGGTGGAAGACGGACCGTGTCACGGTTGCCATCTCAGTGCGCTCCCTGCGGCGCCGACGTCGCGCCGCCCTGCTGGGTGTGCTCGTCGCCCCCGAACGGCGCCGGCTTGTCTTGGTGGTAGCTGCCGTTGCTCGGCGGCTCCAGCGTCACCTTCTTGAGGTAGACGATGGCGGGCTTGGTGTTGAGCTCGCCCAGCGACCGGTAGCTGCGGTTGGTCTTGGCGATCCGGCTGACCGTGCTCTCCGGGTCCTGGTAGTTGCCGAAGGCGAACACCTCGGTGGGGCAGGCCTGCACGCAGGCGGGCACCACCTCGCCGTCGCGCACGGTGCGGTTCTCCTGGTTGGCCTGCCGCTCCTTCTCGTGGATGCGCTGCACGCAGAAGGTGCACTTCTCCATCACGCCCTTCTCGCGCACCGTGACGTCCGGGTTGAGCTGCAGGTGCAGCGGCTCCGCGAACTCGTAGGTGAACCAGTTGAAGACGCGCACCTTCCAGGGGCAGTTGTTGGCGCAGTAGCGCGTGCCCACGCAGCGGTTGTACACCTGGCCGTTGAGCCCGTCCGGCGTGTGGTACGCCGCGTACACGGGGCACACCGGCTCGCACGGCGCGCTGCCGCAGTGCTGGCAGAGCATGGGAAGGAAGCGGGTGTCGTCCGTACCCGTGTCGCGGTACGCCTCGTCCTCTTCCTTGCCGTGGCCGAAGTAGCGCTCGATGCGCAGCCAGCTCAGGTCGCGCCCGCGCTTCTGCTCCTTGGGGCCGACCACGGGGACGTTGTTCTCGGCATAGCAGGCGATGGTGCACGCCGCGCAGCCGATGCACCGGTCCAGGTCGATGACCATCCCCCACCGCGTCTCGCCCTCGAAGTACTCGCCGTACTCGGTGGCGGCGGGCGGGTACGACGCCGGGTCGGTGGTGCGCGCCACGGGGCCGAAGCCGCCGGAGGTGCGCAGCTCCTCGATCACCTTCTCGGAGCCGGGGATGAACCCCTCGCCCTTGGCGTCCAGAGCCTTGAGCGCCTCCCACCCCACGGCCTGCGCCACGGCGCGGTCGTGCTGGATGCGGACGCCGTTCTCGAACAGCCCTTCCCAGCGCTTGAGCGTGCGGCCGGCCGGGGTCACGGTGACGCGCGTGGCCGGGGCCATGGCGCCGGTGGCCGGGTCGATTTGGCCGCCCAGCAGGCGCATGGGGTTGACGCCGCGCCCCTCGTTGTAGCGGCCGGCGTTCCTCTGCCCCAGCCCCATCTGGATGGCGACGGTGTCGCGGCGCACGCCGGGCCACACGTACAGCGGCACCTCGAAGGAGCCGTGCGGCGACTCCACCTTGACGACCGTCCCCTGCTCCAGGTTGGCGCGCGAGGCGGTCTCGGGGTGCATCTCGATCCACGAGTCCCAGGGCACCTTGGTGACCTGGTCCGGCAGCTCCAGCAGCCAGGGGCGGTTCCCCGTGCGGCCGTCGAAGAAGCGGATGGACGGGTACGCCACCAGGTGAAGCCCGTCGGCCGCGCCCTCCCACTGCACGGGCCGGTACGCCACCGGGCCCGCGGGGGCGGCGGGTGCCGGCGCGGGTGCCGCGGCGGCGGGCGCCGGAGCGGCCGCGGTGTCGGCGGCGGGCGGGGCGGCGGGCACGGGGGCCGCCGCGACGGGAGCCGGGGTGGCGGCGGTGCCGCCGCCGGGGAGCGCGCGGTCGCCCGGCAGCGGCGTCACCACGCCCTGCACGGACGGGATGGCGGCGGACGAAAGCGTGCCCCACGACCCGCCCGTCTTGAGCGCGGCGCGCCAGGCGTCCACGGTCGGCGTGCGGCCGGCCCAGGCGGCGCGCAGGTAGTCGAAGTACGTGCCCGGCGGAGTCGCGCCGCCCGCGGGCACGCCCAGGATGGAGGCGATCCCCAGCAGCACGTCGCCGGTCTGCTTCGTGTTGAACACCGGGCGCATCACCGGCTGCACCAGCTCGAACACCCCCGGACGCGCCACGTAGTCGTCCCACGCTTCCAGGAAGTGGTGGTCGGGAAGGACGTGCGTGGCCAGCGCCGAAGTGTCGTTGGGGAAGGGCGAGAATGAGACGACGGTCGGCACCTTTTTGAGCGCCGCCTCGAAGCCGAGCCCGCCCGGCAGCGTGTACGCCGGGTTGGAGTCGCCCGCGATCAGCAGCACCTTCACCCGCCCCGCGTTCATGTCGGCGATCAGCCGCTGGACCGGGCGCAGATCGGACGTGGCCGTCGGGGCCGCGGCGGGGCGGCCGTTGAGGCGGGCCACCGCCTGGCGCAGCGCCGTGGCGTTGGGGCCGCTGACGGCCGCGCCCGGGCCCATCGCCACCTTGCGCCGCCCCTCGTTCCACCACTGCACGGCTCGCTGCAGCTTGGCGGGCTCGATGTCCGCCGCCTGCGCCACCTGCTGCACGTTTGCGCCGCCGGCCAGCGCCTGCGCCACCAGCACCTCGGTCCCCGGCCTGGCGGGGAGCCACAGGTCCGCGTTGATCCCGGTGAGCGGGCGGTGCGGCCCCACCCAGATGAACTTGCCGGCCCGCTCGCGCCCCTTCCGGTAGCCGTGCATCTCCGCGTACTGGTACGCGTAGTCCACCGGCGAGCCCCACGTCTCCAGGAAGTCCGCGCCAAAGGAGACCAGCACGTCCGCGTCGCTGAACACCAGGTCGCGCGGTCCGTCTTCCAGCAGCGCCCACTCCACCCGGCGCCCGCCCACGGTGCGCGCGAAGTCGTCGGCCAGGCGGGTCATGGTGGGGCCCATGGAGCCGGTCAGCAGCACGGTGCCGCCCGCGCCGCCGCGGCGGATCGCCTCGGCCACCTCGTTCTGCGCCACGGTCCAGTTCACGTCGCGCGGCTGGCCGCCCACGGTGAGCTCGCGCAGGAACGGGCCCTTGTGCCGGTCGGGGTGGTAGAGCCCCTGCACCGAGGCCTGCCCGCGCCCGCAGGTGTTGCCGCGGTTCACGGGGTGGTCGGGGTTCCCCTCCACCTTGGTGGCGCGCCCCTCGTGCGTCTCCACGTGCAGCCCGCACCCGGCCGGGCATTCGCGGCAGGTGGTGGTGTACCACGTGGGCATGCCCGGCACCACGTCCTCGGCGGGGCGCACCGACCCCAGGAGGAACTCCTGGTTCCCCGCGCCCGTGCCGCACCCGGTCACCGCCATCCCCGCGCCGGCGGCTCCCACCACCGTGAGGAAGTCGCGCCTCTTCATTCCATCAGCCATGCTGTCTCCTCGATCCCATCGCGCCGGCGTCGTGTCGCTTCCGGGGGTGCGCGCTCAGTAGTGGCATACGGTGCAGTCCGTGGAGGCCCGCTGGTTCGGATACGTCGCGAGCTGGCCGCGCACGTCGTTCCCCTGCGCGCGGAGCGTGGCGATCTTGCGCACGAACGACGAGCGCTGGCGCACGGCGGCCTCTTCGGCGGCCGAGAGCGGCGTCTCGCCGCGGTGGCACGAGATGCACCACCCCATGCGCAGCGACGAGTACTGGTAGACCTTTTTCATGTTCTGCACGGGCCCGTGGCACGTCTGGCACTGGAGCCCGGCGTTGACGTGCACGTAGTGCGGGAAGTGCGCGTGGTCCGGCACGTCGTGGATGCGCACCCAGGGGATCGCCTCGCCGCGCTTCCAGTAGTCCACCAGCTTGAGCGCCTCGCGGTTCCAGGTGCTGTCGCGCTGCTTGGTGGGGAAGGTGAGCGCCGCCTGCGCGGGCACCGCCCCCGCCGACGAGCTTCCCGCCACGTGGCACCCCACGCAGAGCTGCACGCTGGGGATGTTCGCCGCCGGCGACCGGTCCGCGTTGTAGTGGCAGTACATGCACGGGATCTGGTTCTGCCCGGCGTGCACGCTGTGGTAGAACGCGATCGGCTGATCCGGCCCGTCGGCCTCGGTCGCCTTGTAGTCGCGGCACGAGGCCACGCCCAGGGCGAGAAGCAGGGTTCCAGCGAGGGAGAGAGCTCTGTTCATGGTCTGCTTGCGGAGAACACCGGCCCGCACGGAGCGTGAGCCGGCGGGCTCGCCGGTTCGCGCGCGGTCGTCTGCACATCCGAACGGGCCCCTTGCCCGCGGGGCTCTTTCGGAATGCACCCATATAGCATTCGTCGGCGCGCCCGGCAAGCACCCGCCGCCGCGCGCGGAGCCACCCCGACAGCTTCGTAGGGGAAAGCCCCACAACCCGGAAGTGCCGGGTCCTGAGTCCTAAGTGCAAGGCGCTTCTGCTGATGCCCCGTGCGCCGCGCCCTCACGCGAGAAGCGGCCCCGTGCGCGATTCAGCCCCGGCCCCGCGGCGCCCGGTGTTACAGCGAACTGCAGGCTCACGCGGAGACGCGGAGGCGCAGAGAACTGCAACCAGAAGGGCTCGCACAGAGTCGCAGAGCCAGAGAGTGGAACGACATGGAGGTTCTCTGTTGTTCTTTCTCTGCGTCTCCGCGTCTCCGCGTGAGGCCCTGCGATGCCTGCCTACCGCGCTGACCTGCGGTGCTCCACCATGGCGCAGCGGTCCTGCACCACGCGGATGCCGGCCTCGGCGAAGCGGCGAGCGGCTTCCTCGTTGCGGATGCCGCTCTGCATCCAGACCGACTTGGGACGCGCGGCGAGGATGTCTTCCACGTGCGGCCCGACGTCCTGCGAGCGGCGGAAGACGTTCACCATGTCGATCTCGCCCGGCACCTCCGCCACTTTGCGATAGACGGGCTGGCCCAGGATCTCGGTGGCGTCCGGGTAGTAGACCGGCACCGGGACGATCTCCAGCCCGGCGTTCTGCAGGTACTGGGGGACGTAGAAGGCGGGCTGCCCCGACTGCGCCTCCGTCTTGATCCCCAGCACCGCGATCCGCCTCGTCTCGCGCCAGAGCTGCGCGATGTCCGCGGGCGACTCCAGCAGGTTGCTGCGCCAGTCTTCCATGGAGGCTCTCCTTGTGTTGGCGGGCCCTCTCTCCCCGCGCGTTCCACGCCGTCCGTCTCACGAAATCGCGCGCTCAGCTCTCGTCGGGAAAGAAGCGCTCGCCCGAGGCCGCCCGCTCCACCAGCAGCGCCGCCGGGGCGAACCGGTGGCCGTGCTTCGCCTCCAGGGCGCGCATCCGCTCCAGCACGGCCGCCGCGCCGGTCTGGTCCACGTACCAGAACGGGCCGCCGCGGAAGGGCGGGAACCCGATCCCCAGCACCGCGCCCACGTCGCCGTCGCGGGCGGAGCGCAGGACGCCCTCCTCCAGCGTGCGCAGCGCCTCGTTCACCATCATCAGCCCCAGCCGCTCCTGGATCTCGGCGCGCGGAATCGACTTCGCGGCCGGGTTGCCGATCACGGCGTACACCGAATCATCCGGCTCGCCCTTCTTGCCGTCTTCGCCGTAGGTGAAGAAGCCGCGGCCGTTCTTCCGCCCCTGACGCCCGTCCGCCACCATGCGGTCCAGGACGGAGCTCGTCTGCATGCGGTCCGCGAAGGCGGCGGCGAGGATCGTCCCGGCCTTCTGCGCCACGTCCAGCCCCACCTCGTCGTACAGGGTGATGGGGCCCACGGGGTACCCCCACGACGTCATCGCGGCGTCGATCTCCTCCATCCGCACCCCTTCCTCCAGCAGCAGCGCCGCCTCGGCCATGTAGGGCGAGAGGATGCGGTTGGCGTAGAAGCCCGGCGCGTCGTTGACGATGATGGGCGTCTTGCCGATCTGTTTGCCGAAGGCGTGCGCGGTCGCCGTCACCCACGTGGCGGTGCCCTTGTGCGTGATGATCTCCAGCAGCGGCATCTTCTCGACGGGGGAGAAAAAGTGCAGCCCGATCACGTTCTCAGGCCGCGAAGCCGCCTCCGCCAGCGTGGCGATGGGGATGGTGGAGGTGTTGGATCCCAGCACCGTCTCCGCGCCGATCTTCGCCTCGATGTCGCGGATGACGGTGTGCTTGAGCGACACGTCCTCGAACACCGCCTCCACGATCACGTTGGCGGAGTGGAAGCCCGTGTACTCCGTGGTCGCCTCCACGCGGTCGGTGAGGGCGGTGATCTCGAAGCCGCGCGCCTTCTTCCGCTTCGCCCGCTTGATGAGGGTGTCGCGCGCCGTCTTCAGCCCCCTGGCGGCGGCCTCCGGCTTGACGTCCTTGAGTCGCACCGTGATCCCGCTCTCGGCCGATGCGGCGGCGATTCCCGCGCCCATGAACCCCGCGCCCACCACGGCGATGCGATCCACCTTCTTCGGCTTTACGGTCTCTCCCAGCGCCGGATCGTTCTTGGCCGCGGTGGTGGCGAAGAAGAGGTGCACCAGGGAGCGCGCCTCGGGCGTCACCGCCAGCTCGCCGAACGCGCGCGCCTCCAGCTCCAGCCCCTCGGCGATCTCGCGGTCCAGCCCCTTTTCGACCACGTCGAGGAGCCGTAGCGGCGCGGGGTAGAGGCCCTTGGTCTTCGCCATCACCCCCTGTCGCGCCTTGCTGAAGATCAGCTGGCGCATCCCGGGAAGGTTCTCCAGCCACTGCGGCGACCTGCGGCGGGCGGCGCCGCGCGGTTCCTTGCGGCCATCCGCCAGGTCGTTCGCCACCTGCCGCGCGACCACGGGGAGGATGGCGGCGGGCACCACTTCGTCCACGATGCCGGCGCTGCGGGCGCGGCGCCCGTCGAGCTGCTTGCCCGTGAGCATCAGGTCGAGCGCGGCGCGCACTCCGATCAGCCTCGGCAAGCGCTGCGTGCCGCCCGCACCCGGGACGATCCCCAGGTTCACCTCAGGGAGCCCCAGCTTGGTCTTGGGCGAGTCGCTGGCGATGCGATAGGTGCAGGCGAGCGCCACCTCCAGCCCGCCTCCCAGCGCCACCCCGTCGATGGCCGCGACGACGGGGACGCGCAGGTTCTCCAGCCGGTCTAGGAGGCGCTGGCCGGCGCGGGAAGCCGCCTCCGCGTCGGCGGGGGTGCGGAAGTCCTTGAACTGTTCGATGTCCGCCCCCGCGATCCACGTCCCCTTCTTCTCGGAGAGGATGACGGCGGCCCTCACGCTGGCGTCCGCCTCCCCCTCTTCCAGGCGGCGGAGGATGTCGTCCATCGCCTCCACCAGCTCGGCGGAGATGACGTTGACCGGCTTCCCCGGCTGGTCCAGCCGGATGATGGCGATCCCGTCCTCCACATCCATCTGCACGGGCGCGCCCGTCTCCTCGTTCACCGTCGTGGCCATGTGTTGCTCCTGGGGAAGTGCTGAGTGCTAAGTCCTAAGTGCCAAGTGCCAAGTGCCAAGTGCCTGGTCGGTACCGCGATCCACTCAGGACTTGGCACTCAGGACTTAGCACTTCCATTTCATGCCGTCATCCCGCCATCCACCGCCAGCACCTGCCCCGTTACGTACCCGCCCGCCGCCGACAACAAGAACAGCGCCGCGCCCATCAGCTCGTCGTCGCCACCGACACGGCCGAGGGGGACCGCGCGAGAGATCAGCTTGCCCGCCTGCTCCAGCACGCCGGTCGTCATCTTTGTGGGAAAGAAGCCAGGAGCCAGCGCGTTGACCCGAATGCCGTGGCGCGCCCACTTCACCGCCAGGTCGCGCGTGAGTGCGATGACGGCGCCCTTCGACGCGGCGTACCCGGCGGCATCCAGCAGCTCCGGCTGCGAGCCGCGCAGCCCGGTCACGGAGGCGATGTTGAGGATGGCGCCTGGCGCCGCCCGCTCAATCAGCCGGCGCCCCACCTCGCGCGAGCAGAGGAAGGCGCCGGTGGCGTTGGTCTCCATCACCTTGTGCCACGCCTCCAGCGGCATCTCGGCCGCGGGCGCGCCCCACGAAGTCCCCGCGTTGTTGACCAGGATGTCCACCAGCCCCAGCTCCACCTCCGCCTCGTCCAGCGCCGCGCGCACCTCTTCCTCCGAGGTCACGTCCAGCCGCAGCGCCATGGTGCGCACGCCGTGGGTCTCGGCCAGCTCGCGCGCCACGTCCTCGCACGCCTCGCGCTTGCGCGACGCCAGCGCCACCGATGCGCCCGCCTGCGCCAGCCCCGTCGCGATCTGCTCGCCCAGCCCGCGCCCGCCGCCCGTGACCAGCGCCACGCGCCCGCGAAGGTCGAACAGCTCGGCAAGGCTTCGCATCGGCGGCTCCGCACGGGTGGTCGAGATCGGCTCGGCGGACAATGTAGCGGAGCGCAAAGCCCTTGAAAATACTGGAATTTGTGAGCGGCGCTCACACGTACCGGCAGCCCGGTACGCCTCCGCACGAGCGATGCCCTCTTGACAATGTGTATCAGGTAGTACACAGTACACTCCATGGATACCTTCGGCGCATTCGTGCGGGACCGCCGCGAGGCCCTGCGGCAGGAGGACCGGCGCTACTCGGTCCGCCAGGTGGCGGAGCGGATTGGGGTCGAGCCCTCGTACCTGAGCAAGGTGGAGCGGGGCGAGGTGGCGCCGCCCTCCGAGGACACCATCGTCCGCCTGGCGCGCGAGCTCGACGTGCTTCCCGACCTCCTGCTCGCCCTGGCGGGCAAGGTGTCGCGCGACCTGCTGGACACCATCCGCAAGCGGCCGCTGCTCTTTGGGGAGCTGCTGCGCGAGCTGCGGGACCTGCCCGACCACGCCGTGCTGCGCCTGGTGCGCGAAGTCCGCGACGGCGACTGGTAGTCGTCCACCCCCGGCCTGAGAGGACCGTATGATCGAGCTGCAGAACGACGCGCTGCTCTTCCGCTTCCCGGAGGTGCACGAGGACGCGGTGCTGCGCATCGAGTTCCAGCGCACGCTGCGCATCCCCGACGACGACCGGGACTATCCGCTCCCGCCGGGGCTGGGCCGCTTTCCGCTCGCCCACGTGGACGACTTCGCCGAGCGCGTCCCCGCGAAGTGGGCCGAGCACGGCGGCGTCATGCTCCCCATGTACCAATCCGAGGCGATGTGGCTCAGCTTCAGGTCGCCGAACGGCTACCCGTTCGCGGTGAAGGTGGCCACCGGCAAGATCAACGCGGCCACCGGCGAGCCCTGGGCGACGGGCCTCAACCGCGATCCCCAGGACTACCTCAGCATCCCGTCGCAGCCCTGGCTGGACGGGTACTGCATCGAGCGCGGCGTCATCCGCCAGTTCGTCGCCATGCCGCTCGGCGCGGGCTACTCCGCTGAGGAGCAGATCACCAGCGAGGCCGAGCATGGCGGCCTGCAGCTGGCCGCGTACCCGATGAAGGCGGCGGTGTACGAGCAGGTGAAGCGGCGCCGCGCCGAGTACGAGCGCGCGAGGCCGCCGCAGATGGAGTACATGTGCGCGGCAGCGGCCCCGAGCTTCAACATGGGCCTGGCCCCCGGCGGACGGATGCGCCAGGAGATCTACCAGGACCCGTACAAGGCCGTAGACTGGGAGCTCGGCGCATCGAGCCGCTGCTTCGTGCACATCGCCAACTCCCTGGTCTGGCGGCAGATCACGGGCGACAACCCGCCCACCGTTCCGCCCACCGCCGCCGAGTACACCCGCGCCGGCCTCCCCTGGTTCCAGTGGTACGGCGAGCAGCCCGCGCTCCCCGGAGGCGGGCCGCTCCGGGCCCTGAAGAGCATCTTCAAGCTCGGCAAGGAAAAGGGCGACGTCCCGCTTCCCGAGAACACCTCCGTCGAGCCGGGCCACATCGTACCGCTCGGCACGGGCGTCGTGCGGGAGGGGGCGTTCTGAACAGAGCCAGCGACCAGCGTACGGCCCACTCTACCCAAGGGGGACGGCGAAGAGCCGCACGGACGACGGGCGCCCGGCGGCTCTTTTATGTAGACTCGTCCTCCTCCTGTACAAACCGCGTGGCGACAGCGCGGGTCATTCGGCCGCGGTGAGCTGGTCCGTCTCCAGGTCGCCGACCACTACCAGCGCGTAGCCCTGCGGCGGGAACGACGTGTTGGCCGCGATCACGCGGATGGCGTACCTCCCGCTCCGCAACTGCCCCGCAGCACCGTTCTCCTCGCTCGCCGCGAGGGCCACCACCTCAACGTTGTTCCGCTTGTCCAGGATCTGCACGCCCGGCCCCAGCAGCGCCTCCACCTGGGGATCCCGAAGATAGGTATGCTCCGCGTTGCCCAGCTGCGTGCGGCCGTCAGGCGTCACGACCTCCAGCTGCAGGTTGTTCTGCACTCCGACTCCCGGCGGGTCCGTCCACGTGAGCACGAAACGCAGCGGATCGGCGGCGCCCTGCGGCACCCGCACCGAATAGCTGCGCTCGGAGCGGCGCCCGCTCCCCGCCAGCGCCCGGCTCTCCAGGGCATCGGGAGAGTCGTTCGCGACGTCCACGAACGCCAACCGCCGGCCGGCCGGCGCCTCGTCGTGCGGGAGCACGGTGGAAAGATCCAGGCGCCCGAAGCCCTGGTCGAAGTCGGGGTAGCCGAAGAGCTTCTGGAAGTTCTCGGCGCGGGAGGAGGCGAGCCGGCGAGCCGCGGCCAGCAGCACGGCCTTGAGAAGGGCGGCCGACGGATTCTGCACGCCGCGCTCCTCCACCAGGTACTGCCGCACCAGCGCCGCGGCACCGGCCACCGCCGGACTGGCCATGCTGGTGCCACCCATGTAGCCGTACGCCGCCCCCGCTTCCGGAACGGGCTCCCAGTAGGGGCCCGGCCGCGGCGCCAGCCGGCTGGCGAGCGAGTACACCTGCGTTCCGGGCGCCAGCAGGTCCGGCTTCACCGAGTCGAACTCCGTGGGCCCCCGGCTGCTGAGCGCCGCCGGCCGGTCGGGATCGCCGGAGATGGCGCCGTCGCCGTCGGGGGGCGCGAACCGGTCGGGGCTGCGGGCCGCCCAGGTAGCCTTCGCCGGGCGGTCGCTGCACGAGGCCCCTACGGTGAGCACGTTCTTGGCGCTGGCCGGAGTGCTCACCTGCTTGATGAGCTGCTGCCCTGAGGGCGCGCGCCCGTCGTTCCCCGCCGCCACCACGACCAGCACGTCGGGGTTCTCGCGGACGAACTTGTCCACGTAGAACGAACCCTGGTCGTAGTTCCCCCTGAGCGGGGTTCCCCAGCTCAGGTTGATGATCTTGGCGTCGTCCTTCACCGCTTCGCGCAGCAGGTCGCCCAGATCCACGGGCAGGTCCAGCGCGGGACGGCCGTTGGCGGTGTAGGTGATGCCGAACGACACCAGCTTCGCGTCCGGCGCCACTCCCCGGATCGTGCCGCCACCGTCGGGATCCGGCGTGTTGCCGGCTCCCGCGATGATCCCGGCCACGTGAGTGCCATGCCCCACCCGGTCGTCGGGGTCGCCCTTGCCGTACGCCCTCTTCACCAGCCGGCCCGCGAGGTCGGGGTGGTCGTCGACCCCACTGTCGAAGATCGCCACCACCTGCCCCGCGCCGGTCCACCTCGAGACGCCCGGCGTCTGCTCGCCCTTGAGCCCCACCAGGCGCCGCACGCGGGCTCCCAGCAGGTACGGCGGCTCATAGAGCTGCACGCGCGCCACCTCTGGAAGGTTGCCCAGCGCCGCCAGCGCGGTGTGGCCGGCCCGGGTCTCCACGCGCAGGGTGTGCTCGGAGCTGCCGACCAGGGAGATCCCCGCGGACCCCTCCACCATCTGCCGCACCCGCTCCAGGTGCCTGGGGTGGTGAACGGTGATGTCGAAGCTCTGCGCGTCGGCCGGGGCAGACTCCAGCCCGCCCAACAGCCCCGCGCCGTCCGCCGGGGCGTCCACGGCCTGCACGATGGCGTCGAGTGCATCCGGCGCGATCGTGTGCTCCAGCCCGTACCGGCTCACCTCCGCCACGTACGGGAGCGCGCGCACCCGCTCCACCTGGTCCTCGGCCAGGAAGAAGCGGTAGGTGTGCGGTGGGCGAAAGGAGAGGATCTCCAGCCCCAGCTCCTCCAGCTCGCGGCGGATGCGGCCGTCGATCGCCCGCCGCAGCACCACGTCGTACGCGTCGAGAGGCGCGGCGGCGGCGGCCTCGTGGCCCAAGGACTTCATCCCCGCGCCGATGGCCCCCACCGCGGCCGCGCTCATCGATTCCAGGCCGAACGAGACGAGCCCGGCCTGCGGCTCGTCCAGAGCGGCTGTGCCGCCACCCGTTCCGCCCGCCGGGCGGGTGGCGTCCAGCGCGGAGCGGCCCGCCTCCGCAAGGTCCTTTGCCCGGGCGTGCAGGCGCTGCATGTCGTCCTCGGTGCGCGAGCCGTCCTGCAGCAGGGCGGCGTATGCATCCGGCTGCCCGGGCGTGGCGGCGCTCTCCTCGATGTCCAGCACGATTCCCGCCTTCAGCAGCTCCTTGCACACGTCGTGAGTTACGCTCCCCGCGACGGCGCCGTCGTACTCCTCGTGGCCCGGGTCGCCGTCGAACAGGGCACGGGCGATGCGCTGCTGCTCCGGGTCGCGGGGATAGGCGACCACGCGGATCTGCTCAGGCATAAGCCTCCCTCAGCATTTCGGCCAACCCGGGGGGAAGGTTGTTCTGCGCGGCCAGCGCCCGCCAGTGCACATCCGGCTGGGCGGCCACGTACGGCGGATCCAGCTCCACCGGAACCTTTACCCGGGGCGGTTCGGCGAACAGCCCGGCCTCGGCATCCAGCATCAGCTCTTCCTCGGTGGGCACGTACTCGTTGTCCAGCTCCAGCGTGAGCTCCTCCGGCTCGTCGATGCCAAAGGAGAGGAGCGACGCCCGCCCGTCTTGCATCCGCTGCTCGAACGCGGGGATGTCGGCCAGCGCCTCCCGCAGCAGCGTTCGCGCGGCGGTGAAGGTGACGTCGTTGAGCGTGGAGCTCGGCGTATGGAGGTTGAAGGCCTTGCGGCGGCCGTCGATCTCGACCTCCTCCAGCTTCTGGCCGGGGAGCTTCAGCGTCTCCATCAGCTCCGCGTGGCCATAGCGTGCCACACCGTGCACCGTCACCAGCGCCATGTTCCGCTCGCGGGCGTCGATGAGGTGCGCGTACGGATCCCCATCCGTGCCCTCCACCACCAGCAGGTCCGCGAAGGCGCCCTTGCGGAGGGAGCCCAGGTACTGGGACCAGCCCACGACTCCTGCCGCCTCGCTGGTGACCGCGCGCACCAGATCCTGGTCGCTGAGCCCCGCCTGCTGCCGGTTCGCCTCGAAGCGGGCCACTTTCAGCTCCTCGAGCAGGTTCTTCCCGCCGGTGGGCGCCCAGTCGCAGCCCAGGGCGAAGGTGAGCCCCGCCTCGCGCACCGCCTTCAGGTCGAGCGTCTTGCCGTACAGCAGGAGGTTGCTGAAGGGCGACCAGACCACCTTTGCGCCTTTCGCGGCCATGCTCTTGAGATCCGCGGGACGCAGGCCCAGGGAGTGGATGCCCACCAGCGACGGCGCGATCAGGTCGTTCTCCGCCAGCTGGAGGTAGCGGGCGCGCGCCGCGTCGTCGATCCCTTCGGAGAGGTGGTAGAAGTAGGCTGCCCGCCGGTCCAGGCTGCGGCGGAACGCCTCCACGTCTTCCGGCCGCCCCTTCATGTCGGGAACCAGCGTGCCGGCCGGCGGAAGCCGCGGGTCGTCCGTCTCTTCCACGTTGCGCATCGCCCCGCGGTACAGGCTCTTGTTCCCCTTCATCTGGGTCTTGATCCCCTGCCCCGTGGTGGTGCCGCCGATCAGGGCCTTGGCTTCCACGTAGCGCAGCAGGGCCTTCACCGCCTCGGTGTACCTGGCGAGCGTCTTCACGGGAAGCGAGATCTCGGACTTGTACGCCCTGGCCTTGGGCCACTGGGAGCGGTTGCCGTACGCCTTGGTGATGGGCCAGAGGGGAAGGACGTTGTACGCGAAGTGGTTGTGCAGATCGATGAGCCCGGGGTAGATGGTCCCGCCCGTCGCCACCTCGGGCGCGGCGCGGAACGCCTCCGGCAGCGTGCCGCCGGCGGGGACGATCCCCTCGATCTTTCCCTTGCGAACGAGGACGCGCCCGTCGTCCACTACCGTGCCGGCGCCGTCCATGGTGACCACGCGCCCCCGCAGCACGAAGGTGGGACCGGTGTCCTCGTCCACCTCGCCCGCCAGCAGCGTTGCGGCGGGCGCGGGCTCGGCGGCTCCGCCCGCGGCGCCCAGGTCCCCCAGCAGCCCCGCCTCCGCGGGGCGGGGGGCGGCGGCGGGTGCGAGCGTGGCCGGGCCGGCTGCCCCAGCCGATACGGCGACGGCGCGCATCCCCGCGGCGGCCGCCGCAATCCGCAGCGTGTCGCTGCCGCTCACGTACACGCATCGCTCCGGGGGGAGCTCCGCCAGCGCCGCGGCGACCGCGAAGGCACGGCGGTCGGGAAGCGGCGTCGGGAGGTCGGCGGCGAGGACCACGAGCTCCGGATCCAGGAACGGCCACAGCCCCTCGTCTTCCAGCGTGCGCTGCAGCTCGCGGCGGCCACCCATGGGGAAGGCGCCCAATACGCCTAGCCGGTACTGCGCGTGCAGATCCATCCAGCGGCGCGCGTCCGGGTGCCGGTCCCATCCCTGGGGGGTGCGCAGGAGGAGCGTGCCGACGAGATCGAAAAAGATCGCGGAGCCGCTCCGCGCGCCCGGATTTTCCGTCATAGCCACTCGGAGGTGTCGAGGTCAGTTTCGTCGGTGCCGTCCCACGCGACGGCTACCGGACGCGCCGCGGGCAGGGCATCCAGCAGGGCGCGCTGCTCCGCCTTTTCGGCGGCGAAGGAGGCGGGGGACGAATCGGCGGCGAGCGTCGGGCCGCCCCCGGCGATGGGGACGAGCTCGTCCAAGTAGTCGCAGGGGCCGATCTCCAGCATCGTACAGAAGACGCAGGCCCCGCGGGTACGCGCCAGGTGCCCCGTCTGCGGCCGGTAGGTCAGCCGCCCGGCCTGCACCTCTTCCACCAGCTGGTCGATCACACGCTGCCGCTTGGGGGCGAAATCCTGCGGGTTCCCGGTCGGGTGCGGCGCAAAGACCACGCGGGCTTCCAGTGCCGTGCCGTCGGGAAGCACGCCGTAGCGCAGCCGCACGTGGCGGTTCATCAGCTCTTCCACGTTATCGCCCGGCGCGGGGTCGCCCAGGGAGAAGCGGTCCTGCAGCTCCCCGATGAAGGCGTTGGCCGTGTTCTGGCTGAAGACGAGGATCACCGATGGGAAGCTCTGGAAGAGCTGGCGCAGGAAGTACTTCCGCTCGCGGAAGCACGCCCCCACGATCCCGTCGCGCTGCGGCACCGTCATCGGCGGCAGGCGAGGGTCTTTCAGGTCGGGGCGGGTGGTCCACTTGGCCGAGGGGCAGGCCACCATGTTGCCGTAGGAAAGATCCTCCCCCACCTGCAGGCGGTGGTCCTGCCATCCCATCGCCTCGCCCAGGGAGTCCAGCAGCCCCTGGTAGGTGTCGTACATCTTCTGGGCGGCCAGCCGCGCCTGCACGGGGCGGGTACCGTCCTCCACCTGCGGAACGTCGAGGGTGAAGCCGGACGCGGGAGGCTGGTCGTGGTCGCCGCCACCGAAGCCGGCGTACGCCTGCGAGGTGAGCTCCAGCTTGCTCCGCGCCCGGTAGCGGAAGTAGTGCGCGTACTGCCTGTACTCGTCGAACAGCGGGTTGAGCGAGCCCTGCTTTCCGGGCCACCACCCGGGGAGATTGGGATTGATCCCCACCGCCAGCACGGGAGCCTTGCGGCACCCCGTGAGCATCTCCGGCACCAGTGCCGCCCGGCCCACGTACTGCACCTGCGCGGTGATCTCGGGCGTGGGCGGGGGGCCGTGCATGGTGTAGTCGTAGCTGTGGTAGGTGCCCCATTGGTGGAAGTAGGTGCACGCCTGGGGCGCCAGCGAGGGGGCCTGCGTGCTCTTGATGGCAAGGCAGGGCATCACCTCGTAGACCAGCTCCACCTCGGTGGGCAGCCGGTTGTCGCTCATTGCCCGCCCCCGTCCCCATCCAGCCCGGCGATGATCGCCCAGCACGCGATGGCGCTGTTGACGCTGGTCCAGTAGCCGTACTTCTCGTAGTACCACACGGCCCAGTGCGTCTGCATGTTGAGCGCGCGCGGCGTCGTGGGGAGGTCGGCGTTGATCTGCGGGTCCGAGCAGTTGCGCACCACCACCCAGGCCGGCGGATCGTCCAGCTCGTCGCACACCATCCCCAGCACGGCGTCGCCCATCTCCACCGCCGCGCCCTCGTGCTCCATCCCGTTGGCGGAAGTGCCGAACTCGAAGAAGTCCGTGGTCAGGATGGGGTGGAAGGGGGGCATCCCCTCGGTTCCCTCCAGCCGGATGCGCGCCTCGTTGGGCCAGGCGGGGAGTGGCGGTCCGGCGAAGTCGAACCGCTTGGTGGGCGGCGCGAACGCGGGCTCCACCAGCCGGTCGTGGAAGCGCCGCATCAGCTCGTTCGCGGTGTCGAAGTGGCGGGTGGGAATCTCCCACCAGTCGCAGCGGAACTCGGCGCTCTTGAACGCCTCGTTCTTGAACTCGTCCGAAAGGCGGAACTTGGCGCCACGGGTGACCACGGCGTCCCCCAGGCTGTGCTCCAGGAAGGTGGCGCCGGCCGTGCCGGTGGTGATCACCAGCCGGGGGCGCACTTCCTCGATCAACTGCCGGAACAGATCCTTCACGGGAAGGGTGGCGGTGCCGTCGCCGGTGGCGATGCCATCCTGGTTCAGGTGCAGCTCCGACTTGAAGCAAACCACCGACTGTCCCCCGATGCGCGTGGGGAAATAGCTGCCGAGCCGGCGGCTCTTGGCGGCCGGCGCGCCTTCGCGGATCTGCCCGGCATAGCGCTCGTCGAAGCCACGGCGGTAGCGGTACCACGCGTCGCGCTGAACGCCGGGCGTCAGCACGTCCGCCAGCGCGTTCAGCTCCGCCACCGTCCAGGTGACCACCAGCACGTCAGCCTGTGGCAGCGCGGCCTCCGCGTTGGGCGCGGGGTCGATCGGCTGGGGGCGCGGCGCCAGGCCATCGGGAAAGGGGATCTTCAGCTTCGGGGGGCCGACAGGATCCGCCAGCAGGGCCGCCATGCTGGGCTGGGGTTGCACGTCCGCCTCCTCGGTGCCGGCGTCCAGCAGCAGGCGGGCGAGCTCCTTGCGCGAGAAGTTCTCGATTCCTGGCGTGTCCACGATCATGAGTTCCGGTCCTCGAGGGGGTGAGTGCGCCGGGCCGAGTTCAGCCCGGGAAGCGATCGACGGTGAGGTTGGTGAACGCGTAGTCGTTGTCCAGAATGGGGTAGTAGCGCGAGGGGTCGTCCTCGCGCTCCTGGCGCCAGCGCTTGGCAACGCAGCGCAGAAAGACGCGCTCGTTCAGCGAATCGTTCCTGGCGACCCCCACGCAGACCCAATCGGGCGCGTCCACGGCGTTGCGGTAATAGGCGGCGAAGTAGGGGCCGCGCCGCTCCAGGCGCAGGCGCCCGGCCCGCGGCTTCACGCCGTCGCCCACCGGACGGCCGTACTGGTTGTTGTCGTACTCGGTGCCGAGATTCCAGTTGATGCGGAATCCGTCGTCCTCGTCGTGCTCCACGCCCACGAAGGGCGGGGCGCCGTGCGGGTCGAAGAACGAGTCCTTGTCGCGGAAGCTGGTCACGCGCCGCGGGGTGCCGTCCGCGTTGTAGGGCTTCTGGTGCGTGCCCGGATCCACGTTCACCACCGCCATCTCCAGCATGGTGGCCTGGCTCACCTGCCGCACCTGGTAGTCCACCTCGGCCACGAACGGGCCGGTGATCCCCTGCACGAGCCCCACCCCCCCGCCGGAGTAGTACGGCCAGTCCTTGCTGGCGTATTGCATCTGCTCACGCAGCTCCGAAAGCTGCCGCTCCACGCTGCCCGGCGCGCCGGTGGGGCCGGTGGGGCCGGTGTAGGGGTCGATCTTCACGCGGACCCCGTCTTCCTGGTGGACCCATGCGTAGCCATTGCTCTTGGCGTAGCCCAGGGCGAAGCGCTCGGTGTCGATCTTCTTTCCCGCGAACGATTCGTCGACGGACCGCGACCCGCCGCGGGTGAAAGGCGCCACGTCCAGCATGGAGTCGGTGGAGAGGGACCAGACGAAGGGGTGCCCCCGCAGCGCCTCGTACTCCTGGCGGGTGAAGTTTCCCGTACCACCGTTGCGGAACGGGTAGAGGATGGCGCCCAGGCGCAGCTTGCGCTGCGCGTGCAGCCGCTCCAGCGCGCGCCCCACGCCGGTGAGCGCGCCGTCCGGGCCCAGTACGGTGTCCAGATCCGTGACCAAGCCGTCGGCACCGTGCTTCTCGATCAGCGCCACCTGGTCTTCCGCCGGGAGCTCCCAATCGAAGACCGCCACCGGGACCTCCGGTGCAAGCCGTCGCGCCAGCAGGAGGTTTTCAGGGTCCTTGGAGTAGATGACCGCCTCGCCCAACAGCCCGCGAGCGGCCAGAGCCTCGATGGTCTTACCCACGAAGGTCCCGCGGCGAGACGCGTCGGCCGACGAGTCGTGCTTGAGCTCGATCAGCTTCGTCACTCCGCGGGGGAGTGCGTCCAGCAGCTCGGGAAGGGTCTCGATGGCCAGCTTGCGCCCGGGACGCGTGTAGTACGCGTACTGCTCGGCGTTGCGCGGCTTGAAGGTCTCGCTGTAGTCCAGCTTCCGCAGTTCCGCCAGCGTCATCTCGGAGATCCGGCCGGCTTCGCCCGTCAGCCGCTCGGTAGTGCCGTCGTGCGAGACCACCAGGTAGTCGTCACGGGTGAGCTGCACGTCCAGCTCCAGCACGTCGGCGCCCGCCGTGTAGGCGGATACGAGCGCCGCCCGGCTGTTCTCGGGCGCGTGAAGCCGGTTTCCGCGGTGTGCCACCACTCTCATCGCATCCCCTCGCCGCATCGGTGTGTGTCAGGCCGGCTCGCTCGTCGGCCGGGCCTGGTGCCGCGCCGGACGTGTCCCGGAAACAGTCGCCTGTGGCCTCAGGCGGCCGCGCGCGGAACCTTTTCGCAGACGCGGTAGGCGTTGGCGATCTGCGTGAGCGTGGGGTTGGAGGCGCCGGCGGTGGGCATCCAGGCGCAGTCCAGCACGTACAGCCCGTTCACCGTGTGCGACTGGCAGTCGGCGTCCAGCACCGAGGCCCCGGGGTCGGTGCCGGCACGCAGCGTCCCGTGGTTGTGCCCGTAGCCGGGGTTCTCGGCGGTGGCCACGCCCAGCTTGCCGCGCAGCTCTCCGCCTGCGTCCGCCATCACCCTGACCACCCGGTCCAGCGAATACCGTGAAAGCTCCAGGTCGTACGCGTGGTGCTGGTAATGCAGCCGTGCCACCGGGACTCCCCAGGGGTCCTTCTTTACGCGGTCCAGCTCCACCCGGTTGCCGTGCATGGAAAGGGTCTCGCCGGTGAAGCTGAACGACACACCCCCCTGCGTGCGCAGCTCCAGGAGCCGGTCCTGCAGCGCCTTGCCCCAGAGCCCCGTGTCGGCCACCATCTTGATGGGTGGCTTGATGGTGAACGGGTCGTAGATGCTGAACTTGCCGCCCTTGGTCACGTAGGTGTTCTTCGGGTCGTCGATCAGGTACAGGTCGCGCAGCTGCAGGCTGCCCAGCGAGGTGCGCGGCTGGTACCTGAGCTCCGGGCCCGCGTCCCACACCGGCTGCTTCGGAAAGGTCATCTCGGCGGAGCCCTTGACGTGGTACGTCAGGTAGTGGCCCACCATGTCGTTGGGGTCGGGGATCTCGGAGTTCAGGAAGAGGCGCGCCGACTCGATGGCCGTGACCGAGACGAAGACGCGGTCCGCCTGCATGTGATGCTCCGGCCCGTTGGGCTCCGTCTTGTAGAACACTCCGCGCACCTTGCCGCGCCGGAAGTCGAGGCGGGTGACGCAGTGGCCGGTGCGCAGATCGCACAGCCCCGTCGCGAGCGCGCGCGCCAGCACGGTGTTGGTGCTGCTGGCCCGGTCGTTCACGGCGCAGCCGAAGTTCTGGCAGTAGCCGCAGAACGGGCAGCCGGGGCGGCCGTCGAAGGTGCGCGAGTTGATGCCGCGCGGGCTCAGGTACGGCTGCATCCCGGCTTTTCCGAACGCCTCCATCAGAAAGGGCGTGGAGGCGTGCGGGCGCAGCGGAGGCATGGGGTAGTCGTAGCCCGGCCGCGTGCGCTCCTGCATCGGGGCCTGGCCCGCGCGCCCGGAGACCCCCCACTCGTGCTCGGCGCGCTCGAAGTACGGCTGCCACTCGTCGTACGTCCACGGCCAGTCGACCATGGAAGCGTCCTGGGGCACGTCCTTGAGGTACTTCAGCACGTTGAAGTCGTGCTCGGTGTAGCGGGGGAGGTTGGCCTCCCACAGCATGGTTGCGCCCCCCACCATGTTGGGCGCCCACCAGCGCTCCACCGGAACGGTGGAGCCGTCCGCCTTCACGTAGATCTGAGGGTCGCTCTTGACCGAGGGCACCAGGGCGCGGTGCACCCCAAAGTGCACCTCGTCGTAGGGGAGGAACTCCTCGGGCTCGTGGCGGCGCCCCTTCTCCATCACCGTCACCTTCCAGCCGCGCTCCGTCAGTACGCGCGCGGCGGTGCCGCCGCCGGCCCCGCTCCCCACGACGATGGCGTCCGGCTTGTCGAATTTACCGCTCACGGCACCACCTGCCCGGGTTGGAGTTGCGTCTTGATCCCGTCGAACTTTACGATCGGGAGCGGAAAGGGCTCGGGCTCCTGCAGATAGCCGATCCAGCGCCAGATGACCTTGCCGTCGTTGCCGCCCCAGCGCGGGTCGCCGAAGCACCCCTGGATGCAGTGCTGGCGCAGCAGTCCGAAGAACTTCTTCTGGTCCCAGCCGGGTGGCGTGCCCTGCAGCTCGCCCTTTTCCAGCGAGGCGAGGAGAGCCTGCAGCTGGGCGGGCGGCAGCAATTCCAGCGCAGCCTGGTGCAGGCGCTCGGCGGCAGCGGAAAGCGCCGCCAGGCCGGTTACGTACGCCTCGCGCCAGGCGTCGAGCTCGTAGTACGCACCGGCCTCCAGCCCCAGCGTGCGGTCCAGGTAGCGGGCCGCGTTGGCGTCGGCGGCGCCGGGGATCCCGCGCGCGGCATCCCCGGGAATGATCTGCGAGAACAGCGCGTTCACCTGGGCCAGCTCGCGCTCGCTCAGGAAACGGCCGCTCCCCTGGGGCATCTCCCACATCGTTGCGCTCTCTGCTAAGGGTGCATCAGGACGGCTTCAGACCCAGCTCGCGCTCCATCGACTCCAGCACCGCCAGGTACGGGGTGACGTCGCGCGGTCCGATCTGGGCGAAGAACTCCAGCAGGAGGCTGTCGTCCATGTCGGTGAGGTACGACTCCAGCTCCGGGAACAGCTCGTCGTCTTCGCGGCGGCCGTGGTCGCGGTACAGATCCACCACCCCTTCGGCGTTGCGGGCGAAGTCGCGGAGGGCGTTGAAGTCGCCCGCCAGGTAGCGGCCGTAGGCGATCTCCAGCCCGCGGAAGTATGCGCGCCCCTGCTCGTGCTCCGGCGCCACGAACGCGGCCCGCTGTGCTGGAAAGCCGCGGGCGACCGCAAAGGGGATCATCACTTCCTCCTCTTTGCGGTGGTGGAACGGATCGATGAAGTGCTTCGTCAGGAAGACGAGCGTCCCCATCGCCACCAGCGGCACCCTGGTGCGCTGCGCCTCGCGCTCCTCCTCGGGACCGGCCATGAGCTCGCGCAGCACCTTTGCGATCGTCGCGGCCGAGATCACGACCCGCTTGGCGACGAGGTGGTCCTCCTCCATCACCACTTCGCTCACCCGTCCGCTGAACTTCGGGTCGCTGCCGGGCTCCTTGGGAAGGGGGCGCAGGAGGAACTCGCGGCCGGGCGGGTAGGGCTTGAGCACCGCGTCCATTCCGGCCGCCTTCGCGCCCAGGACCTCCAGCAGGTTCTCTCCCACGAAGATGCATTCGTCCGGCTGCAGCCCCATCTTGCGGGCCGCGAAGGCGTAGATGTCGGGCTTGGGCTTGTCGACGGCCGCGTCGTGGTTCCAGACGATCCCGTCCGGGTCCAGGTGCGGGGTGATGCCCGCGTCGTCCAGCATCTTCTGCCCGGCTTCCGCGGGTACGGAGGCAGGGAGGTTGGAGATCACCCCCACACGGTAGCCGACCACGCTCCGCACGGCCTTGAGCAGTTCTTCTGTGGTGGGACGGAAGGGGACCAGGTGCCCCGGCCGGTCCACCACTCCCAGGGTGTCGCGCACGTCGAAGAAGATCGCCTTCCTGGCCCTAACGTCGCTGGGTGCCGTTTTCATCGTGTCGTGGGGAGGTGAGAGGTGGGGCGGGGCCGAGTGCGCCTGGGGGCGGCAATTGCATCGGCGCGCTGACCGGCCGCGCGTCCCGAACGCAAGTGTTGGATGGCCAGAGGGTGACGATTTCCCCACGCCTGGGAGTCCAGATCGTGGAGTGCCGGGTGTAAAAATCGAGGGTAGTGTGGCCGGTGAGAGGTTCGATTATGGTCCGCTTCGAAAAGGGCCATCTCCGGGAGAGCCCTTCCGACCGCAGCTACCAGTACACGGTCGCGAGCGCACGGGGATTAGACCAGCGTAAAACCGGCCAACGAGAACGTCTACGACCAACAGCGTGGGGATGGCGAGCGGACCTGTGCCCAACGACAATCTCTGCAGGATGGCATGCGCGATTAACTCAGGTCAATCCGAGCGGCTTCGCGCCGGCCTACGAAAGATAGTAATCACCGATAACGGCCAGCGCCAGATATTTCGTGCGGGGCCTCGACGGTGCGCATAACCTTCGGCGCCCGTTTCATGTCTGCCGAGCGGGCGGAAATAGACGGTGAGGTCCCGCGCGGCCGTGGCCGCGACAGCGACGAGAGAAGGCCGCCGGGAGCGTGGGCTCACGGCGGCCTTGTTGTGCATCGCAGGTAGTCAGACGGTGGCGGGCTCGCGGGTCCAGAGGGTGGCGGTCTCCTGGACGAAGTCGCCGAAGGTGCGCGGAAGGTGGCCCACGATGCGCTCCGTTTCGGCGATCTGCTCGGCGGTGGCTTGCAGGCCGCGGTCCTGGAAGAGCGCGTACATCAGCGCGAAGTCGTACACCATCCAGCCGGGAGCATCTTTCCCGCCTCGCGCGCCCAGGCCTGCAGGTCGTTGCCGGCGTAGCGAACCTCGCGGCCGAACACCTCGCCGTACGCCCGCGCGCACTCCGGGCCCGTGAGCGGCTCGGGGCCCACCAGCGCGTAGCTGCGGTTCTCGAAGCCGGAGCGGGTGAGCGCGTTGGCCGCCGCCTCGGCGATGTCGCGCACGTCCACGCGCGAGATCCCGGCGTCGCCGATGGGCTGCGGATAGATCCCGTGCTCCTGGATCACCTCGCGGAACCAGTAGTCGTTCTGGTAGAAGTTGTTGGGGCGCAGGATGGTGTACGCGATGCCGCTGCGCCGGATCGCTTCCTCGATGGCGAGCTTGGCCGCGAAGTGCGGGATGTGCGGCCCCTTCTCCGCGTCGTGCACGGACAGGTATACGATGCGCGCGGCACCGGCCCGGCGCGCCTCGTTGACGGCGGCGAGCCCTTCCTGCAGCTCCGTTTCCGCGATCGCGTTGACGAGGAAGAGGGTGTCGAAGCGGGAGAATACGGTGTGGTAGCACCCCGGATCCCGCAGGTCGCCCACTACCGCGGTGGCGCCCTCGGGAAGGGAGCCCGCCTTCTCCGCCGACCGCGTGAGGATCCTTACGTCTTCGCCGCGCGCCAGGAGCTCACGGGCCACTGCCCCGCCCACCGTGCCCGTTCCGCCAAGGATGAGGTGATTCATCTCGTGCTCCCGGTTGCTGGGTTCATCACTCGCGGGCAAGGTAGGCGGGCACGCGGGGCACGGCATGGTTCAGGTGACCTATGCTGCCGAAGCACTTGCATTTGCCGGCCAACGGTCGGCAGCTACTCAGCTCGACCACGTTCGCGCTGCTCTTGCAGCCGGTCACGGAGTGATCTGGCGGGCGGTGGAGAGTCGAACGTAACGCGCGGAAGCATCGCTGCTGCCGCCGTCGCCGCAATCCGAATCGCTGCTTCGGCATCGGCGCGGGTGACGGCTGGATAGCGCCCGGGGTACCGCGTTTTGACCGCGTATCGGTTCAGCGCTACGACCGGATCGAGCGCAACGGCAAGGGCAGCATCGTTCCTTCTCACCAGCCCGAGAAGATACTCGAGGTCGTGCTGGTCTTCGAAGTCGGTGCCCTTCTTCGCCAGGAAAGCCTTGATCAGCTTCTCCGCGCCTTGCTGAGCATGGAACGCGATCAGCTCGTACGAGTCGAACTCCGGATCCGCGAGACCGAGCTCGCCGAGCCGGATGTCTCCCTTGCCCCGTCTTATCCAGTCTGCGACCCAGGACCGGAGAGCGTCAGACGCACTCATACAGGACCACACCCTCCGAATGGGCGGTTCGCAAAGGGTGGCCGGGGAGCGTAAGTGCTGTGTTCCATTCGTCCTGGTCGCAGACCCATACATCCAGCGCCAGGTGGTCGCGGAGCGCGGCGACGGCGGCATCCTTCAGCTGTCGCTCGACGCGTTCGAGGTCCGTGGGACGGTCTTTCAGCACCACAACGAAGTCGTAATCGCTATGCGTGGACGCCGGGTTGCCGCGCGCCCTCGATCCGTAGAAAACCACGCGCAGAACAACCGCTGGCGCCCCGCTGACCATTCCTTGGGCGAATCGGCGCGCGAGAGCGAGGTCCCTCGACCTTGACGTTCCCGCGGGACGGCGTCGGGTGAGGCGCTCATGGGTAGCGGCTCGCTCGTGGAGCCGCTCCGCAAGAGAGGCTAACTGCTCCGCCCGCTTCTCCAGGGCAAGAGCCATGTTACGTAGATGCTGGTGTGTGGGACGGCTCCGGCCGCGTCGCCAGGTCGTGATGGCGAGCGGCTGCACTCCGACTTCGCTCGCCAGCTCAGCCTGTGACGGGGTGAAGGCGTCGGAAGCCTGGACGATTAAATTAATGAGATCAGTATCCGCAAGCGGCTCAGCCATCTGCCCCCCTCGTCACGGAGTACAACCATAGCATTTCCTATGGTAGTATACCGCGACACGTGCTTATTTCCAAGTCCCCGCGGAGGGAGCTTCGCGGCTCACATCCCGTTCGGCATGGGCGTGGGGGGGATGCCGTCGATGGTGGGGAGGGGCGCGGAGGCGGGGGTGGTGTCGACCTGCACGGGCGGGGGGCCGACGGGGGAGGCGCCCGTGCTGCCCAGGACCGCCTTCGCGTAGCCGTTGGCGGGGTCGCCGCCGGCGCGGCGGATGCGGTTGACGGTGCCGGGGCCGCGGTTGTAGGCGTGCAGCGCGGCCTCCACGTCGTTGTCGTAGGCGCGCAGCAGGCGGTTGAAGTAGCGGAAGCCCAGGCGCAGGTTGGTGTCGCGGTCGAAGAGCTGCTCGCGCGTGACGCCGGGCTGCAGCTCGTTGGCGGTGGCGGGCATGAGCTGCGTGAGGCCCAGCGCGCCGACCGGGCTTACCGCGCGCGGCCGGAAGGCGCTCTCCACGCGCACCAGGCGGAAGGCGAGGTCGGGCTTCACCCCTTCCGCGTGCGCCGCCTTCAGGATCGCCGACGCCAGGGTGGGATCGATGCCGTAGCGGCGGGCGTACTCGTCGGCCTGACGCTCCGCCGCCTTGGCGGCCTGCGCGGACTCCAGCACGGCGCGCGAGGCGAGGAGCGCCTCCCAGGCGATGGCGCGCGCCCTGGGGTTGGCGGCGACGAAGACGACGGCGGCGATCAGCAGCCACGACCAGAGCACGCGCGAACGCCGCGCCGGGCCGCGCTTCGCGGTGGCGCCGCGGCGCTTGCGCGGGGCGGCCTTCTTCTTTGATGCTGGCTTCGCGGGGGAACGGCGGGGCACTGGGGACTCTCCGGGTTGTGCGGGGGAGCCCCCAATGTAATCGGTACGGCGTGCCTCGTCACGCTTTGCGTCGGCTAGGCCGGAGCGGCGAAGACGCGTGGGGCGAGGCAGCGGGTGGTGGAGGCCCCGGGCTGGAGGACGAGGAAGTCGATCACCAGCACCACGCCGGTGGTGAGCTCGGCGTTGGAGAGGGCGCAGCGGAGGGCGCCGTAGCCGGCCACCGAGCCGTGCAGCTGCACCTCGCCGCCCGTCACCGTCACGCGCACCCGGCCGGGGCCCACCGACGGCTCGGCGGCCAAACGGGCCTCCACCTCGCGGCGTATGCGCACGTCCTCGGCGGCCAGGCGGGCGACGTCCTGCGGCGTCGGGCCCGGATCGCCGCCGCCGAAGAGGCTGCATCCGGCCACCAGCGGCACCAGCGCCATCCCCATCCACCCCTTGTTCGGTCGGCTCACGCCCATCGCTCCGTATCCTGGGAAACCCATCGCCCCTCCGCGCCGTTAAGGTACGGGCGCCGCGTGGCACGATAAGCTCCGCGCGGGTCGCAAGGGAAGGGCCATGCGCCGTTCCCCTCGCCACGCTACCTTGTACGGACCATGCGCGACTACTTCCGGATCACCCGCAAGCACAGCTACTCGCTGCTCTTCGTACTCCCCCTCCTGCTGCTGTACGAGGTGGGGGCGTGGAGCATCGCCGGGCCCACCTCGGGGATGAGGAACGGGGCCGACGTCCTGCTGCGCGCCGCCCTCTCCGCGGGCGGGGTGCAGGGGACGCTGGGGTTCGCGGCCGTCATCCTGGTGGTGGGTGCCGCGCTCATCGCGCTGGAGCGGCGGAGGGAGCGGGTGCCGCTGCGCGCGCCCGTCTTCGCGGGGATGCTGGCGGAGAGCGCGGGGTACGCCCTCCTCTTCGGCGTGGTGGTTGGGACGCTGACGCAGTGGATGCTGGGCGGCGTGCGCATGGCGGCCGACGGCGGGGTGGACACGCTCCCGCTGCGCGACCAGGTGGTCCTGTCGCTGGGCGCGGGGCTGTACGAGGAGCTCCTCTTCCGCGTGCTGCTGGTGGGCGGGCTGGCGCTGCTCTTCGCCGGCATCGGGATGCGGAAGAAGAACGCGGGGATCGCGGCGGCGCTGCTGGCGGCCTTCCTCTTCTCGGCGTTCCACTACATCGGCCCGTACGCCTACCCGCTGGAGCTGCAGAGCTTCGTCTTCCGCTTCGTGGCGGGGCTGGCGTTCAGCGCGCTCTTTTTGCTGCGCGGCTTCGGGATCGCGGCATGGACACACGCGCTGTACGACGTGTTCCTCGTGGTGCTGCGGGACGGGTGACCGCGCCTTATGTTTCGCGCCCGGTGAAACCCCGCGCACCCCGTGAGGGTACATGCGGTCTCACAACGACTCTCGACTGATTTCTGGAGGTACTCCGATGCGTTCTTCCGTCGTCCGGCTCCTGGCGCTCTCCACCCTCTTCGCCACCGCGGCGTGCGGCGACGGCGGCACGGGCGGCAACCGCCTCACCCCCGTGGAGGTCGCGGGGGTCTACCGCGTCTGCACGCTGCGCTTCGTTCCCGACAACTCCGCCTTCCCGGTGGCCAACCTCCTGGAGCGCGTGATCCACACGACGCCGCCGTCCGGGAAGCCGGAGCCGACGGTGACGCTGAGCCCCGACGGCGCCTTCCAGCTCAGCTACACGCGGCGGAGCGACGCCTTCACGCGGGAGATCATCGGCGCGATCGAGTACGGGTCCGACGCGGTGACGCTGCGCTTCTACAACGACGCGGACAACCCGAACGCGATCGCCGCGGAGCTCCTTCTTCCGCAGCAGACGTCGTTCACCTTCCGGACGGCCGCCTCGCGCCGCCTGGATACGAACAGCGCGCGCTCGTACTCCGTCACGCGGCGGGACTACGCGCGCGCCGCCGGGGTGGAAGAGGCCGGCTTCGCGGCGACCATCCCGGGGCGCCTGGAGGCGTCGCTGCAGGAAGGCACCTGCTCCTGACGCCGCGCTGAGCACCAAAGGCGCTTCAAGGGGTCCGGCCTGCTCGGCCGGACCCTCGCCGTCTTGAACGACCCGACGACCACTTCATGGCTCGCACCATCAGACCCTGGATCTTCGCCGCGCTCGCCGCGGCGTCCCTCGCGCCGGCGCCGGCGCGCGCCCAGGCCCCGGCCGAGGGGTGGAACGGGGCGCGCGCGCTGGAGCTGATCGCCCGCGCGCGCGACCGCCGCTCGCAGGCGCTGGCGGACACGGGGCTGCTGGACTACCAGGCGGACGCGCG
>DASWNZ010000224.1:0-12426 GCA_036398975.1 Longimicrobium sp.
TGGCCGAGCAGCTCGGCCGCGGCGGGCCGCTGCGCGTGCGCCCCGTCTGCCACCGCGTTCCGCAGGAGCGCAGCACGGAACGCTGCACCGCCGCCCCCGAGAACACGTGGCCGCTGGAGTGGGACGAGGTGCGCGTGGAGCACTCCCTTCCCTCCCTGCGCGCGGACCTGGTGCTCCTGCGCGGCGGCGCCATCGTCGCGGCCGTGGAGGTCTACGCGTCGCACGCGGTGGACGACGAGAAGGCCGCCAAGTACCGCACCCTTGGGCTCCCCTGGATAGAGGTCCCCGCGCGCGGCGTCCTCCCCGACCACGGCGACCCATGGACGCCGGACGATCCCCTCCCCCTCCTGGGCGACAGCCGCCTCCATCCGCAGGTGTGGCGCTGCCCGCGGCACGAGGGGCTGTACCGCGGGCTGCTGGAGTACGAGCGCAACGGCATCCACCGCGTGGCGCGCCGCCTGGTGCACGTCTACCGCGCCAACGCCGGCCGCAGCTCGGGCGAGAACCGCTGCCGCGCGGTGGGGATCTCGATGATGGAGCGGCGCGAGGAGGGGGAAGCCGTCGAGTCGTGGCTGGAGCGCGACGACAGCGGCGCGCGGA
This sequence comes from Longimicrobium sp., assembly GCA_036398975.1. Lineage (GTDB taxonomy): Bacteria > Gemmatimonadota > Gemmatimonadetes > Longimicrobiales > Longimicrobiaceae > Longimicrobium. The sequence goes on from DASWNZ010000224.1 coordinate 601, forward strand.
TCGGCTCCCCCGTGCCCGGCGCCGACAGAGCCGAGACGCGGCGCATCCTGCACGAGCAGTTCGGCGCGTGGGCGCGCTGGATGCGCGGCGCGCAGGGAGCCGTCCTGGACAGCCCCATGCGCTGGCTGGAAGCCGCCGAAGCCCCACCCGCATCCGGCGGCGCCTACCCGCAGCGCCTGCGCTGGGACGCGCACGCGGAGACCTTTCGCGGCCCTCCCGAGCTTCCGCAGCTCGCCTGGCCCGCGCTCCCCGCCGTTCCGGGCGCGCAGCACCCGGTCCTCGGCCGCTCGCCGCACTGCTGGACGGAGACGCACCGCAGGGGGCCCATCGTCCACGCGGTCGACGGCCCCGTCTGGCTGACCCTGGTCGCGCACGGGTGGGCCGACGCGCAGGGCCCCGCGATCCGCGCCGACGTCGCCGCGTACGTCCACGACGGCGGCCGCTGGCGCACCGTCGAGGGCGCTCCCTTCACCGCCACCCTCCGCGCGATCGATCCGCCCTGGCACACGCTCCTCCCGGCCGTCGCCCGCGCCCTCGCCCCGCTCGACCCTGCGTCGCTACTCGACGGCGCCGCCGTGCGCGAAGCCGTCGCGCGCCAGCTCGGAAGCTGACCTCTCCCTCCACATCAACAAGCAGCGTAGCAATGGTTTTCAGCGCCGTCGACCTTGTTCTCGTCATCCCGGACAAAGCGGATCCTGAACGGGATCAAGTCGCCGCGGAGTGGAATGCGGCTGGCGGAACGACCCTGCGGCTCGGCCGCTTCTGGGATCCTCCACCCCTCGAACCGACCCGCGTAAGGCTTTACGGCAACGACACCTTCTGCCTGGTACTGGAGCAGAAATTGAGACTCGCACTCTGCTCCCCCGCCGACGATCTCCTCGTGACGCTCGACTGCGATCTCCTCGGCAGGCGGATCAAAAAATCACGCCTCTCGGCAGTCCGTTCCGAGTACCCGGCTTTCATAAAGTCCGTCATCCCGAAGCAAATCCCCTCGCGGGTGTACGCGAGCGCCGACGAGCTCCGGGCGGAGTGCGAGGGCCTCGATCCGGAGACGGAGCTGCTCTACTCGGAGCCGATCGAGCTTCGGTCCGAGGTGCGCTGCTTTGTGCTCGACGGCGAGGTGCTCGACTGCGCCTGCTACGAAGGGAGCACTCCCGTAGACGCGGCTCGTGAGTTTGCGGAAGCCGTCGCCCGGCGCGTCCGCCTGCCGCGCGCCGTGGTCCTCGACGTCGGAGAGCTGGGGTCCGGGCGCTGGGTCGTCATCGAGTTCAACGCGGCCTGGGGCGCCGGGTTGAACGGGTGCGACGCGCGGCGGGTGCTTCCCGCGATCGAGGCCGCCACGGGCCCTGCTTCACCCGCTCCCCTCATCCCCTGATCCTGCGTCGCGGCGACAACACGGCCTCACGAAGAAACGCGGAGACGCGGAGGAGCTTTCTCCGCGCCTCCGCGTCTCCGCGTGAGGCCTGCTGTTTACTGGGTTCCGAGCTTAGCGCCCGCCGCCCGGGAACCACGAGATGCCGATGTTGATGCGGGCCGTCGTCGCGTCGATGCCCTCGTCGGTGGTCACCGACTCGCCGCCGATCTTGAGCGTGTCCAGCTCGCCCATGGTGAAGCGCACGTTGGCGTCCAGCGCCAGCTTCGGGCTGAAGAAGTAGTTGAGCCCCGCCGCGCCGGTGAAGCCGGTGCCGGAGATCGTCACGTCGTCGCCGCTCTCCTCGTCTTCGTCCACCAGCGCGATGCTGGAGATGCCGAGCTCCAGGTACGGCACCAGCGGGCTCGCCGGGTTGGCGATCGAGAAGCGCCCCGCCAGGTCGGCGTGGCCCAGCCCGAAGTCGCCGCCCTCGGAACTCACGTTGGCGCCGGTGAGGTTGATGAGAACGCCGAACTGCGGAGTGAAGTTGTACCCCGCCGTCAGGCTGATCCCGGCGCCGCTCTCGCGCTCGCTCTCGAGGCCGGTCTCTTCGTCCTCTACGTCCACCTTGACGGACGAGCCGTTGAGCCCGACGCCGAGGTGGAAGCCGGCGGTGGTGGAACGGGCCTGCGCCGCGACGTCGGTGGCGCCGGCGGCGAGCGCGAACAGGGAGATCGCGAACATGGAACGAACGGTCATGCTATTCTCCATCCGGAGTGAGAGTGTGCGGGCGGTCGCCCGCGGTGTCCCGCGGCAGCCATGCGCGGCCGCGGAAACGATGTGCGGAAGGCCGGCTCAGGCGCCGAAGTCCTTCCAGTCCTGGTCGTAGTAGCGCACGAGCACCGGGTCGTCCAGCCGGTTCACGGCCGCCTGCACGGGGCGCATGTCGGCCGGGAAGTCGAAGAGCGCGGGCACGCCGCTCGGGGTCAGGAAGCGCAGGCCGGCGGGGAGCGCGGTGGGCGGCGCGTACTCGCCGCGGCCCGCCAGGATGAAGCCCCATTCGCCGAACGACGGAACGTACAGGTGGTACGGCCGGGTGCGGAAGCCCGCGTCGCGCAGGGTGGCGTCGATGCTCCAGAAGGCGCGCCGCGCGAACATCGGCGACGTGCTCTGCACCACGGCGAGCCCGTCGCGGCTCATCCGCCGCGCCAGCAGGCGGTAGAACGCGGTGGTGTACAGCTTCCCGACGGCGTAGTTGGACGGGTCCGGGAAGTCGGCCACCACGAAGTCGAACATCTCGTCCGTGCGCGACAGCCACTGGAAGGCGTCCTCGTTCACCACCCGCACCCGCGGCGACTTCAGCGACCCCGCGTTCAGCTCCGTGAGCACCGGGTGCGTGGCGAAGAGGCGCGTCATCTCCGGGTCCAGGTCCACCAGCGTCACCTGCTGCACGCCGGGGTAGCGCAGCACCTCGCGCACCGCCAGCCCGTCGCCGCCGCCCAGGACGAGCACCCGCCGCGCGCCGGGGAGCGCCGCCAGACCCGGGTGCACCAGCGCCTCGTGGTAGCGGTACTCGTCGCGCGATGAGAACTGGAGGTGGCCGTTGAGGAAGAGGCGCAGGTCGTCCTTCCACGCCGTCAGGACGATCCGCTGGTAGCGAGAGTCACGCGTGAAGACGATTTCGTCCGCATAGATGCTTCGTTCGGCCGCGCGCGTCAGCCGCTCGGCGCCCACGAAGCCGGCGCAGAGGAGCGCGATGACGGCCACGCACGCCGCCTGCAGCGCCCTTCTCTCCACCAGCACCTCGCGGAAGAGGTGCGTGGACCAGAGCGCGACCCCCGCGTTCACGATGCCGAACGCGATCGCCGACCTAACCAGCCCGAGCTGCGGCACCAGCACGGCGGGGAAGAGGAGCGATGCCCCCAGCGCCCCAATGTAGTCCCACGCGAGGACGTTGGCGACGATGTCCTTGAACTCGAAGCGCCCCTTGAGGATGCGCATCAGCAGCGGGATCTCGAGCCCCACCAGCGCGCCGATCACGGCCACCAGCGCGTACAGCAGCACCCGGAAGGCGTCCGTGTACGCGAAGGCCAGGAAGAGCGCGGCCGACGAGAAGCCGCCCACCACCGCCACCAGGAGCTCGGTGGCCACGAAGCGCTCCACGATTCCGCGCGTCACGTAGCGGCTGAGCCAGCTTCCCACCCCCATGGCGGCCAGGTAGGTGCCGATGACGGTGGAGAACTGCATGACGCTGTCGCCCAGCAGGTAGCTGCTGAGCGCCCCCGCCACCAGCTCGTAGACGAGGCCGCATGCCGCGATCAGGAGGACGGTGAGGAACAGCGCGGCGGCACTCCCCTGCGTGCCGGCCGTGGAGGCGCGCGTGCTCAGCCTACGATCGCCGCGCTGATGACGATGCCGAAGGCGATCACCACCGCGCCCATGAGGATGGCGAGGGCGGTGTTGTGCTCCTCGATCAGCTCCTTCCACAGCGTCCCCGGCGTCATGCGGTCCACGATCACCAGCGCCAGCGCCAGGATGACGATGCCGAGGACCGAGTAGACCACGACCGCCAGGATGTCGTTCGCGAGCTGGTTCATTGATCTCCTTTACTTGCCGCCGACGTAGCGGCCGCTGCCGCCGTAGATGGGGCGGTTGGCCCCGGGGTTGTCGCGCACGGAGCGCGGTGTTCCGTCCTGCGCCTCGGTGACCGAGGCCATGCTGTACCCGGTGTACTCCACCCACGCCAGCAGCGCCAGCACGCCGAGCCCGTATGCGATGTAGATCCGCGGACCTTTCATTGGAATCAGGGATTAGGGATCAGGTGATCGCCGGTGTTCGGTCCAACCGTAGGGGCGCGTTTCATCGCGCCCGTGCCCGCCGCCGCACCGCCGCCTTCCGTAGGGGCCGCCCCATGTGGCTGCCCGTGCCCGCCCCCGCCCCGCCACCCGCCCGTCGGCACCGCCGCCCGTAGGGGCAGACCCACGTGTCTCCCTCCCTCGCCCCGCATCGACCCAACGGTTCCGGGCCGGGCATCGCCTCTCACCGCCAACCCCACGTCACGCGCAGTAGATCCTTCGCTCCGCGCCACGGATCGCGCAACCGGAAAGGACGGTGCCGCGCGTCGCTCAGGATGACATGCGATGGGTGCTCGGACCGCCAGCCCGCTTCAGCGGGCTTCGCGTGGTTCCAGCCGGGGGATTCATCCCCGGTGTTCGATGCCGGTGTTCCGGCGCCGGCCCCATTCCCATTCCCCATCCCCCATCCCCCTCAATCATCATCATCGTCCTCCTCCGGCGCATAATCGCTCTCCTGCCAGCGCTGCGACTCGAAGCCGATGGACGCGAACGCCGCAAGGGCGGCGGGGGCCGCGAGGAGGAGGAAGGCCGCGATGAAGAACCCGCTCCCGGGCACGTCGTGCGTCAGAGTGACGGCGTACGCGACCGGCACCTCTGCCTCCGGATCGATCAGGAGCTGGTAGCGGCCCGCGGGCACCGAGGGAAGCCGCACCTCGTCCGATGACGAGCCTTCACTCCAGCTCTCGCCACCCTCCACCCCGTGGTACCGGCTCACCTCGCGCCCGAACTCCAGCCGCTTCCCCGTCTCCTGGTTGACCAGCGCAAAGGAGAAGAACGCCCACGCGTTGTCGAGGTCGGTGTCCACCTCCACCTGGAGGGCGGCCGGGCGCCCCGTCAGCACGATGGGGCCGGCCTCGATCGAGGTGGAGTCCTCCGGGAGGCCGGGCCGGAAGGCGTAGCGCTCGCTGAACACCCGCTCGTTGCGCGCCGTGGCGCAGCGCCCCACCGTCACCACCGTGAACAGCGCCATCAGCACCATGAACGCCCGCCGGTAGCGCCGCGAGCGGTCCGTGTGCGGCGACGGCTGGCAGGCGAACACGCCCTTTGGCGCGGGCGGGAGCCCCGGAAGGCCGAAGTTCTTCCAGATGGTGGCGGGCGGAACGTACTCCGCCAGCGTCCACGTCGACTCGCCGGCGGTGTCCTCCCACGACAGCATGCGCGGTGGGTGGACGAAGTCGCGCACCAGCTCCTCGTCGCCAACGTGGACCTCCCACGGGAACTCCCCGAGGACAAAGTTGGTGGTCGCGGTGTCGGTGGCGAAGTGCTTGAAGGTCTCGCCGTTCAGCGTCGCGACCGGGCGCCCGCTCGCCGTCCCCATCTTTGGGATGCTGTGCAGGGGAGTGGCGTCCGTCCAGTGCCCGTTCTCCTCCGTGAGGTAGCGGAAGCCGCGCTCCGGGTGGTAGAGGACGTACTCGGACCACGGGTACTGAACCGCCTCCTCGGTCACCGAGCGGATCTGGAAGCCGATCACCTCCCACTCCGCGCCGTGCAGCCGCCCGCGCTTGCCGAGCGGGATGCGCGGCGTGTGGGTCAGCCGCTGCTGGAAGCTCTGCAGCACGCGGAGACCGGGGTCCTGCGCATCCAGCACCGATCCGCACGAGCCGCACACCACACTCACCGTGCGCCCGGCGGCGCGCACCGTCACCGCGCCGCCGCACTGGGGGCAGCGAAGGGTGCGCACCTCCTGCGCCTTCGGGGCGGCGAGATCGCGCAGCCCGGTCAGCTTCAGCGCGTCCCACGCCACCGACTCGCCGGCGAAGAGGAGGGGCGGCGACTCGCTGTAATCGATCGTCCCCACCCGCCCGTCGTGCGAGCGCACGTCGGCGAAGAGGATCTCGTCCTTGTCCCAGTACGCGAAGGGGAGGTCGCCCTCGGTGCCGGCGTAGCGCGCGCGCACCACCTCGGTCACCTGCAGAGGACCGCCGCTCTCGTCCACCACGTCGCCGGGCCGCACGCTCTCCGGCGTGGGGAGCGCCGGGGACGGAACAAGGACGGTCATCGACAGCTCGCCGTCCGCCTCGGCCAGCCACGCGCTGCCGCCGTCGCCGGTGACGACGTGCCACTCGTTCCACACGCCCCGCTCCCAGGCGTAGGCGATGCGCCCGACGACCTCGAACGAGCGCCCCCGGTACTCCCCGCGCGTGCCCAGCTGGATGCGCGAGTCGGCGCTTGGCGGTGCGGAGACCACACCCACGCGCTCCAGCGCCACGTCGTGCCGCACGATCACGGACGAGCAGTACGGGCAGACGCTCTGCACCGCGCCCGCCCAGCGGAACTCGAAGGGCGCCCCGCAGCTGGGGCACTGCGCGGCGGGCGCCGTCACGCGGCCACCACCGCGGCGTAGGGCCGGTCCACCGCGCGCACCGTCACCTCGTCCGCGCCGAAGCGGGCGCGCAGCTCAGCCTCGAAGTCCCACTCAGGGCGCGGGCGGCAGCAGAAGAGGTTGAGGCAGAGCGAGCCGTGCTCGGGAAAGGTGTGCACCGTCAGGTGGCTCTCGGCCAGCAGCACCATCCCGGTGACGCCCCCCGGCCCCGGGAACTTGTGCCAGAGCGGGTCGCCCACCGGGTGCAGCCCCAGCCCGGCGACCAGGGCCGCGAACAGGGTGCGCAGCGCCTCCACGTCGCCCAGCGGCGCGGGGTCGCAGCCGTGCGCCTCCACCAGCCACTCGCGGCCGTCGGTCACGCGGGCTCCGGGGTGTGCGGGGTGGCGATGGGGAAGCGGGGCACGGCGGGTTGGGCGGAGGGGATTTCCGGCGGACCGAAGTATACCCCACACCGCGCCGCGCCTCAAGCCCGGCGGCGCCCCGGGAGGATGGCTAGCGGAAAGCGATCGGGAGCACCGCCCAAACGTCGCGGGTCACGCCGTCCAGCGTTGCCGCCCGGAAGTTGAGGCGCCAGACGAGATCGAGCGCGAACCGGTCGACCGCTTCCGATCCGCTGGACCGCGTGATCTCGGCATACACCACGCGTCCGTCGCGCGCGACCGCGAGCCCTACCAGCACCGGCCGTGGGACGCGCTCCGCATCCGCCGCGGATTCTGCCCACCGCTGGAGCTCGCTCACGACCAGGTCGCGGTTGAGCAGCACCGGACGGCACTCCCGCCGGCGCCCGTCGGCGCGCGCGGGCGGCAGGGCCACAGTGTCCAGCCTGAGCACCGACGCGACGCGCCCGCCCTGCCGCTCCGGCAGCTCCTTCATGTGCCCCACCAGCACGGGCGAGGCGGCGTCCAGCACCGCCGCGGGAAAGTTCAGGTCGAACGAGCGGATCACGGGAGCCCCGCCGCCCCGCTCAGTGGTGACGATCACCAGCCCCTTCGGGTCTGAAATCCCCGCCGCCCGCAGCGCCGACTGGAGCGCCCCGCGCTGCGCCTGCCCTGCCGCCCTGTAGATGGAGGCTTCCCGCGCTTCACGGCGCCCGCGCGGCTGGTCGCCCTCCCAGGTGCACTGCTGCGCGTACAGGGGTGGTGCGGCGCAGAGCAGCGCGGCGGCGCAGAGAATGGTGCGGATCATGTGCGTTCGGTCTCACATCAACGGTGTACCACTACGGGAGCGACCTAATCTAACCCCTTCCTCGCGAATCCGTCTGCATCGGAGGAAAATGGTCTCACGCGGAGACGCGGAGACGCAGAGAGAACTAAGCGAGCGCTCTCTGCGTCTCCGCGCCTCCGCGTGAGGCTTTCTTTTAGCGGCGCCCGCTGTGCCCCTCGCCGCGGAAGCCGCGATCGACCCGCAGCTCGATGAGTTGGTTGTTGGAGGCGGCCAGGTTCGCCACCTGCGTGCCGCTGCGGAAGAGGACCGCCGGATCCAGCGTGATGGTGACCTGCGGTGCGGCCGACGTCTCCGTCAGCACCAGCGGCGGGTTGAGCGGCACGCGGGTGCGCAGCTCGGCGCGGACGAAGACGCGGAAGGGCTGCGCGGCGCCCAGCGTCCCGTTGGCGCGCGGCTGAAAGGTGCCCGACACCATCATGCTCGCCTTCTGCGGCCAGTTGGGGATCTCGGCGCGGATCTGCTGGAGGAGCGCCGCGGTGCGCGCGGCCTCGCCCGCGTCGTCGTCGCTGTTGGAGTCGTCGTCGTCATCGTCCAGGTTCTTGACGCGGAACTCCACCTCGTCGTAGGTGCCCGGCTTCACCGACCCCGCGTCGACCGTCACCACGCCGTCGAAGGGGAGGTTGATGAAGAGCGGCCCCACGTTGAAGTCGTCGCAGTCGTCGCCGCCGCCGTTGTCCTCGCAGCGGTTGACGTCGTCGTCGCCGCGCAGGCGGAAGCGCGCGACCACGGCGCGCAGGTCGGTGAGGGTGAGGACGCCGTTGTCGCCGTTGAGGACGAGCTGGCCGGCCGCCGCCGAGAGGCTTGCCGAGCCGGCGGGGGCGAGCTGGGCCGAGGCGCCGCTGGTGCGGGCCGTGAAGTTGATGCTCACCTGGTCGCCCGCCGCCGAGCCGGTCGAGGGCGAGTCGCACGCGGTGCCCAGCAGGGCGGCGGCGAGGAGGGTGGGGATCGCGAGTCGGTTGGTCATGATTGGTTCTCCGTGGTTCGGGCCAGGCCGGGTGCCCGGCGTGTGTCTCTGGCTCCTTCCAAAGGCAACGGGGGTACCAGGGAAGGACATCTTGTGCCCAGCCGCCGTAAACCCGCGCCGCAGCTGCGCTTCGCGGCAGGGTGCCGTGCTGGCGCGTGGATGGCCGGCGCGCTATATCGTTCCATATCGCTACACTCCCGCCGCGTGGCGCTACGCGGCGCCGTCCTCTGACCGATCGGCCGTGACCCAGCTCGTCGTCGTCGCACGCTCCGATTCCTTCTCCGCCGTCTGGCCGGAGCTCGCCGCGTTGGCCGGGGCGGAGCTGCGCGTGGTGGCGGACGCCGAGGCGTGCGGCCCGCTGGAAGAGGCCGCGCTGCTCGGTGTGGCCGGGGTGGAGGAGGAGGCGGAGGGGGAGGTGCGCGCCCTGGCCGCGGCCGGTTCGCCGGCGCCGCTGGTGATCGGGGCGCGCGCGGACCACCGCCTCGCGGCCACCCTCGTGCGCGCGGGCGCGGGAGATTACTTCGCGCTCCCCGGCGACATCGAGGCGTTGCGCGCGGAGATGAAGGAGCGCGCCCGGCGCCGCGAGGGGCGCGCGGCGGGGGCGCGGCTGGCCGCACAGGAGCGGACGGCGTTCGACTTCGGGAAGATCGTCGGGCGGAGCCCACAGATCCGCGCCGCGCTGGACCGGGCGGCGCGCATCATCCCCCGCGACCGCGCCACGGTGCTCATCACCGGCGAGACGGGGACGGGAAAGGAGCTGCTGGCGCAGGCGATCCACTACAACGGGCCGCGCGCCGCCGCTCCCTTCGTGGAGCTCAACTGCGCCGCCCTCCCCGCCGGGCTGCTGGAAACGGAGCTTTTCGGCCACGAGCGGGGCGCCTTCACCGACGCGCGCGCCGCCAAGCCCGGCCTATTCGAGGCGGCGGACGGCGGGTCGCTCTTCCTGGACGAGATCGGCGAGCTGCCGATCACGCTGCAGGGGAAGATCCTCAAGGCGCTGGAGGAGAAGGAGGTCCGCCGCGTGGGCGCCGTCCGCGGGCGAACGGTGGACGTGCGCATCATCGCGGCGACGCACGTGGACCTGGCGGCGGCGGTGGCGCGGAAGGAGTTCCGGGAGGACCTCTTCTACCGTCTCAACGTCATCCCGCTGCACCTGCCGGCGCTCAGGGAGCGGGGAGAGGACGTGGTACTCATCGCCGAGCACTTCCTGCGCTCGCTGGCGGAGGGGTACGGGATGGACGCGCCCGCCATCGGCCCGGAGCTGCGGCGGGCGCTGATGGCGCACACCTGGCCAGGCAACATCCGCGAGCTGCGCAACGGCCTGGAGCGCGCCCTCCTGCTGGGCGACGGCGGGCTCGATCCGGCGGACCTCTTCCCCGCCCTCCCCGCCCCCGCGCCCGTCTCCAACGGCGCGATCCCATTCCCCGCATCGCTCACCGAGATCGTGCGCGGCGCGGCGGTGGCGATGCTGGAGCGCTTCGACGGGAACAAGAGCGCGGCGGCAGACGCGCTGGGGATCTCGCGCTCGCGGCTGTACCGCCTGCTGGAAGGCGAGGATGTAGCGGAATGAGACATCCGTTGCGGCGCGCGACAGCCGCACTCGGCAAAAAGCCAGTCGCCACGCGGGTTTTCGCGGGCTCGCGCCTTGCCCTAACCGGCACACGACACACGATCCACGCCCACACGGGATACCGATAGATGAAACAGAATCGTACGATCGCGCTCGCCGCCCTCGCCGCCGCCCTCCTGCTGGGCGGATGCGAACGGGGCGGCACGGACAACCCGCCGGACGTGGTGCCGGACGCCCAGTTCGTCGCCGTCCGCCAGGCCTCCAGCGCCCCGTCGCTCATGACGCGGGAGGCCACCTTCTGGGCCAAGGCGGGGGACAACGCGGAGGTGCGCATCCCGTACACGACGGGTGAGAACTGCCTGGAGTTCAAGATCCCGGGCAACGGGCTCCTGCGCCGGCCGGACGGCACCGCGTTCCGGCGCGGCGACTCCATCCAGGTCACCATCCGCGTGCTGGATCCCAGCAGCTTCAAGTTCGAGTTCCAGCCGAGCGGGCTGCGCTTCGACCCGGACCACCCGGCGGAGCTGCGCATGCGCTACCGGTACGCCGACCCTGACCTGAACGGCGACGGCCGCGTGGACTCGGCGGACGAGCGCTCGCGCCTGGCGATCTGGCGCCAGGAGACGGACGGGCAGCCGTGGGTGCGGATCGGCACCGTGCGCGACGCGGAGCTGGACGAGGTGCGCGCGGAGCTGCAGGGGTTCACGAAGTACGCGATGGCCTCGAACTGAGCCGATCGTGACCACCTCCTCCCCCTCCACCGAGCTGGCTGACGCCCGCGCCCTCGCGGCGCGGCGCGACTGGCTGGGGCTGGCGGCCCGCCTGCGCGGCGTGCCGGAGGCGGCGTTCGTGGCGGAGCCCGAGCTGGGCTTCCTCTTCGCGGACGCCTGCCGCCGCGTGGGGGACACGGGGACGGCGCTGCGGGTGGCTGCGCAGGTGGAGCCGGAGGCGCGCCGCACGGGGAACCGGCGGCTGGTGCTGGAGGTGGTGAACCTGCTGGGGATGACGCACTTCGAGGCCGGGCGCCTTCCCGACGCCGCGGCGCGCTGGGAGGAGCTGCTCAGCTACTCCACCGACTGGGGCGACGACGACCACGTGGCCCGGGCCGCCAACGGGCTCGGCGTGGTGGCGAACGTGGGAGGACGGCGGGAGGCTGCGCTCACCTTCTACCAGCGCGCCCTGGCCGGCTACACGCGCGTGGGCAACCGACGTGGCCTGGCGCAGACGCACTACAACCTGGGCATCTCCTTCCGCGACCTGAAGCGCAACGACGACGCCGACGCGCACTACCGCCGCGCCATGGAGCTGGCCGAGGCCACGGAGAGCGAGGACGTAATCGCGCTGGCCGAGGTGGAGCGCGCCGAGCTGCGCATCCGCGGCGGCGACGGGCGGCTGGCGATGTCTCTCGCCGCGCGCGCCGGCGAGCGCTTCCGGCGCATCGGCGATCCCACCGGCTACGCGGGCGCGGTGCGCGTGATGGCTTCCGCCGCCCGCGCCGGCGGGGACGATGCGGAGGCCGAGGCGCGGCTGCACGAGGCG
>DASWNZ010000225.1:0-31568 GCA_036398975.1 Longimicrobium sp.
CACGTCGAAGCGCGGGTAGTCCCACAGACCGTGCACCGCGAGCAGGCGCCACACCGCCGCCTGGCTTCCCAGCCCACGCAGGACCGCGACGAGGAATCCAGCCCACAGGCCCAGGCTGGGCAGCACGGCCGGGCGCCCACGCCCCCTGTGCATCGGCTTCGGGACGATCCCCTCCACCATCGCACGTACGAACGCCTCAATCTCGTTCAGGCGCTCGTCCTTCGCCTCTTTCGTCAGTTCGAGCTGCTGCACAAACCACCTAGGTGTAAATCGTTTCTAGCCTCCTTAACTGGCTGTTAAATCTACACCTTGGCCGAATTAGTTGGAACAGATGACCCACGTGTCTGCCCGCCCTCTCCGCCGCGCAGATGCCGGCGGTCAGACGGGTTCGGTGCGGACCCACGTCTGCGCGGTGCGCGCCGCACCCGCGAACACCTCCTCACGCGTGTCATCCAGATCGTAGCCGAGCCTGCGCGGCACCGCGGCGCTGCGCTCGTTGAGGACGTCGCAGCGGATCTCGACGCGCGTCGCGCCCAGCGTAGTCAGGGCGAGGTTGGTGAGGATGCGCGTGGCCTCGGTGGCGATCCCGTGGCCCACGGCGCTCTCGCATAGCCAGAAGCCGATCTCTATCGTCCCCGGCGCGTCGGTGCGGTGCAGGCCTATCGCGCCCAGCACGCGAGCCTCGTCCGGGGAGAAGATGCCGAACTGCCACTCCTCGCCGCGCACGAACTTCTCGCGCGCGTCACGGATGTGCGCGACGAGTGCGTCCAGCGGGCGCGGCTCGTCGCGGGCCCAGGGCATGAAGCGGCGCAGGTGGTCCAGGTTGCGGTCGATCACCTCCCGGAACCGCGGCGCATCCGCCTCCTCGCGGCAGCGGAGCACGAAGCGCGGATGCTCGATGCGCTCGTCGGCGCGGAGCACCCCGGGCGTCAGATCCCCCCGCCCATCCGCAGGTGCAGCCGGAACCCGCCGGCGCCGCCGAGCCCCTGCGCCAGGTCCACGCGCACCAGGTTGTCCAGGAGCGCCACGCCGAGGCCCACGGCGCGCAGGGGGCGCGCATCCCACAGGTCGGCGCCGTCGCCGGCCCAGCCGGCGTCGCCAAAGAGGGAGAGGCGCATCATGGGGGCGCCGCGGGTGAGCTCGGCGCGGGCCAGCCAGAGCGTCTCGCCGCGCATGGAGGCGGCGTCGTGGCCGCGCACGGTGGTGGCGCCGCCGATCTGCCAGAGGCGCTGCACCGGCACCTCGCCGAAGCCGGTGCCCCCCGCCAGCGACAGTCCGTAACCCACGCCGCCCGCGATCGGCCCCTCCGCGCCCAGCCGCAGGAGCGGGCGCCCAAAGGTGGCGCCGCCCGTCTCGCCGTGGAGCTCCAGCTCGGCGCGGGTGCGGAGGCGCGAGGGGTCGTCGCCGCGGGAGGCGCGGACGCGAAAGGTCGCGCCCGCCTGGTCGAGCGTCTCGGCCAGGACGTTCTCGCGCGCGTCGAAGCCGTCGTCGAAGGCGCCGCGCAGGCTCACGTCGGTGCGGGCGCTCACGCCCCGCTGGTGCTCGGCGAAGAGGCGCACGTCCCAGCGCTGGCGCCGCGTGGCCGCGGGCGAAAGGCGCAGTTCGGCCCCTGTCGCGCGAAAGTAGTCGTTCTCGTCGCGGCCCAGCAGGAGGGCGCTCGCGGAGCTGCCGAGGGTGAAGGGCTGCGAAGACACCGCCACCGCCTCCAGCCCGCGGTACGCCGCCACCTCGGTGCGCAGCGCGGCCGTGGAGTGGATCCCCGCCAGGCGCGCGCCGATCTCCCCCGTCGTCCCGGCGCGTAGCTCGGCGCGCAGCTCGGCGGGGCCCAGCGGCAGGCTCGCCCGCGGCCCAATCGAGAGCCCCTCCACGCGGTTGAAGCGGATCAGCTCCGGGCTCAGCAGGCGCACGCCCGGCCGGCCGACGCTCCACGGCGTGCCGGGCAGGTCGCGCACCAGATCAGTGAGGGTGCGCAGCTCCTGCTCGCTGACGGCGCCCTCCTTTTCGTCGTAGATCCCCGCGGGGAAGGCCGGGCCGCTCACCAGCTCCGCCGCCGGCGCACGCGTCACGACGAACGTCTGGGTGCACTGCGGGGCGCCCGCGCTGTCCGACGCCGCGCTGTCGCTCTTCGTGGTATCGCGGGCCTCCAGGCGGGCTACCTCGCGATCCCACGCGGCCTCCCAACTCGAGTCGCTCGGGGCGCTGGTGCCGATGCCGATGGTGATGCTCCCCCTGATCCGGCGCCGGCACCGCGGCGGCGTGGCGGCGACGCCCTCGGGCGCGCTCTGGCGGGTGGGCGCTGCGGCCAGCGTGTCCCCCGTCACCCGGTACCCCTCGTAAGTGCGCTCGTACGAGAGAGGAAAACGGCGCCCGGAGAAGTGCGCCACGCCGCGAGCCGCCACGCTGCGCGGAAGCCACCAGCGCCGGTCCCACAGTCCGTAGTCGATCGCCACGAAGTCCAGCTCGGCCCCCGCCTCGGGCATGACGACGGTCACGCCGGGCTTGCTGCTGGAGAAGGGGCGGCTCTGCCGGAAACCGGCGCGCACCACCGCGTGCGTCTCCGAGTCCAGCCAGAAGGAGCCGTTGATGAGGTGCGGATCGGCGCGGCGCGCGGCGATGCGCAGCTCCAGGATGCGTACGCCCCGCCCGTTGGGAAGGCGGATCGAGAGGCTGTCGCCGCTGGAGTAGCGGTAGTGTGCCTCGCTTCCCGCCGCCAGCGGATTGCGGATCACGGTGGAGTCGAAGCGGAGGAGCATCTCCGGATCGGCCGGATCGAAGGCGATCACCATCGCCGCGCCAGTGATGTTGTCCGGCGAGAGGCGCTGCGCCCCCACGCGCACGGCCGGGATCGCCTCGCGCGCGCCGATCACCTCCACGCGCACCGTGTCGCGGGTCCAGTCGACGCGCGACGCCGTCTCCCGCCGGAAGAGGAGCTTCTCGATCCCCATCACCGACATCCGCGCCGAGATGCGCTCCCGCGCCGTCACCTGGTAGCCGGTGATGCGCGTGTCGACCACCGCGCGCCGCGCCCGCGCCAGCCTCACCAGCTCGCGTGCGCGGGGGTCGCGGTAGGCATCGTCCTGCGCGGCGGCGGGGAGGGCGCAGAGGAGAAGGGCGAGAACGGCTGCGGAGCGCATATAGGGGTAGGACCGAGGAAGGGATGAACTGCCACGCCCGTGTACGTCACCAGGCGCCGCGGAGTTCCGAAGCAAGGCCCTTGACGGCTGCGCCCGTTGCAACTAAATCGTTAGTAGGCGAATGGACACGCATCTTTCCGGAGAGGACCCATGAAGGCATCGGGGTGGTTGCTGGCGGGCTGCATCGGCTTCGTCGTAGGGCGGCCGAGTGCGGGTGTGTCGCAGGAAGAGCTGCCGCCCTCCATCGCCGCGCAGCTTGCGCGGGGCGAGGTCGTGGGGCTGGCGAGCCTGGCGGCGGAAGGCGCGCGGCTGCCCCACTTCGCCTATCCCACGCTTGACGGGCGGACGTTCGACTCGAACGACCTGGCTGGACGGCCCGCGGTGCTCATCTTCTGGAGCCCGACCTGTTCGGGAGCCACACAGGTCGTGCGCCAGCTCGGCACTCTTCGCGACGGATTGGCGCCCCAGAACGTGAGGCTCGTGCTGGTAAACGTGGACAGCGTGCGGGCCGCCGCGCGCCGCGCGCTCGGGAGCGAAGCCGAGCGCACCGAGGTCCTCCTAACGGAAGGCGCCCCCGCGATCTTCACCGACCCCGCGCGGTACGTGGGCAAGCCCGCCGGCCTCCGCCCCGCACTCCTCGTCCCCGGCTTCCTGGTCCTGGATGCCACCGGCGTCGTGCGCGCCTCCGGGATGCAGTGGAACGGCCCCGACCCCGTCTTGCGAGCCGTCGCGCAGCTTCCGCGCTAAGCCATCTCCAGCACGAAACGACGATCGGCAGCCGCGAACGTGCTCGCGGCTGCCGATCGTCATTCATCTCATCTCAGGGCAGATACGCGGGGCCCTTTACTCTCCCCGCGCCTCCGCGTCTCCGCGTGAGCCCTGCAGTTACCGGCGTCTCAGCGCCTCTGCGTGAGACCCGCCGTTACTGCCCCTGGCGCCCCGACGCGAGGTCGCGCACCGCGCCGGCCAGCATCCGCACCTTGGCGGCGTCCGACGAACCGGCCGCGTAGCCGCTGATCTGCCCCGCGAGCGTGGTCAGGGCGGTGCGGCGGCGCGCGGCGGGCGCGCGCTCGGCGGTGGTGAGCGCCTGGCGGATCGTGCCCAGCCGCGCCGCCGTCAGCCCGCGCGAGCGCTCGAGCTGGTCCGCGTAGGCGCGGGCGAGCGCGAACGACGCCGGCCACACCATCTTCGGCTGGCCCTGCGGGTTCAGGTAGTCCACGCGCACCGTCTTCGCCGCGTCGATCTCGTTCTGCGAGAGCAGCGCGCTCGGCGTCAGCTCCATGACGTCCAGCCCGCGCGAGATCTCCGAGCTCACGATCACGCCGTTGTACCAGTACGCCGACCAGGTGCCGCCGTTGCCCATGCGGGTGGCATCCACCGGGCCGCGGTCGAAGAAGGCGATCTCCATCGGCCGCCGGGCGTCCGTCCAGTCGAAGACCGACACGCCGCCCTGGTACCACGACTGCACCATCACGTCGCGCCCCGGAATGGGGATCAGCGAGCCGTTGTGGGCCACGCAGTTCTCCTGCGCGGTCTGCGGCGCCGGGAGCTTGTAGTAGCTCTGGAACTGCATCTCGCGGCGGGCGTTCACGCTGAAGATGGCGTTGGCGCCCCACGCGCGCGGGTCGCTGGCGCGGCACTTGGCCTGGCCGCCGCCGCCCCACTCGTCGCTGAACAGCACCTTGGTGGCGTCGTTGTTGAACGTCGCCGAGTGCCAGTACGAGAAGTTGGAGTCCGCCACGGCGGTGATCCGCACCGGGTTCGCCGGGTCGCGGATGTCCAGCAGCAGCCCGTAGCCCTCACAGGCGCCGCCGGCCAGCCCGACCGCCGGGTACACCGTGATGTCGTGGCACTGCGTGGGCCCCGGCCGCGGCCCGGCCCCCGCCTGCTCGCCGATCATCTGATTGACGAGGTTCTGGATGCCGGCGCGCAGCGCGGCGCTGTCCGCGGCGGTGGGCGTGCCGGTGCCGCCGCGAGCCTTCACGATGCTGTCCAGCATGGGCGCCGTGAGCCGCGGCGAAAGCGCCCGCTCGGTTCCCTGGATCATCGCCGTGAACGCGCCCTGCGCCTTGGCGGCGGCGACGATGCGGGCGTTTTCGGCCGCGTCCTCGGGGGTCTCGCCGTGGCGCAGGGGAGCCGTCAGCCCCGTGAAGATGCGCGGCGAGCTCACGATGGCGGCGCGCTCCGGGTTGGCCACCGGCACGCGGATGACCTCGATGCGGAAGAGCGCCGAGTTCGGGTTCTTGTCCGGCGTCTCGCTCACGCACCCCGCGAGCTCCTCGGCGGGGCGCACCCCGGCCGAGCCGGAGATGTAGACGTACACGTTCTGCGGATCGCGCGGGTCGGCGAGCACCGTGTGCGTGTGCGAGCCGCGGCACGTCTGCACGTTGCCCACGTTGCGCGGGTTGTTGATGTCGCTGATGTCGAAGATGCGCAGCCCGCGCAGCCGGTCCGGGCTCACCGTCTCCCGCGGGCCCTGGGCGCCGCAGTCGAGGCGGCCGTTCAGCCCCTCGCCCGAGACGAAGAGGAGGTTCTTGTACACCGACACGTCGCTCTGCGACGCCGGGCAGAAGAACTCCTTGGCCAGCGTGGGACGGCTGGGGTTGCTGACGTCCCAGACCATGAAGCCGTTGTAGTTCCCCTGGATGGCGTACTTGCCGCTGAACGCCAGGTCGGAGTTGGTGCTCGTGGCGAACCGCTCCGGCGAGCGCGTCTTGGAGAGGACGCGCATGTTCCACGACGCCTCGGCGGCATCGTGGAGGCCCGCGCGGAGGCCCACGCGCGGATCGGGCGACGGCGCGATGGGTGCGCGGTTGTCGGACCCGGTGGAGGGGCCGCCGTTCTGGGCGAGCGCCGGGGTGAGCGCCGCCAGCGACAGCAGCGCGGCGGCGAGCGTCCGCTTCAGCGCGGCGCGCGGAGCGGGGGACGGTGATTGCATCGCGTCTTCCTGGATAAGGGCCAAAAGGGACCTGCGCACGGACATCCGTTGGGTCATGGGGTGCCTCCATCGGTGAGAATCGCGACCAGCATCTGCTGCATCCGCGCGATCTCGGTGATCTGATCGACGTTCACGTCCGATGCGAACTTGAACACCGTATCGTCCTGCCCGGCGCCGTGCGTGCCGAACAGCTCCTCCACCATGGCGACCGCGCCGCGGTGGTGCTGGATCATGAAGGCCAGGAAGAGCCGGTCGAACTCCGGGCCCCTCGCCTCGTCCAGCTGCTTCATCTGCGCGTCGCTGAGCATCCCCGGCATCTTCATCTGGTGCTCGACGCCGTTCGTGGTCATCGTCATCGTGGCCGACGCGCGGGCCTCCGGCACCGGCTGCTTCCGGTCGCGGAGCCACTGCTGCATCGTGGCGATCTCGTCCTGCTGGGCGTTGATGATGCGCTCGGCCAGCCGGCGCACGGCGGGGTTGGCGCCGTGCGTGGGCGCCAGGCGCGCCATGTCGATGGCCTGCGCGTGGTGCCCGATCATGTGCGACATGAAGTGCACGTCCGCCGCGGTCCACGGCCGGTTCGCGCTGTCCGCCGGCGCCGCCGCGTGCGAGTGCTGCCCGCCGTGCGAATGCCCCTGCGCCGCCGCCTGCCCCGCGCCGCCGCAGATCACCGCGCCCAGCAGCAGCGCCAGAGTCCGTCGGGGGGATGATGTAGTCATCTCGCTCCTTGGGCGCCGCGATCCGCGCCCTTCCGATGGTTGTGCCCGAATCGTGGATACTAGCTCACTCCCGTGGCCCCGCAAGGCTGTTGCCCGTCCCAGACCCTGCTGTATACTCCATCGCAGTGGCAAAATGGGACATACGAGGCCGCTGCCGAGCCTTTGGGGCTCCCGCGTGCGAGTGCATCCTCAGGGCATCTATTATGTACCCACGGTTCCGCCCGAGTGTTCGCGCTTCCGTAACAGCGGCCTCACGCGGAGGCGCGGAGACGCAGAGAAAGCAACAGAAGAAAAGCCTCACACAGAGAACACAGAGGGAACAGCAACCCACAGAGAACCCCTTAACCCACAGAGAACCCCTTCTTTCGGTTCTCTCTCTGTGGCTCTGTGTCTCTGTGTAAGGCCCGCCGTTCCACCTCCGCGTCTCCGCGCCTCCGCGTGAGACTGCAGTTTTCGCACTCGCAGACCGACGATGGCGACTTTCGTTCACCTCACCCCCGAGCGCCTGGTAGACCGCATCCTGCGCGCCGGGATCAGGGCGGGGCCGACGTGCTGGAAGGTGCCCGACGGCGTGTACGCGATGCCCACCACGCCCAACTTCTTCGTCTCGCACCAGTGGCTGCGCGAGTTGAAGCGGCGTGGCGACCGCACCTTCTGGGGCGTGTACTTCCGCATTCCAAACGACCAGCTCGTCTACGTGGGGCACTACAACGAACGGCACCAGCGCATGCCGGCCGGCGAGGCCGCCGCGATGCTCTTCGAGGCGGACGCGGCGCTCGGCTGCGAGGTGATCATTCCACGCGGCATCGCGCCCGGCGAGATCCACCGCGTGCGGCGCCTTTCGCAGCTCGTGGGATGGCGGTACTTCCCCGGCGCGCACGGGAAAGCGCCCTGCGCCTGTGAATCGTGCATCCAGCGCGGCGGATACGGCGCGCGACGACTCCGCGACCGCCTTGGAGACGGATCATGACCGGGATCACGATGCTCGCGCTGGCCCTCACGCTCGGCGCCCAGGAGCCGCGGTGCGATGCGCAGACCTTTGCCGCAATGTACCAGTGCGCCGTCGACCGCTACCGCCGGGCGCACGCGGAACAGCAGCGCGTGTTCCGCGAGACCGCCTCGCGTCTGGAGCCGGACTCACGCGGAAAGCTCCGCGCCGCCGAGCAGCTCTGGGAGCGCTTCCGCGAGGCCGAATGCGACTTCCGCAGCTCCAGATCGGCGGGCCGGCGCGAGTACCAGGTCGTGCGCCTGCGCTGCCTGGCCGAGCTCACCGAAGCGCGCACCGCCTCGCTGAGCGCGGAGATCGCGGAAGGCTGATCTTCATCTAGGGGTCTGCGGGTGCCACTTCCCGGCGTGTCTTGCGTGTGTTAATTTCTGGCACACCTGAATGCGAGGAGGCGAGCCGTGCGCGAAAGTATCTCGATCAGCCTGCCAGAAGAGCTCAAGTCTGAACTAGACCGCGTTACCGCCGTCGACGGATCATCTCGCAGCGATGTGGTCCGAGACGCCCTACGTGAGTACCTCTTCGCCCGCCGGTTCCGTTCGTTACGGAAAGACCTGCTGCCCTACGCTGAAGCCCAGGGCGTATATACTGACGAGGATGTTTTCCGCGCCGTGTCGTGAGGCTCGTATTTGACACGAACGTGCTGATCGCCGCGTTCGTCTCCCGCGGCGTCTGCAGCGAGCTGCTTGAGCACTGTCGTCGCTCGCACCAAGTCGTCAGTTCCGAATTCATTCTGCGGGAGTTCGAAGACAAGCTCCTCGGCAAATTCAAAGTTCCCAATTTCAAGGCTGCCGCGGCGACTGCGCTGATCCGTTCCAGCGCGGAAGTAGTTGCACCCGCCCGCTTATCTGTACCTATCTGTCGCGACCCGGATGATGATTGGGTCCTCGCCACCGCTAGAACGGGTAATTGCTCCTGCATCGTCACCGGGGACAAGGACCTTCTTGTGCTCGACCCGTTCATGGGGATCCGGATTTTGGCTCCGGGATCGTTCTGGGCGTACGAAGCCGCAAACCTCGGTGAATAGGAGGTAATCCCAAGCTGGGCTGAACGACCGTGTCTGCTTCGTCTGAGCACGTGCGGGTTGCGGCAACGTGCTGGGGAACCGACCTTGGGGACATCCACCCAGGCTCCTATACAGGATGCGCCGCCCATGATCCGCACCAGCCGCTACACTCTCGGGGCGCTCGCGCTCTTCCTGGGCGCGTGCGCCCCGCAGTTGCCGCAGGCTACCGGGAACGTCGCGGGGGCGGGCGGGGAGGTGGCGCGGTGGGAGCAGAGGGCACAGAGCGTCACCATCACCCGCGACGACTGGGGGATCCCGCACATCCGCGGGAAGACGGACGCGGATGCGGTGTTCGGGATGGTGTACGCGCAGGCGGAGGACGACTTCAACCGCGTGGAGACCAACTTCATCAACGCGATGGGGCGCCTGGCCGAGGCCGAGGGTGAGGCCGCGATCTGGCAGGACCTGCGCATGAAGCTGTTCATCGACCCCGACACGCTGCGCGCCCAGTACGCCGCCAGCCCCGCGTGGCTCCGCTCGCTGATGGACGCTTGGGCCGACGGGCTCAACTTCTACCTCCACACGCACCCGCAGGTCACGCCCCGCGTCATCCGCCGCTTCGAGCCGTGGATGGCGCTTTCGTTCAGCGAGGGGAGCATCGGCGGCGACATCGAGCGGGTGTCGCTGCGCGACCTGGAGGCGTTCTACGGGCGGCGCACGGTCGCGGTGCGGCACGACGACGGCTTCAAGGAGCCGCGCGGGTCCAACGGCATCGCCATCGCGCCGCAGAACACGCTCAACCGGCGCGCGCTCCTCCTCATCAACCCGCACACCTCGTTCTTCTTTCGCGCCGAGCTGCAGATGGCGAGCGACGAGGGGCTGAACACGTATGGCGCGGTGACGTGGGGGCAGTTCTTCGTGTACCAGGGCTTCAACGAGCGCGCCGGGTGGATGCACACCTCCAGCGGCGTGGACGTGGTGGACGAGTTCCTGGAGACGATCGTGGAGCGGAACGGGCGCCACTTCTACCGCTACGGTGCCCAGGAGCGGCCCGTAATCACCGACACCATCACCATCCCGTACCGCACGCCGGCGGGGATGGCGAGCAGGAGGTTCACGGTCTACAAGACGCACCATGGGCCCATCGTGCGCGAGGCGGATGGGAAGTGGGTGAGCATCGCGCTGATGCAGAAGCCGGTGGAGGCGCTCAGCCAGTCGTTCCTGCGCACCCGGGCGCGCAACTACGCGGAATTCCAGCGCGTGGCGGAGCAGATGAAGGCGAACTCGTCCAACAACACGATCTTCGCCGACGCGGAGGGGAACATCGCGTACAGCCATCCGCACTTCATCCCGCGGCGCGACGACCGCTTCGACTACACGAAGCCGGTGGACGGCAGCGATCCGGCGACGGATTGGAAGGGGCTGCATACGCTGGCCGAGGCGCCGCACCTGCTGAACCCGCCCAACGGCTGGATCCAGAACACCAACAACTGGCCGTACTCGGCGGCGGGGCCGTACAGCCCCAAGCGCGAGAGCTTTCCGCGCTACATGGACGTCGCCGGCGAGAACCCGCGCGGCATCCACGCCATCATGGTGCTGGAGAACAGAAAGGACTTCACCATCGAGTCGCTGCGCGCGGCGGCGTACGATCCGTACCTGACGGCGTTTGCGCGGCTGATCCCCACGCTGCTGGAGGCGTACGACCGCACCCCCGCCTCCGATCCGCTCAAGGCACGCCTGGCCGAGCAGATCGGGGTGCTGCGCGGGTGGGACTTCCGCTGGTCGGCGGCGTCGGTGCCCACCTCGCTGGCGGTGTTCTGGGGCGAGGAGATGTGGGGCCGTGTGGGCGCGGACGCGCGCCGGGCGGGGATGAACGCGTACGACTACATCGCCACGCGCGCCACGGCCGAGCAGAAGCTCCAGGCGCTCGCCACCGCCTCCGACCGGCTGCAGCAGGACTTCGGCAGTTGGCGCACGCCGTGGGGCGAGATCAACCGTTTCCAGCGCCTCACCGGCGCCATCGTGCAGCCGTTCGCCGATGCGGGGCCGAGCATCGCGGTGCCCTTTACGTCGGCGCAGTGGGGCTCGCTCGCCTCCTTTGGTGCGCGCCGCTACCCGGGTACGAAGCGCTACTACGGCACCAGCGGCAACAGCTTCGTCGCCGTCGTCGAGTTCGGCGACAGCGTGCGGGCGCGCGCCGTGACCGCCGGCGGCCAGAGCGGCGACCCGCGCTCGCCGCACTTCAACGACCAGGCGGAGCGCTACGCCACCGGCAACCTGCGCGAGGTGTACTTCTACCCCTCGCAGCTTCGCGGGCACACCGAGCGGGAGTACCGGCCGGGGCGGTGAACAGCGCATCACACAGAGGGCACAGAGGGAACTGCGAAGCCTCGGAGAAAGCCTTTCCCGACGTTCTCGCTGTGCCCCTCTGTGCCTCTGTGTGAAACGGCCCTTCTGGCCCCGGCGTTTAGCAGAGCCGGCATCAACTGGGTCGCCTCATCGGCGTGACACCGGGCGGGGCCGCCGCACGTAAACGATCCGGCGCAGGGATACCTTGACTGCGCCGGATATGCGTGCGGCATCCACTCGCGCAACCACGAGTTGTATGAGCCGACTGCAGGAAGGGCCAGGCAAGCCGACGAGGGATCGTGCGATCAGGGGCCTGAGCACGGGTGCGGTGCTCGGGGCGGTACTCGCGCTCTTCGGTCCCCGCCTTCTCGCTCCGGACCTGCGGCTCGGCAGCTCGCCGGGCGGAGCATACGCGTTGCGAGCCGGGGCGGCGTTCCTGGTCGGTTCGATGCTGGCGGGGGCGATTCTGGGAGCGATGAAGCCCGGAGCGCGCCGCCTGGGGCCCGCGGTCGGAGTGGGGATACTGGCCGCCGCGGTGATGGTGGGGATCGTACGCGTGGCGCTCGCCGCATGGGTACCGCTTTCGGTGGCGTCCGTGTGCGTACCTCTCGCGCTCGCGGTCCTGGTCGGGATCTTCGCCGGCCTGATCGTCGACGGCGTTTCGAGCGACGAATCGGTGCCGGCAGGCGACACACGCGCGGGTGCGGCGGCCGAGTGGGTGTACCGCATCGCGAGATGGTCCCGCCGGCCCTCGCGCCGCAAGGAGCGCCGCCGCGGCGAAGCGCTGAGACATCCCTTTCCGCCGGAGTGGATCCCGGTTCTGGAGCACGCCGTTCCGGCCTATCACAGGCTCACCGAGGAGCAGCGCCAGAAGCTCCGCGAGCAGGTGCTCGTCTTCCTCCACGAGATGCGCTTCGAAGGGTGCGCCGGGGTGGAGATCACGGACGAGATCCGCGTCACGGTGGCGGCGCAGGCGTGTCTGCTGTCCCTGAACCTGGAGGGCGACAGCTACGCAGGCCTGCGCTCCATCCTCATCTATCCCAGCAGCTACGTCGCGCGCGTCGCTCGCCCCCCGGCGGCCGGCGAGATCGCGCCTGAGGATTCCGTGAATCTGGGCGAGTCTTGGGCGTACGGAACCGTGGTGCTAGCCTGGGACAGCGTCCTTCGCGGCGCCCACATCCCGAACGACGGGAAGAACCTGGTGATGCACGAGTTCGCGCATCAGTTGGATCAGGAGGACGGACGTGGCGACGGAGTGCCCTTTCTGCGCAGCGCGTCGTCGTTTCCGGCCTGGACGCGCGTCCTGGAACGCGACTTTTCGGCACACCAGAAGAGATCGAACGCCGGACGCGCCCGTGTGCTCAGTGAGTACGGGGCGACGAACCCCGCGGAATTCTTTGCGGTCGCGACGGAATGTTTCTTCGAGAAGCCGCGCGAGCTGGAGCGGAAGTTCCCCGAGATGTACGGCGAGCTCGCTGGCTACTTCGGGCAGGACCCCGCGCGATGGCCGCCCGCAGCCGACCGCGTCCGCTAACGGCACCGCGTTGCTACGTCCGCGGCCGCGGCATATAATCCGGGGTGAGGTGCATCCCGCCCCCTTTCTGACCTCTCCCGCCAAGGACATCCGCCATGCGCCCCATCCGCTTGATCTTCGCCGTACTGCTCGCCATGGCGGCGGGCGCTGGTTCCGTCGCCGCGCAGACGACTGCGCAGACCGCCACGCCGGCGCAGGCGGAGCAGGAGGTGAAGGCCGTGGTGGAGCGGCTCTTCAACGGGATGCGAGCCGCGGACAGCGCGGCGGTGCACGCCGTCTTCCATCCGCAGGCGCGGCTGCAGACGACTGCGGTGCGACAGGGCGAGCCGGTGCTGCGCACGGACAGCATCGAGTCGTTCCTGCGGGCCGTCGGCACGCCGCACACGGAGGTGTGGGACGAGCGCGTCTCCAACCTCGAGATCCGCACGGACGGCGACCTGGCCACCGCCTGGATGGACTACGCCTTCTACGTCGGTGAGCGGTTCAGCCACTGCGGGGTGAACGCGCTGCAGCTCTTCCGCACGAAGGACAAAGGGTGGCAGATCATCCAGATCATCGACACGCGCCGCCGCGAGTGCCCGCGCATCCCCGGCGCGCGCCCGGCGCCCTGAGCCGCGCCGCGCACCCCGGCGGCGATGCGGCGCGTGACGGTGATCGGCTCGGGGGGCGCGGGTAAGAGCACGCTCGCCACCCGGCTTGGCGAGGCGACGGGGCTCCCGGTGCACCATCTGGACGCGCTCTACTGGAAACCCGGCTGGGTCCCCACCCCCGACGCCGAGTGGGACGCGACGATCGCGGAGCTGGCGGCGGGGCCGGGGTGGATCATGGACGGCAACTACGGCCGTACGATGGACCAGCGGCTGGCCGCGTGCGACACCGTGGTTTTCATGGACCTGCCGCGGACGGTCTGCCTGGCGCGCGTGCTGCGGCGCTGGCTGCGCTACCGGGGGCGTGCGCGGCCGGACCTGAACCCCGGCTGCCCCGAGCAGATGACGTGGGAGTTCGCGCGCTGGGTGTGGCGCTACCCGCGCGACCGGCGCCCGGGCGTCCTCCGCCGCCTGGCCGCTCTGGGCCCGGACAAGCGCGTCGTCCACCTTCGCTCGCAGCGGGAGGCCGACCGGTTCATCGCCGGCGTACAGGCGAGCGGCGGACGATGAAGAAGACGGCGGCACAGTCACCCGCCTCAAATCCCAACGCCCGGGCGCGCGCCCGGGCAGAACCAGGAGACTGCATGCGCCGCATCGTATTCGCACTCGGCTTCGCCCTCGCGCTCGCCACCCCCGCGGCGGCGCAGCGGGACACGGTCCCGGCACGCACCTTCACGCCCTCGCACCTGGCGGTGGCGCGGGAGCTTCTGCAGGAGATCCAGATCCAGAAGCTCTCCATGGCGGGCGTGGAGGCCATGTTCGCGGAGCAGATCCGCGCGAACCCGCAGATGGGCCGCTACCGCGAGGCCATGCTCGGCTGGGCGCGTGACATCTTCTCCAGCGAGGAGGCGACCAACGCCTTCGCGGCGCTCTACGCCGAGGCGTTCAACGAAGAAGACCTCCGCGCGCTGACCGCCTTCTACCGCACCCCGCTCGGGCAGCGGGTGGCCGCCATGCAGCCGATGATGGCCACACGCGGCGCCGACCTGGGCCGGCGGCTGGCCGAGCGGAAGCAGGCCGACCTCATCGCCCGCCTTCAGCAGGTGGACAGCAAGCGCACCACGCCCTGAGGCCTGGGCGGTGCGCGACGGGATGGTCACCGCGGTCAGTAGCGGCCCCGAGCACTCCTTCAGCAAGCCGAACCAGGAGCGCATCCGCCTCCTGGCCGGCCTGGGGGTGGAGGGCGACGCGCACCAGGGCGTCACCGTGCAGCACCTCTCTCGCGTGGCGCGCGACCCCACGCAGCCCAACCTGCGCCAGCTTCACCTGATCCACGCCGAGCTTCACGACGAGCTGCGCGCGGCCGGCTTCAACGTGGAACCAGGGGAGATGGGCGAGAACGTCACCACGCGCGGCGTCGACCTGCTGGCGCTCCCCCTGGGCACGCGGCTGCACCTGGGCGGCGAGGCGGTCGTGGAAGTCACCGGCCTCCGCAACCCGTGCCATCAACTCGACCGCTTCCAGCCCGGCCTGATGTCCGCCGTCCTCGGCCGTGACGCCGAGGGGAAGCTGGTGCGCAAGGCCGGCATCATGGGCATCATCGTGGCGGGCGGCGAGGTGCGCGCGGGCGACGGCATCCGCGTGGAGCTCCCTCCCGAGCCGCACCACCCCCTCGCGCCCGTCTGAACGGCAATCTCACACAGAGCCGCGGAGGGGAAAGACAAGGACACGGAGGTGGATCGGGAGCTCTCCCTCTTCTTCTTGCCGTCTCCTCTGTGGCTCTGTGTGAGGCCGCGGTTGCGATGCCGCGGCTTGACCGGAGGCCCGGTGTCGCTTACCGTCCATGCGAACGGATTCAGCATCATCCACCGTGAAGGAGCCTCATGAACGTCAAGTGCGACTGCCCGGACTGCGACTGCACCGAGTGCTGCGAGAGCTGCGACTGCTGCAAGGAGAAGTGCTGCGGCTGAGCCCGCACCACGCGCTGCATCTGAAAAGGCGGTCCCCCGGGGCCGCCTTTCCCTTATCCACCCGCCAACGAACGCCGACCATGACAGAAGCCACCCGCCCCCCGCTGCGCAAGATCGCCCTCGGCGACCTGGAGACCGAGATCGCCACCACGCGCCGCGTGCTGGAGCGCGTGCCGGAAGAGCACTTCGATTGGAAGCCGCACCCGAAGTCGATGTCGCTGGGCGGCCTCGCCACGCACATCGCCACGATCCCGTTCTACGGCACGGCGGTCATGCAGGGGCAGGAGTTCGACGTCGCCGCCCCGCTGCCGCCCAACCCGGTGGCGAACACGCGCGACGAGATCCTGCAGCGCTTCGAGGAGACGGTCGCCGCCTTTCGCCCCCTGCTGGAGGAGGCGGACGACCTCTCGCTGCGCGAGCCGTGGACGCTGCGCGCGGGCGAGCGCGTCGTCTTCACGCAGCCGCGCATCGGCGTGCTGCGCGGGATGGTGGTGAGCCACCTGGTGCACCACCGCGGACAGCTCAGCGTGTACCTGCGGCTGCTGGACGTTCCGGTCCCGTCCATCTACGGTCCCAGCGCCGACGAGCCCTGGTCGTGAAGCGGCGGCACGCGCGGGGCGTTACCTTGTGCGCGGCACCGCCCGTGCGGCGGGTGCGCATCGTGCAGCGGAGGCGGACCCGATTCCGCATCCGCGTCACACCCACACGTGAGGACACATGAGACAACCGACGCGCCGCGGCCCTCCCGGCCGCGCTGCCGATAACGACGGCGAAGAGGGTGGCTTCAACGCGCCGTCCCGCGCCCGCGGCTCGCGCTCCGAGGATCTGCTGGAGATGGCGGACGCGCTGGAAGAGCAGGGCCGCGCGCTGTTGAGCCAGGCCCGCCAGCTCCAGCGCATCGCCCAGGGGATGGAGCGCTCCGACGAGGATCGTCCCGCCCCCCGCGCCCGCCCGAGCACGGCCCCGCGCGAGCGCTCCGGCCCGTCCGAGCGCTCGGGCCCGGGCTACGGCACCCGCGGTGGCTCGGCCAGCCGCACCGGCCCCGGCCCACGCGGCGGCACCCGTGGCGCCCCACCCCGCTCCCGCGACCGCGACGAAGACGAGGCCCCGCGCGACGCGAAGCCGCGGCGCGGTCCCGGCAAGCCGCCCTTCAAGGGTCCCGCGCGCGGCCCCTCTAAAGGTCCTTCAAAGGGTCCCAGCCGCGGCGGCGGGGGCGGCGGACGCAAGAAGTTCTGAGCACAAAGGAGGCGCGGAGAGACCATCTCTCCGCGCCTCCTCCATTCTCGCCTTACATCTCAGCGGCTCGCTCCAGTTCTGAACCGCGTAAGTCGCTTCGCGATACTTGACGTCGCCAGACTACTCCGGTAATTTTAGAGCGTTGCTCTGACTACGTTTACAATGGAGCAGCGTACTAAGGGGTCCCCTCGGGGACCCCTTTCTTCGTGGTGTAAACTGTCCACTACCAGCCTATTTTCAGGAGCGTTGCATGGATCGCGTGGCGGTGTTCGTCGACGCCGGATATCTCTTTGCCCAGGGCAGCAGCCTCCTTGCCGGCAGCAAGCTGACTCGGGGCGAAGTCGTGATCGACCACGCGAAAGTCGCCGAAGCTCTCACCCAGTTTGCTGAGCGCATCACCGGTTTGCCGTTGCTGCGGATCTACTGGTACGATGGCACTTCCAGCGGACCTACGGCCCAGCACATTGCGCTCGCCTACCTCCCTGGAGTGAAGGTGCGTCTCGGGCTGGTGAACAGCATGGGCGAGCAGAAGGGTGTGGACTCGCTGATCGTCACCGACATGATCACCCTCGCACAGAATCGCGCGATGGCCGAGGCCGTTCTGCTCTCCGGCGACGAAGACCTGCGGGTGGGCGTGCAGCAGGCGCAGGAGCTCGGCGTGCGCGTGCACCTCCTGGGGATCAAGCCAAGCCGCGGAAGCCAGTCCGTGTTCCTGCTTCAGGAAGCCGACACCACCACCGAATGGAGCGAGTCGGACCTGTCCCCCTTCCTCTCCTGCAATCCACGCCAGCCGACAGCGAAGGTTACACTTCCGCAACCCGGCCCCTCAACAGATCCGCTCGCGGAGGTCGTGGAGGCGATGGCGAACGAAGTCGCCGAAGCCGAAGTCGACGGGCTCGTGGCAAGCATCCGGGCAACCCACCAGCTACCGAAGCAACTCGACGGTCGTCTCCTGGCACGCAGCCGGACTCATCTGGCCCGCGACCTCACTTCCGCCGAGCGGCGCGAACTCCGCAAGGAGTTCCTCGCAGCCTGCGAAGCGCGTCTAGCGGCAATCGCACTGGCGAAGGTGCTTCCGCCCGAATAGCACGATCTCCCGTATCGAACCGGACAGCGGGAGGCGGAAGCGCGGAGGAATCCTTCTACTCCTTCTTCTGTGGCTCTGTGCCTCTGTGTGAGCTCCGCCGTTGCAGTTCTCTCTCTGCGTCTCTGCGCCTCCGCGTGAAACCCGCTGTTGTTCAGCCCGCCGCCGCCGCGCGCACCTTGGCCTTGGGCACCTCCGGCTCGGGCGTGAAGTCCTCGCCGGGGTTCACGAAGCGGTCCGATTCCCAGGCGTACTGCCGGTCGTGCAGGTCGCGGTAGCGGCCGCCCAGCGCCATCAGCTCGGTGTGCGTGCCGCGCTCCACCACCTCGCCGGCCTCGAGAACGAGGATCTGGTCCGCGCTGCGGATGGTGGAGAGGCGGTGCGCGATCACGAACGAGGTGCGCCCCTTCCGCAGCCGCCGCAGCCCCTCCTGGATCAGCGCCTCGCTCTCGCTGTCCAGCGCGGAGGTAGCCTCGTCCAGGATCAGGATGCGCGGGTCCGCGAGGATGGCGCGCGCTATGGCGATCCGCTGCCGCTGCCCGCCCGAGAGCTTGATCCCCCGCTCGCCCACGACCGTGTCGTACCCCTGCGGAAAGCCGCGGATGAACTCGTCCGCGTTGGCGATCCGCGCCACCTCCTCGATCTCGTCGCGCGTGGCGTCCGGACGGCTGAAGCGGATGTTGTCCGCCACGGTGCCGTCGAAGAGGAAGTTCTCCTGCAGCACCACGCCCAGCTGCGCGCGGTAGTCGCCCAGGCGGATGTCGTTCAGGTCGCGCCCGTCCACCAGGAGCATCCCCTGGCTGGGGCGGTTGAAGGCCATCACCAGGCTCACCAGCGTGCTCTTGCCCGAGCCGCTGGAGCCCACCAGCGCCGTCGTGCTCCCGGCCGGGGCGTCCACCGTGACCCCCTTGAGCACGGGCTGCCCCGGGTTGTACTCGAACCAGACGTCGCGCAGCTCGATGTCGCCATGGATGCGGCCGATGGAGCCGCGCTCCGCGTCCTCGTCGTCCTCGGTGCGCATCTTCATGATCTCGCGGATGCGGTCCAGCCCCGCGAACGCCTCGCTGATCTGCGTGCTGATGGAGGCGATCTGGAAGACGGGCGCCGCCAGCAGCCCCGTCAGGATGGTGTACGAAAAGAGGTCGCCCAGCGTCATGCTGCCGTCCAGGATCGCGCGCCCGCCCACCACGATCATCGCCACCGACACGAACCCAATCACCACCGTGGCCGCCGAGCCGACGGCCGACACCGCCGTGATGCTCTTTGCGATGTTGCGGAAGAGCTGGTTGACGCCGCGCGCGAACACCCGCTGCTCGCGCTTCTCGGTGCCGTACGCCTTCACCACGCGGATGCCGCCCAGCGTCTCGGTAAGGCGCCCCGTGATGCGGGAGTTGATCTCGTTCCGCTCGCGGAAGACGGGGCGCAGCTTCGTAAAGGTGCGCGCCATCGCCCCGCCGAACACCAGCAGGATGACGAGGATGATGGAGGTCAGCAGCCAGTTGAGGTAGAAGAGCCACACCAGCGCCGCGAGCGCCGTCACGATGCCGCCCACCAGCTGGATGATGCCGGTGCCCACCAGGTTCCGGATCCCCTCCGCGTCGGTCATGATGCGCGTCACCAGCACGCCGGACTGCGTGGAGTCGAAGTAGCCGACCGGCAGGCGGGTGACCTTGTTCATCACGCGGCGGCGCATGTCGTTGATGGCCCGCTGCGCCGTGACGCTGATGACCTGCGAAAGGGAGAACGAGGTCAGCGCCTGGATCAGCGTCGCCCCGGCCACGCCGATGGCGAGCGGCATCAGGAGCTGGGCGCGCCCTTTTCCGATCACGTCGTCGATCAGGAACTTGGATGCGGCCGCCGGCACCAGCCCGGCCACGCGCGAGATCAGCATCAGCACCATCCCGATGCTCAGCTTGCCGCGGTGCTGCCAGACCAGCGCGCGCGCTTCGGCCCACGCCTCGGCGGTGACCTTTTTCTTCTTCTTATCCGAGCCGTTGGACAAAGCGCAGTCTCCTTGAGTTCAGTCGGCGGCCGCGTCGCGCGGCGCCTCCAGCGGTGCGGCCAGCGGGGGCGCGCCGGCCTCCAGCATCGTGGCGGGCTCCGTCTTCACCTCGCGCAGCCGGCGGACGAGCCAGAGCGTGAGCAGGTTCGCGGCGATGGCGAGCGCGCCCACCCGCGGGTAGCCCACCATCCGGCCGTCCGCCGCGCGGCTTATCATCAGCCCACCCACGAAGGCGGCCAGCCCGGCGGCGCCCTGCTGCACGGCGGCGTTGAGGCTCATGAAGCTCCCGCGCCGCGCCGGCAGCACCACCCCCGTCACCAGCGCCGTGGCCGAGATCATCCGCCCCGACCCCAGCACCATCATCATCGTGGTCACGGTGAGCACCAGCGGGAGCCCCACCGGCGGCAGGTTGGTGACGGCCACGATGGGGACGATGCTCACCACCGCTGTGATCCTGAACACGCGCGCGTGGCCGAAGCGGTCCGCCAGCCACCCCATGGCGGGCCCGGTGAACAGCGTCGCCAGCCCGCCCGCCAGGTAGATCAGGTCCAGCCGCGACTCCGCGACCCCGGCGTTGAAGGTCAGGTACGGGCTGAGGAAGGGGACCACGGTGAAGGCGGCGAACATCAGCGCCGTCGTGAAGCCGAAGGCGCGCAGGTGCGACGGCTCGCGCGCCACCGCCCACAGGTCGCGCATCGGCGATTTTCCGCGCGGCGCGGAAAGGTGCCTGCGCATGGGGGGGAGCGCCAGAGCGCCGGCGAGCACCACCCCGGCCGTGAGCGCCGCCAGCAGCACGAAGGGCGCCTGCCACCCCTGCCGCTCCGCCACCGAGAGCCCCAGCGGCAGGCCGAGCACCGAGGCGGCGCTGAACCCCGCCATCACCACGCCGGTGGCACGCCCCCGCCGCTCGGGCGGAATCTGGTCGCCGATGATGGCGAAGACGACGCCGGCCAGCACTCCGCCGCACGCGCCCGCCGCCACCCGCGCCGCCATCAGCAGCGCGAAGCTCCCCGCCAGCCCGCAGAGCAGCGTCCCCACGGCGAACCCCGCAAGCAGCACAAGCAGCATCCGCTTGCGATCGAAGCGGTCCATCACCGACGCCGCGAACAGCCCCGTGATGGCCGCGCTGAAGGTGTACGCGGAGACGAGCAGCGCGAACTGGCTCGCCCCGATGCCGAAGGAGCGCATGAGCTGCGGCCCCAGCGGCATGATGATCACGAAATCGAGGATGTGGCAGAACTGGACGGCGGTCAGCACCGCCAGCAGCACCCACTCGCTCCGCCGGCTTGTCGCGGCGGGTACCGTATCGGGCAACAGAAAGCTCTCTGGACGTATGTAAAGCGAATCACCGGGCGTGCGGCCCGGTGATTCGCGCCGTTCTCGTACCCCGCCAAGTGCGCGTCGTTCAGCGCGCGGCGGCCGCCTCCAGCGTGGGGTAGTCCACGTAGCCGCGCTCGCCGCCGGTGTAGAAGGTGGCTCGGTCAGGGGCGTTCAGCGGGGCACCCTCGCGCAGGCGGCGCGGCAGATCCGGGTTGGCGAGGAAGGGGATGCCGAACGCCACCAGGTCCGCCTCGCCGCGCGCGATGGCCGCCTCGGCCGTCTCCCGCCCGTAGCCGCCGTTGGCGATCAGCGCCCC
Source organism: Longimicrobium sp. (assembly GCA_036398975.1). Lineage (GTDB taxonomy): Bacteria > Gemmatimonadota > Gemmatimonadetes > Longimicrobiales > Longimicrobiaceae > Longimicrobium. Next base: position 21,199 of record DASWNZ010000225.1, read on the forward strand.
GCGGAAGATGGCCCGCAGCGTGGGCGTGATGCGCGGCTCGGCCCCGGACGCAGGCTCGGTGACGTGCAGGTACGCCAGCCCGAAGCGGTTGAGGGCGTACGTGGCGTACGCAAAGATCGCCAGCGGATCGCTGTCGCTCATTCCGTTCCCGGCGCTCACCGGCGAGATGCGCACCCCCACCCGGTCGCCGCCCCACACCCCCGTCACCGCCTCGGTGACTTCGAGCAGGAAGCGCGTGCGGTTGGCCACGCTCCCGCCGTACTCGTCGCGGCGGCGGTTGGCGCCGTCGCGGAGGAACTGGTCGATCAGGTAGCCGTTGGCGCCGTGCAGCTCCACGCCGTCGAAGCCTGCGCGGTACGCGTGCCGCGCGCCGTTCTCGAACTGCTCCACGACGCCGCGGATCTCGTCGCGCTCCAGCGCGTGGGGCGTCACGAAGGGCTTCGGCCCGTCCGCCGTGAAGGTGGTCCCCTCGATCCCCACGGCCGACGGAGCCACGGGCTGGGCCCCGTCCGGCTGCAGCGACGGATGCGAGACCCGCCCAACGTGCCAGAGCTGGAGGAAGATGCGCCCGCCCGCCGCGTGCACCGCCTCGGTCACGCGGCGCCACCCCGCCACCTGCTCGTCGGTGTGGATGCCGGGCGTGCTCACGTACCCAGCGCCCTGCTGCGACACCTGCGCCCCCTCGGTCACGATCAGTCCGGCAGAGGCGCGCTGGGCGTAGTAGTCCGGCGCCAGGTCGGAGGGCACGCCTCCGTCCCCGGCGCGGCTGCGCGTCATCGGCGCCATCACCACGCGGTTCGCCAGCTCGTACGGTCCCACCCGCACCGGCTCGAAGAGGCTCCGCTCGTGCGTCCCGTTCATCCCCCACCCCCATCGTCTATTGGAAAGGCTCCCGGCGGTGCGCAGGGTGCCAATTCGAAACCGTTCAAGTTACAGATTGGAGCGCACTTGGCCCCGCGGCCGGGCCTCTCCCGGCCGTCGTGCGTTTCCGCCGCTACGGCTGCCGCAGCGCCGCCGTCGGCACCGTGCCCGCCGGCCGCAGCCGCGCGATCACGGTCTCTCGCTCGCCGGGCTCCACCGTCACTCGCGTGGTCCGTGTGGCGAAGCCGGGGCGCTCCGCCCGCAGCGTGTACGTCCCCGCCGCCACCCGGGCGAACTCGAACCCGCCCGTCTCGCCCGACGAAGCCGTGCTGCGCGAGCTGTCCGCATCCGACACCAGCACCAGCGTCGCGCCTCGCACGGGGTTTCCCGCGCCGTCCGTGATGCGCCCCACGACCCTTCCCGGCTCCTGCGCCGCACCCTGACCCGCCGTCAGCAGCATCCACATCAGCAGCAAGACCGGCGATCCTCGTACCACCCGGCTGAACCATGCCATGGTGTCCCCTCCGCCGCTCGCCCGCCCGGCCGCGCCCGGCACTCGCCGGTCCGCCGCCGCCGCGGTGACATTGTCCTACGCGGCGCCTGCCTCCGCCGCGCGCCCCGCATCCTGGTACTGCTCAGGCGCGCCGCAGCACCCTGCCGCGCGCGCCCTCCCCATGACCTCGCGTCCGATCTGCGCGACGGTGACCCCCGCCAGCACCTCCTCCATCGCCTGGTGCGCGCGGACGAACACGCCCTGCAGCACCTCCACGATGTTCGCCCCCACGTTGCACTCGCGCGACGGCGGCTGAGCGTGCACGGAGAAGAGCTCGCCCCCGTCCTCCACAGCTCGATACACCTCCAGCAGGGTGATCTCGTCCGGATCGCGGGCCAGCACGGCGCCGCCGCCCACCCCGGGCTGAACGGACACCATCCCCGCGTTGCGCAGCGCCCCCACGATGCGCCGCACCACCACCGGATTGGTGTTTACGCTGGCCGCGATGCGTTCGGATGTCGAAGGTCCGTCGCTCCGCCACGCCAAGTACGCCAGCACGTGCACCGCCACCGCCACCCTGCTGCTGATCATCGAGCTCCTCGGAACGGTTTAACTGTAACCAGGATAGTTTCGGATTGGGGCGGAGTCAAGAGAAGCGTGAACAAGGCAGGTGTTCGGGACCGCTGGCTCCACGGCGCAACGCAAGTGGCCCGGTGCGAGCACCGGGCCACCGCATGGGTCGACATCCACGAAGGCCGTCGAGGTGATGCTCACAAACTACAGCGGTCAGGCCTCCCCATACAAGTGGCACGCGTGGGTCAGCGAACATCCCAGCCGTCGTAGATTTGCGACGCACGCGCTCACAGCGCCGCGTCCCGCAGCCGGCGGTGCTCGGCCTGGCGGGCGCGGGCCTGCTGCGCCTCGCTGGCGCGGCCCACGCGCGTGAGGAGCTCTACCAGACGCTCGTAATCGACCACCAGGACGCGGTGGTTCGGGCTCGGCACCGCTTCCTGGGCGCGGATGCCGGCCCAGAGGGCGTCGGCGGCCTCACTCTCGCGCGACTGCTGGACGAGGGCGTTGGAGAGCGCCAGGTGATACGTGGGGTTCGAGGGGCGCTGCTGCACCGCCGTGCGAAGGAGCGCCTCCGCATCGCGCCAGCGGCCCTGCCGGCCCAGTGTGGTAGCCTGCTCCCACGAGCGCCGGGCCTGCTCCTCCGCCGCCCGCTCCACCTCCTCCGCGCTGGGGGGCGGCGCGGCCGGGAGCGGCAGGGGCGCCGGCGCGGCGGGTGGTGGGGGCGGCGGCATGCACCCGGAGAGCCCGGTCACGAGCAGCGTAAACGTCAGAGTTCGGATCTTCATCAGCTTCCCAGCAAGAGCAGTCGGAGCGAGCTTTCCCGCATCAGGACGGGTACCCGGCGCAAGGAGATCGCGTTCCCCGTGCACCGAAGGTGCGGTGACAATCCAGAATCTCATAACTGAGTTGATCGTTACAAAGGCCGCCGTCGCTAAACGACTGACGAGCTTTGCTGGATCGGCGGCTCTGAATGTAAGCTCAAGCCCAACAACGGGTTCATAGATGTCTCTGAACTGAGATAGCCGTGCGACGGTTCGACGCGAGGCACGGGCAGCCACGTGGCGGGTCCCGAACGTATCACTTGACAGTCTAGTGGTCGAGGCGCGATACTGGCGTGACCACTAGAATCTCTAGTGCAAGGCCAGCCGATGACTCAGGGCAACACTTCCTTCCTCGCCGGGACGCTGGAGCTGATCGTCCTTCAGCTTCTGCGGGCGGAGCCGACCAACGGCTACGACCTGACGCTGCGCATCCAGGCGATCTCCAACGACGTGCTCAACGTCAACGCGGGCTCGCTCTATCCGGCGCTGTACCGGCTGGAGCAGCGCGGACTGCTGAAGGCGGAGTGGGCCACGTCCGAGAGCGGGCGCCGCACCAAGGTTTACTCGGTAACGACGGCGGGCCGCGGGCACCTCTCGGAGCAGCTCGCGAGCTGGGAGCGCTTCTCCGGCGCGCTGACGGCCATCCTGCGCGTGACCTGACGACATCCCCCTCCATCCAACACGAAGGCCCGCCCAATGCTGAACCGCGCGCGCCTCCTGATCCGCTCCATCGTGCTGCGCCGGCGGCTCGAGCGGGAGATGCAGGAGGAGATGGCCAGTCACCTCGATCGCTCGACTGAGCGCCTGATGGCCCGCGGCCTCTCCGCCCAGGAGGCGCGGCGGCAGGCGATCCGCGAGTTCGGCAACGTCACCTACCTGCAGGAGGAGGCGCGGTTCGCGCGCGGCACGCGGTGGCTGGATGCGCTGGCGGGCGACGTCAGGTTCGCGCTGCGCCACTTCGCGCGCCGGCCGGGGGCCACCCTAACCATGTTCCTGGTGCTGGCCATCGGCATGAGCATCAGCTCGCTGCTCTTCTCGTACGTGCACTCGTACGCCGTGCAGCCGCCGCCCGGGCTCGCCCGTAACGACGCGCTCGTCCGCATCCGCGGGAGCCAGGCGGCGGCCGAGGGGGAGCGCGGCGCACGCGGCTTCTCCGACCAGGAGTTCCTCGAATATCGCGGGCTGAGCAGCCAGTTCAGCGACGTCGCCGGTTGGGCGGACGCGATGGTGGCGCTGGACGCCGGCGCCGGTGCCGAGCGGAGCGGGCTGGACGCGCGGGTGACCTTTGCCACCGAGAACTACTTCTCCGTCCTGGGTCTGCGTCCGGTGCTCGGGCCCGGGCTGCCGACCGGGGCGACCGGCGATGCGGCCGTGGCGGTGATCGGGTACACCGCGTGGGACGAGCTCTTTGGCAAGAGCCCCGACGCGATCGGCTCCACCGTGACCGTGAACGGGGTGGCCGTCACCATCGTCGGCGTGGCGCCGGAGCGCTTCATCGGGATGGGACCGATCGCGCGATTCACGCTGTGGATGCCGCTCGCGGCGCGGCAGATGGTGACGCCGGGCGGCGCAGGGGGCCTGCGAGCGGTCGCGCGCCTGCGCCCGGGCACGACCGCCGGCGAGGCGACGGCGGCCACGCGGGTGATCGCGAGGCGGACGTCGCGCGTCGAGGAGCTCCCCACGCGCGACCCCGAGACCGGCGCGGCGATCCGCGACCTGGACCGCTCCACCGAGGTGGTGCCGCTCCTCGCCTCCAGCGGCGACCCCATGTTCGAGCGAGACGTGCGGCTGATGTCGCTGATGGTCGGCTTCCTGGGGCTGATGGTGCTGCTGGTGACGTGCACCAACGTGAGCGCGCTGCTCACGGGACTGGCCACCGCGCGGCGCCAGGAGATCGCCATCCGGCTGTCGCTGGGCGCGGCCCGCGCGCGGCTCATCCGCCAGCTTCTTACGGAGAGCGCGCTCCTCGCCTCGCTGGCGGCCGCGGCGGCGCTCGGGATCGTCTGGATGGTGACGCGCAGCGTGCTGCGGCTGATCCCTCACTTCCCGCTGGAGATGGGGATCAACTGGCCGGTGACGCTCTTCACCTTTGGGGTCGCGCTCGCGGTGGGCGGCCTCTTTGGGCTTTCACCCGCGCTGCACGCCACCCGCATCGCCATCGCGAGCGCGCTGCGCGATTCGAGCGCGTCCATCGCCGCGGCGCGCGCCCGGCTGCAGCGCGGGCTGGTGGTGGCGCAGATCGCCTTCACGCAGCCGCTGATCGTCCTGCTGGCCGCCGCCCTCCTGCTGATCCTGGGCAATTACGAGGTACGCACCCGCACCGCGCTCGCCGACCGGCTCGTGCAGGTGCAGCTCCGCACCCAGGAGCGCGTCAGCGGGAAGTCCCCCGCCGCGGCCGAGGCAAAGCGGGAACTGCGCGCCAAGCTGGACCGGATCGTGGCGAAGCTGCAGGCCACTCCCGGCGTCGAGGCCGCGGTGATCGAGGGTGGGTGGTCCGGGCGGATCGGCGGCTACTTCGTCCACCCCGCCGACCGGGTGCCGGGCGCGCCGCAGAACGCCGTCCAGCTTTCCGGCGAGACGGTGGCCGAGGGGTACTTCGCGGCGACGGACATCCCCCTCCTTCGCGGCCGCGGGTTCGGGCCACAGGACGCCAGCTCGATCGAGCCGCGGGCCGATGAGGTCCCCGTCATCGTCAACGGCAACCTGGCCCGGCGGCTGTGGGCCGGGGCGGACCCGGTCGGGCGGCGGCTGCAGGCGGCCACCGACACCACGAGCGGCGCGCGCACCCTGACGGTGGTCGGCGTGGTCGACGACGGTTTGCCGGAGGAGCGAAAGGCGGGCGAGGGGTACCGCGTCTACCTGCCGCGCGACACCAGCCGGATCTCGACTTTGATGCTGCTGCGCACGGCCGGCTCCGCGGAGCCGCTCCTTCCAACGATCCGCGGCGTGGTGCAGGCGGAGGCGCCCGGCACCTCCACGCGCGTGCGGACGCTCGCCAGCATCGAGGAGGAGGGGAGGCGGGACTTCCGCATGTTCACCATCGGCGTTTCGGCGGCCGGGCTGATGGCGCTCCTCCTTTCCGCGATTGGGCTGTACGGCGTGGTGGCGTTCTCCGTGAGCCAGCGCAGGGGTGAGATCGCGGTGCGAATCGCGGTGGGTGCGCGCACGCGCCAGATCGTGCAGCGCTTCGTGGCGGACGGGCTGCGCCTCAGCGCCCTCGGCCTCCTGATCGGGCTTCCGGTGAGCCTCCTCGGCCTGCGCGCCATGCTGTCCGCCGACGACAGCTTCCGCTACGTCCCGCTGCCGTCAGTCACCGCCATCGCTGCCCTCGGCGTCATCCTCGTCGCCACCGCCGCCGCCTGGATCCCCGCCCGCCGCGCCGCCGCGGTTGACCCCGCGATTACGCTGCGGGGTGGGTGAGGGGGGAGTGGGAGACAGGGCATTGGGGAACTCGGGCGAGTGAACTCGCTGCAACAAAAGCACAAAGTCCGCCTGCGCGGACTCGCGGGCGAGATCGGTCCCGGCGCGTAAACACTGGCGCGGGCAGGAGGCCGTTCGACGCGCGCGACGGCCGCGTAACTGATGCGATCCCCGCCCAGGCGTAACGGCTGCGGCGCGCGAGACGGCTTCAGCCGTCTTCCCGTGGTTCCAGCCGGGGGATTGCATCCCCCGGTTGCCGTTTGATCGCGGTGCGAGTATGCCTTACGATGTGTGCAGTGCAGTCAGCCGCAGCTTGGGAACGGTGACAGGATGCCGCAGCTCTACGACGAGATCGGCCTCGGCTACGCGCATTACCGGCGTCCGGACCCGCGGATCGGCGCCGCCATACTCGGCGCGCTGGGCGACGCGGCGAGCGTGGTGAACGTCGGCGCGGGCGCGGGATCGTACGAGCCGACCGATCGCGCCGTCGTCGCCGTGGAACCGTCGCTGGAGATGATCCGGCAGCGCCGCGCGGGGAGCGCGCAGGTGGTGCAGGCGAGCGCGACGGACCTGCCGTTCAGGGACGAGTCGTTCGACGCGGCGCTCGCCATCCTGACGGTGCACCACTGGCCCGATCGCGTGCGGGGCCTCGCCGAGCTGGCCCGCGCGGCGCGGCATCGGATCGTCATCCTCACGGCCTCACCGGGAGCGTCCGGTTTCTGGCTCGTCGACGACTACTTCCCGGAGATTGGGGAGATCGACCGCCGCATCCTTCCTTCGATGGAGGAGCTCGCGGGCGTGCTGGGGGAGATGGAAGTGCGGCCGGTGATGGTGCCGCACGACTGCACCGACGGATTTCTCGGGGCATACTGGCGGCGGCCGCACGCATACCTGGACGCAGGTGTCCGCGGCGCGATCTCCCTCTTCTCCATGATCGGCGACGTGGAGCCCGGGCTGGCCCGCCTGCGCAGCGACCTGGAGGATGGCACGTGGGAGCGCCGGCACGGAGATCTCCTGCGCCGCAGCGAGGTGGACCTGGGATACCGGCTCGTGATCGCGAACCCCGTCGGCGACCGCGCGCCCTGAGCCGCGACGCCCGACCGCGCGGCCCGGCACGTGCGCTGACGGTGCGGCGACCCACGGCGTGCACCCCAACGGGAGCCCAGCGGATGCCACACACCCGATCCATCGCCCTGGCCGCGATGCTGGCCCTCGCGGCCGGCGCCGCCGCGGCGCAGAATCCTCGCGCCGCCGCCCCGAGCGCAGCGCCACCCGCGCTCTCCGCCATCACCCGCGAGGAGCTCCGCCGCGACCTCTTCGCCATGGCGTCGGACTCGATGCGCGGGCGCGAGGGCGCGACGCAGGACGAGCTGCGGGCCTCCGTCTGGGTGGCGGAGCGCGCACGGCAGGCGGGGATGCTGCCGGCCGGTGACGACGGCACATACTTCCAGTTCTTCCCCCTGCGACGCATCCGGCAGACGGCGGCGAGCACCGTGGCCATCGGCGGCGTGCCGCTGGCGCTGTGGGAGGATGCGGTCCTCCTCTCCCCGGTCTCCGCGCGGGTGGATGCGCAGGTCACCCGCGTGGAGGGGGCGGGCGCCGCGACGGAGGGGCGCGTGGTGGTCGCGCGGCTGAGGGCGCCTTCGCGCGTTCCCCCGCGCGGCGTGAGCCTGTGGGAGTGGCGCTACGCGATGAGCGCCATGCGCGAGCAGAGCACGGCGCTCCGCGCGGGGAACCCCGCCGCCATCGTGCTCGTCGCGGACACCGTCGCCGCGGTCGCCTTCGGGCGGATGCAGCACTGGCAGCGCGAGGGTCTCTACCTCCTGGACGAGCCCGGGAACGCGGTGCCTGCCACCGGAGGCCCGCCCGTCTTCCTCGTGCGCCCCGAGGTGATGGAGCGCCTGGCGGAGGGCGCCCGCTTCACCGCGGATCTCGCGGTGGAGAGCTTCGTGTATCCCTCGGTCAACGTGGTGGCGCGCGTTCCCGGCACTGACCCTCGCCTGCGCGCGGAGCACGTGGTGTTCAGCGGCCACCAGGACCACGACGGCATAGGCGAGCCGGTGAACGGCGACTCCATCTGGAACGGGGCGGACGACAACGCCACGGTCAGCGTGGCGCTCCTGGCCATCGGCCGCGCCTTTGTGCGGCGGCCGGGGCGGCGCTCGGCGCTCTTCGTATGGCACGGGGCGGAGGAGCGGGGGCTGCTGGGATCACGCTGGTACTCCGCGCGCCCCACGGTTCCAAAGGAGTCGCTGGTGGCGGTGCTCAACGGCGACATGATCGGCCGCAACCATCCGGACAGCGCGGCGCTCCTGGGCTCCATCCCGCCGCACCGCAACTCCACGGCGCTGGTGGAGATGGCTCTGGAGGCCAACCGCCGACATACCCGCTTCCTCCTCGACAACAGCTGGGACGATCCCGCGCACCCGGAGAACTGGTACTTCCGCAGCGACCACCTTCCGTACGCGCGTGAGGGGGTGCCGGCCATCTTCTTCACCACCCTCCTGCACCCGGACTATCACACGCCGGAGGACGAGCCGGAGCGGATCGACATCGCCAAGCTCACCCGCATGACGCAGTGGATGTATGCCACAGGCTGGGCCGTCGCCAACGCCGCGCAGCGCCCGCGCGTGGACCCGGGGTTCAGGCTCGAGCGCTGACTTCGCGCCTGCTCGCGCACGAGTTTCCCGGCGGACCTTGATTCCGCGGGGAAGTTCGTGCAGCCTTGTGCGGGCTCGAACAGGATCGCACCCCGGGGGAGCTACGTGAGCCGAGAATTCACCGTGGTGATCGAAAGGGACGCGGGCGGCTGCTACGTCGCTTCCGTCCCCGCGCTCCCCGGATGCCACACGCAGGCGCGATCATTGGACGAGCTGATGGAGCGCGTACGCGAGGCCGCCGAGCTCTGCATCGAGGTGCAGGGTGAGGATGTCGCGAGCATGGACTTCGTCGGTGTCCAGCGCATCACCGTCGCGGCGTGACATCAAGGGGTCGATTTGATCTACAAGGTCGTTCTCAACAGGTCGGAAGAAGGTTACGACGTGAGCTGTCCTCGTCTTCCTGGCTGCTGGTCGCAGGGAGGTACCGAGGAGGAGGCGCTCGACAACATCCGGGACGCCATCGAGGCCTACCTCGAGACCGTCGACGAGATGGCGAGCGGAGGGGATGTCCGTGAAGTGGAAGTCGTGGCCTGACCTGCACCCACGGGTTGCCGGATCGGCTGCTCGGCGGCACCCGCTGTCCAGATCTGGGCCGCGGGATTGCGCTTTGTGCAAAGTACGTTTAACGTGAAGGCTCTCGCCCCCGGTTCCGCAGGCCGCGTCTCTCCGCCGTTTCGCCAGCTACTTCCGCTGCTTTCGTTTCGAAGCGGGTCGCCCGGCTGAGCTGCGGGTGGACTGTTTCCGCGATACGCACCTCCCCAGCGCACCCGTGCGGGCTGCGCTGAACGCCCGATGCAGCGGCTCCTTCCGCCGATCGACTTTCCTCTCGGACTATCGATGTCCCGCTCCTCCATAAAGGCGGCCGTGCTGGCCGGGGTGCTCCTTCTGGGCGCCCTGATCCCGGCACTGGCCCAGCAGCGCGACCCGGGCCTGGTGGGTGACGTCAATGGCGACGGCCGAATCACATCGGCCGACGCCCTTGCCGTTTATGCCTACCTGGCGGGCCGTCCGATCCCGGCCAGCTTCGACGTCCCGGGCCGCGGCGACGCGGACGGCGACGGGCAGATCACCCGCGCAGACGCGGAGCTGATCATGCGCGTGGCGGTGGGCCAGGCGTCGGGCGACCGGCCGGTGGGCAAGCCGGTCACGCCGGGCACCGCGCCCGCCGAGGGGCCGCTGCGGCTGCAGTGCGTGGCGAACACGCGCTCGGCCACGGTGCGCTGCTCGGAGCCGGGCGCGCCCGCGCCCGCCGGAGTGCAGGGCGACCGCATCTACTACGGCGGACAGCACGTGAACGTCTCCCTCCTCACGGACAACGTGACGACGGTGGCGGACACCTTTGCGTTCGACATGCGGGTGAAGAACCTGATCGGGCAGGCGATCGGCACGCACGACGGCGTGACCATGGACTCCGTCAAGGTGTTCTTCGACGCCGAGCCGCGGAACACCTCGTCCACGCCCAACAACGGCGTGGTCACGGCGGTGAACCACGACGGTGCGCAGCCGTTCATCACGAGCGAGCCGCAGAAGTACTTTGCGTAC